>NZ_JBFMHW010000003.1:0-415929 GCF_040754745.1 Pseudomonas sp. SB113
CTCCTGACTTGGAAACAAGTAGAAGCATCAGATTGCGGTGTGTGAAGACGCAACGAACCGAAAGTTCGATGTTCACAAAACACCGAAAGCTGTCACATACCCAATTTGCTGAAGCGAGGCCAACTGGCCACGACTCAGTACCCGAATTTCTTGACGACCATAGAGCATTGGAACCACCTGATCCCATCCCGAACTCAGTAGTGAAACGATGCATCGCCGATGGTAGTGTGGGGTTTCCCCATGTGAGAGTAGGTCATCGTCAAGATTAAATTCCGAAACCCCATTTGCGAAAGCAGGTGGGGTTTTGTTTTGCTCGGTCGAAAAGTGCCCTAAAATTTCTGGGTGAATTCATGAATGTTCTCAGCGATAAATTTGCTGCAGTCGTCCCATTTTTTCCTACTCGTAAAGCGTCGGTTTCCCCAGAGCCTGCATCGCATCAATAGATGCGCTGACACGCTTCTGAATCCTGATGAGTTCTGGCGCGGGCGGCATTCGTCCATCACGTGAAGCAGTATCCCCGCTCGAAGCCCGAGCGGTGCTTTGGGTGGGCTTTGAGATAATCAGGAGGGGTGTTTTTAGCGGCCTTGCAAGGCCTCTGAGTGGGCTCGCTGGACTTTATGGTGGCTGGGGAGGCGGATGGTGCTAACTCGCTCTCTGGGCGCCGTTGCGGCCTCAGGGCGCTTTTCTATAGACGAAAAAAAAGACCTTGAAATTCAAGGTCTTTCTTTAAGATGGTGCCCCGAGGGAGACTCGAACTCCCACTCCTTTCGAAAACGGATTTTGAATCCGCCGCGTCTACCAATTCCGCCATCAGGGCTCAATGGCGGCGAAGTATAGAGATGAGATTACCGTTGGTCAATCACGTTTCATGGTCTATTTTCACTATTTCCGCTAGACTTCCCGGCCCTGCTAGACGAACCCCATCATGCGCGTTGCTGACTTTACTTTTGAACTCCCTGATTCGTTGATTGCTCGCCACCCTTTGGCCGAGCGTCGCGCCAGTCGACTGCTGACCCTGGACGGGGCCAGCGGCACCCTTGCACACCGTCAATTCACTGATTTGCTTGAGCATTTGCGTCCGGGCGATCTGATGGTGTTCAACAATACCCGGGTAATCCCGGCGCGTCTGTTTGGCCAGAAAGCATCCGGCGGCAAGTTGGAAATTCTGGTGGAGCGAGTGTTGGACAACCATCGTGTGCTGGCCCATGTACGCTCCAGCAAGTCGCCGAAACCGGGGTCGAGCATCCTGATTGACGGCGGTGGCGAAGCCGAGATGGTTGCGCGTCATGATGCGCTGTTCGAACTCCGATTCGCCGAAGAGGTTCTGCCGTTACTGGAGCGCGTCGGCCATATGCCATTGCCTCCTTATATCGACCGTCCCGACGAAGACTCGGACCGCGAGCGCTATCAAACGGTCTATTCCCAGCGCCTCGGTGCAGTTGCTGCGCCGACTGCCGGGCTGCATTTTGACCAGTTGCTGCTGGATGCGATTGCCGCCAAGGGCGTCGAGACGGCCTATGTGACCCTGCACGTGGGGGCCGGCACGTTTCAGCCGGTGCGTGTGGATAACATCGAGGATCACCATATGCACAGCGAATGGCTGGAGGTCAGCCAAGACGTTGTGGACGCGGTTAACGCCTGCAAGGCGCGTGGCGGGCGGGTGGTTGCGGTGGGCACCACCAGCGTGCGCTCCCTGGAGAGCGCGGCGCGAGATGGCGTGCTCAAACCGTTCAGTGGCGACACCGATATCTTTATTTACCCAGGCCGGCCGTTTCATGTGGTCGATTGCCTGGTGACCAACTTCCATTTGCCGGAATCCACGTTATTGATGCTGGTGTCGGCCTTCGCGGGTTATCCCGAAACAATGTCGGCGTATAAAGCAGCCATCGACAATGGATACCGTTTTTTCAGCTACGGTGATGCGATGTTTATCACCCGTAATCCGGCGCCGCGCGGCCCTGAGGAACAACTATGAGTCGTATGTCGTTTGAATTGCTCGCCACTGACGGCAAAGCCCGTCGCGGCCGCCTGACGTTTCCGCGCGGTACGGTAGAGACCCCGGCGTTCATGCCTGTGGGCACCTACGGCACCGTCAAAGGCATGCTGCCGCGTGACATCGTCGCCACCGGCGCCGAGATCATCCTCGGCAACACCTTCCACCTGTGGCTGCGGCCAGGCACTGAAGTGATCAAGAAGCATGGCGACCTGCATGACTTCATGAAGTGGCAGGGCCCGATCCTCACGGACTCGGGTGGTTTCCAGGTGTTCAGCCTGGGCGCCATGCGCAAGATCAAGGAAGAGGGCGTGACCTTTGCCTCGCCGGTGGATGGTTCCAAAGTGTTCATGGGGCCGGAAGAGTCCATGCAGGTGCAGCGCGACCTGGGCTCCGACATCGTGATGATTTTTGACGAGTGCACGCCGTACCCGGCTGACGAAGATGTCGCACGGATTTCAATGGAGTTGTCGCTGCGTTGGGCCCAGCGCTCGAAGAACGCACACGATGATAATACCGCTGCGCTGTTCGGTATCGTGCAGGGCGGTATGCATGAAAGCCTGCGCAAACGCTCGCTGGAAGGCCTCGACAAGATCGGCTTTGACGGCTTGGCCATCGGCGGTTTGTCGGTGGGTGAACCCAAGCACGAGATGATCAAGGTCCTGGACTACCTGCCAGGCCTGATGCCCGCTGACAAACCTCGTTACCTTATGGGCGTTGGCAAACCCGAAGATCTCGTAGAGGGTGTGCGCCGCGGTGTGGACATGTTCGATTGCGTGATGCCAACCCGTAATGCCCGCAATGGGCATCTGTTCATTGATACAGGCGTGCTGAAGATCCGTAACGCGTTCCATCGCCATGATGATTCGCCGCTGGATCCCACCTGTGATTGCTACACCTGCCAGAACTTCTCCCGTGCTTATCTGCACCATCTGGACAAATGCGGGGAAATGCTGGGTAGCATGTTGAATACCATCCACAATTTGCGTCACTACCAAGTCCTGATGGCTGGTTTGCGCGAGGCTATTCAACAGGGTACATTGGCCGCCTTCGTCGATGCCTTCTATGCCAAGCGCGGGCTCCCTGTGCCGCCCTTGGACTGAGTTTTCCGACCCTAAGATTCACTATTTTGCAACTGGAGTGCTAAATGAGCTTTTTTATCTCTAACGCCATGGCTGACGCCGCTGCGCCTGCTGCTGCCGGCCCTATGGGCGGTGGTTTCGAGTGGATTTTCCTGGTCGGCTTCCTGGTCATCTTCTACCTGATGATCTGGCGCCCACAGGCCAAGCGCGCCAAAGAGCAGAAGAACCTGCTGGGCAGCCTGCAGAAAGGTGACGAAGTTGTGACCACTGGCGGTATTGCCGGCAAGATCACCAAGGTTTCCGATGCTTTCGTGATTCTGGAAGTCTCCGACACCGTAGAAATGAAGTTCCAGAAAGGCGCCATCGCCGCCACGCTGCCAAAAGGCACGCTCAAAGCGATCTAAGTTCCAACCTTTACCAATCGACGGGGCGCGCAAGGCGCCCCGCGTTATAAGCGGGCGGCGTGATGCTGAACAAATACCCTCTGTGGAAATACGTACTGATCCTGGCGGTGCTGGCGATCGGTTTTATTTATTCCGCTCCCAATCTTTACCCTGATGACCCGGCGATCCAGATCACTGGCGCCAGCACTTCGCTGCAGGTCAACCAGGCTGATCTGGAACGCGCGAGCAAGGCACTGACCGACGCGGGCATCCAGGTTAAAGCGGCAACATTGGCAGCTGGTGCGAAGGGCGGGTTGTTGCGCCTGACCAAGCAAGAAGACCAATTGCCGGCAAAAGATGTCGTGCGCAAGGCCATGGGTGACGACTATGTTGTCGCGCTCAACCTGGCACAGACCACTCCGGCCTGGTTGCGCAGCATTGGCGCGCACCCGATGAAGCTGGGTCTGGACTTGTCCGGTGGTGTGCACTTCCTGCTGGAAGTCGACATGGACAAAGCCCTCGACGCGCGCCTGAAGGTCTACGAAGGCGACGTGAAGAGCCTGCTGCGTAAAGAGAAGCTGCGTTATCGCAGCCTGCCGCAGCTCAACGGTGCCATCCAGCTTGGCTTCTCTGACGAAGCCTCCCGCGAACAGGCCCGTGCGCTGATCCGCAAGAATTTCAACGATTTCGACATCGTACCGGCCGACCTGAACGGTCAGGCTGTACTGCGTCTGGCGATGAGCCCTGCCAAAATCGCGGAAATCCGCGAATACTCCATCAAGCAGAACTTGACCACGGTACGTAACCGCGTCAACGAGCTGGGTGTGGCTGAGCCGATTGTCCAGCGTCAGGGCGCCAACCGCATCGTGGTTGAGCTGCCGGGCGTGCAGGACACCGCTGAAGCCAAGCGTATCCTGGGTAAAACCGCCAACCTGGAGTTCCGCCTCGCGGCTGAGCCGGGGGCTTCCCGTGCAACTTCCGAAGAGTTTGAGTTCCGTGAAGGCAACCGTCCTCCAGCACTAATCGAGCGTGGCTTGATCATCACCGGTGACCAGGTGACTGACGCCAAGGCCGGTTTCGGTGAGCATGGTACCCCTGAAGTGAACATCCGCCTGGATGGTCACGGTGGCGAACTGATGAGCCGCGCCACACGCAGCAACGTTGGTCGCAGTATGGCGGTGATCTTCATCGAGCAGCGCCCGGTCACCACCTACACCAAGCAAATGGTCAACGGCGTCGAGAAAGACGTGCCGGTGCAGACCTTCAAGGAAGAAAAGAAGATCATCAGCCTGGCGACCATCCAGTCGCCGCTGGGTGCTCAATTCCGCATCACCGGCCTGAACGGCCAGGGCGAATCCTCGGAGCTGGCCCTGTTGCTGCGTGCCGGTGGCCTGGCTGCACCGATGTACTTCGCTGAAGAACGTACCATCGGCCCGAGCCTAGGGGCTGACAACATCACCAAGGGTATCGACGCGGCCTTGTGGGGCATGCTGTTCGTGTCGCTGTTCATCATCGCCATCTACCGCTTCTTCGGCATCATTGCCACCGTGGCCCTGGCGGGCAACATGGTGATGCTGCTGGCCCTGATGTCGCTGCTGGGCGCTACGCTGACCCTGCCAGGTATCGCCGGTATCGTACTCACCATGGGTATGGCGGTAGACGCCAACGTGCTGATCTTCTCGCGGATTCGTGAAGAGATCGCCGCCGGCATGACCGTGCAGCGTGCAATCAACGAAGGCTTCGGCCGGGCATTTACTGCGATTCTTGACTCCAACCTGACCACATTGCTGGTCGGCGGGATTCTCTTTGCCATGGGCACCGGCCCCGTCAAAGGTTTTGCGGTAACCATGTCCCTCGGTATCTTTACCTCGATGTTCACGGCCATCATGGTGACCCGCGCAATGGTCAACCTGATCTTTGGCGGGCGTGACTTCAAGAAGTTGTGGATTTAAGGGGCTGCCATGTTACGTACAATCAACTTCATGGGCGTTCGCAACGTTGCGTTCGGCGTCACCGTGCTCCTTACCGTTCTGGCGTTGTTCAGCTGGTTCCATAAGGGCCTGAACTACGGTCTGGACTTCACCGGCGGTACGCTCATCGAGCTGACCTATGAGAAGCCGGCCGACGTTACCCTGGTGCGCAATGAGCTGGTCAAGGCCGGTTATCACGAAGCCATCGTGCAGAGTTTTGGTGCGACCACCGACCTGCTGGTGCGCATGCCTGGCGAAGACCCGCAACTGGGGCACCAGGTAGCCGAAGCCTTGCAGAAGGTAGGTGGCGACAACCCGGCGTCGGTCAAGCGCGTCGAGTTCGTGGGCCCGCAAGTGGGTGAGGAGCTGCGCGATCAGGGCGGCCTGGGCATGCTGATGGCGTTGGTCGGCATCATGATCTACCTGGCTTTCCGCTTTCAGTGGAAGTTCGGTGTCGGCGCCATTGTGTCGCTGATCCACGACGTGGTCGTGACCGTGGGTATCCTTGCGTACTTCCAGATCACCTTCGACCTGACCGTGCTGGCGGCTGTACTGGCGATCATTGGTTACTCCCTCAACGACACCATCGTGGTATTCGACCGGGTTCGTGAGAACTTCCGTGTACTGCGCAAGGCGTCGTTGATCGAGAACATCAACATCTCCACCACCCAGACCCTGCTGCGGACCATGGCGACGTCGATCTCCACCTTGCTGGCGATCGCGGCACTGATGATCTTCGGTGGCGACAACCTGTGGGGCTTCTCCCTGGCGCTGTTCATCGGCGTTCTGGCGGGCACCTACTCGTCGATCTACATCGCCAACGTGGTGCTGATCTGGCTGAACCTCAACAGCGAAGACTTGATCCCTCCTGCCGCCACTGGCAAGGAGGTCGACGACCGCCCTTGATGGGCGCTTGTTGATCTGCTGTTACAAAGAAGGCGCGAGTATTGAACTCGTGCCTTTTTTTTTGCTCCAAGGCTGGGTATAGCGCGGATCTTTCGGTCCGTTTGTGATGGTCAGGAGGTTCAACGTGAACAAGTCGTTACTGGTTGGTGCGGTATTGGGTGCTGTCGGTGTAACTGCCGGGGGTGCTGTTGCCACCTACAGCCTGGTAAAAAGCGGCCCTGAGTATGCGCAAGTGCTGGCGGTGCAGCCGGTGAAAACCCAGATTAAAACGCCTCGTGAGGTCTGCAAGGACGTCGCAGTGACCCGGCAGAAGCCAGTGCAGGATCAGCATCAAATCGTCGGTACTGTGGTTGGTGCGCTGGCCGGTGGCCTGTTGGGTAACCAGGTCGGTGGCGGTAACGGCAAGAAGCTGGCCACCGTGGCCGGTGCGGTTGGTGGTGGTTATGCGGGTAACAAGGTTCAGGAAGGCATGCAGAACCGTGATACCTACACCACAACGCAGACTCGCTGTAACACCGTCAACGACATCAGCGATAAGGTAGTCGGCTACGACGTGCGTTACACCTTGGATGGCAAGGAAGGTTCGGTGCGCATGGATCGTGATCCGGGCGGCCAGATTCCGGTCGACAAGGAAGGGCGTCTCGTCCTGGGCCAGAACCAGCAGTAATTCCAAGGCCTGGTTCAATTCAAAGTTATTTAAGCCCGCAGCAAAAACCAGGCATAAAAAAAGCACCCCTCGGGGTGCTTTTTTTGTGCTCGCTCGCTTAGCGCTTCAGCGAGGCCGGCAGGTGCGGCTGGATCGCCGTCAATACCGCTTTGAAGCATTTGGTGTTGCCGGCAACCACGTGGCCTTTTTCCAGGAAGTCATGACCGCCAGTGAAGTCGCTCACCAGGCCACCGGCCTCTTGGATCAGCAGGGCGCCTGCAGCCATGTCCCACTCGGACAGGCCCGACTCCCAGAACGCATCAAAACGACCGGCAGCCACGTAAGCCAGGTCCAGGCTTGCCGCGCCAGCGCGACGGATGCCGGCGGTCTGGCCAACCAGGGCGCGGAACATGCCCAGGTAGTTCTCCAGGTTGTCCATCTGGTCGTCACGGAACGGGAAGCCGGTACCCAGCAGGGCGCCGTCCAGGCTGGTGCGACCGCTGACGCGCAGGCGACGACCGTTCAGTTGGGCGCCACGGCCACGGCTGGCGGTGAATTCTTCCTGGCGAACAGGGTCGAGTACTACAGCGTGTTCCAGGCGGCCACGGTATTTGCAGGCAATGCTGACAGCAAAGTGTGGGATGCCGCGCAGGAAGTTGGTGGTGCCATCCAGTGGGTCGATGATCCACAGGTAGTCTTCGCCTTCGTCGCTGCCTTTGTGCAGGCCGGTTTCTTCACCGAGGATGCCGTGGGTAGGGTAGGCCTTGCGCAGAGCGTCGATGATTTTCTGTTCGGCGGCGCGATCCACCTCGGATACATAATCCTTGGCGTCTTTTTCGTCGACCTTGATGGTATCCAGGCGCTCGATGGAGCGGAAGATCAATTCACTGGCGCTGCGGGCGGCGCGCAGCGCGATATTCAGCATGGGCTGCATGGATGTGTCACCTAAGGTTGTTAAAGAAAGCCGAGCATTCTAGCAGAAACTTTCTTCAGGTGAAGGACGACGTTAGCTTTCATGGCATAACCTTAGGCTGTTCTGTAAGATTTGCTCCCCTTTCCCGTGTCCGAGAGCGCCTACCTTGCTGCAAAACATTCGTGTCGTCTTGGTCAATACCAGTCATCCCGGCAATATCGGCGGTGTGGCGCGAGCCATGAAAAACATGGGGCTGACGCGCCTGGTGCTGGTCGAGCCGCGCGTGTTCCCACACCACGAAGCCGATGCCCGAGCATCCGGTGCCAATGACATCCTGGAAAAAGCCCAGATCGTTGCCACTTTGGAAGACGCCTTGGTCGGCTGCAACCTGGTGCTCGGCACCAGTGCCCGTGATCGCCGCATTCCCTGGCCACTGCTGGATCCGCGTGAGTGCGGCACCAAAGTGGTGGAAGAGGCTGCCGGCGGCGCTGAAGTTGCCCTGGTGTTTGGCCGTGAAGACTCTGGCCTGACCAATGAAGAGCTGCAGCGATGTCATTATCACGTGCACATTCCATCAGACCCTGAGTTCAGCTCGCTGAACCTCGGGGCAGCGGTGCAGGTGTTGAGTTATGAAGTGCGCATGGCCTGGCTGGCCGCTGAAGGTCAGCCGAGCAAGGTTGAGAAGGATGAAGTGGCGTCGACCAAGAGTGGCGAGTTGGCCACCATGGATGAGCTGGAGCGGTTCTATGAGCACCTGGAGCAAACCCTGGTGGCCATCGAATTCCTCGATCCGGAAAAACCGCGGCACTTGATGGCGCGCCTGCGTCGCCTGTACGGGCGCAGCTCGGTCAGTCGAGCGGAAATGAATATATTGCGTGGCATCCTCACGGAAACCCAGAAAGCGGCCCGTGGCGAGCTTCTTAAGCGGAAGGATTAAAAATGTTCGAGCGTTTGCGAGAAGATATCCAGAGTGTTTTTCACCGTGATCCGGCGGCGCGCAACGCGTTTGAAGTGCTGACCTGCTATCCAGGCATGCACGCGATCTGGATCCATCGCCTGTCCGGTGCCTTGTGGAATATGGGCTGGAAATGGCTGGCGCGGCTGGTGTCGAACTTCGGCCGCTGGTTGACCGGGATCGAAATTCACCCAGGTGCCAAGGTGGGGCGTCGCTTCTTTATCGATCACGGTATGGGCATCGTCATTGGCGAGACTGCCGAGATTGGTGACGACGTGACCTTGTACCAGGGCGTGACATTGGGGGGCACCAGCTGGAACAAGGGTAAGCGCCACCCGACGCTGGAGGATGGCGTGGTGGTGGGCGCGGGCGCCAAGGTGCTTGGTCCGTTCACGGTAGGGGCTGGCGCCAAAGTCGGCTCCAACGCTGTGGTGACCAAGGCTGTGCCGGCCGGCGCCACCGTGGTGGGTATTCCTGGGCGGATCATCGTCAAGCCGGAAGTGGGTGACGAGCAGGAGGCCAAGCGCAAGGCCATGGCCGAGAAAATCGGATTCGATGCCTACGGTGTCAGCGAAGACATGCCCGACCCGGTCGCACGTGCTATCGGCCAGTTGCTTGACCACCTGCAAGCGGTGGACGGCAAGCTGGACGGTATGTGCGGCGCGTTGAAGGAGTTGGGCAGCAGCTACTGTGCGAAAGACCTGCCTGAGCTGCGCGAAGAGGACTTCGCCGAGATCAAGGACGAAGCTACAACCAAGGCCGGCTGAGATCTCACATTCGCTGCAAAAACCATGTGGGAGGGGCCCTCGATGGCCATCTGTCAGTCACTCAATATATTGACTGATCCACCGCTATCGGGGGCAAGCCCCTTCCCACATTTGATCTCCATTGGTCTCGATATCGAGCCATCGCCCCGCTGCCGCTGTTCGTCCCTGCCCCACCCTGCTATGATTCGCGCGCCCTTTTTGCGGGTAATCCTGACTAAAGTACTAGGTCTTATAGTTGACTTAAATACTCGGGAATCGCATACTTGCTCCCATTCTGAAACACCTTGGTACTTGTCCATGAGACTGACTACAAAAGGCCGATACGCGGTAACCGCCATGCTTGACCTGGCCTTGCACGCGCAAACTGGGCCGGTGTCCCTGGCCGATATCTCCGAGCGCCAAGGCATTTCCCTGTCCTACCTCGAGCAACTGTTCGCCAAGTTGCGCCGTAGCAATCTGGTCTCCAGCGTACGTGGGCCGGGCGGCGGCTATCAACTGTCCCGTGACATGCAGGGCATCCAGGTAGCCCAGGTGATCGACGCGGTCAACGAATCCGTCGATGCGACCAAATGCCAGGGCCTGGGTGACTGCCACGCCGGCGACACCTGCCTGACGCACCACTTGTGGTGTGACTTGAGCCTGCAGATCCATGAGTTTTTGAGTGGTATCAGCTTGGCTGATCTTGTGACTCGCCGTGAGGTGCAAGAAGTAGCCCAGCGTCAGGACCAGCGCCGTTGCAACACCAAGGCGCCGCGTCTGGACAAGATCGAAGCGTCCGCCGTCGAGTGACAGCCGAAGAGCTAACGGCACGCCAGCCAGCCTGATTTAGGAGAAAGTCCATGAAATTGCCGATTTACCTTGATTACTCAGCGACCACCCCGGTTGATCCGCGTGTCGCGCAAAAGATGAGCGAATGCCTGTTGGTCGACGGAAACTTCGGCAACCCGGCCTCCCGTTCCCACGTGTTCGGCTGGAAAGCCGAGGAAGCGGTCGAGAACGCTCGTCGCCAGGTCGCTGACCTGGTTGGCGCAGACCCGCGCGAAATCGTCTGGACCTCCGGTGCCACCGAATCCGACAACCTGGCTATCAAGGGCGCGGCGCATTTCTACGCGACCAAAGGCAAGCACCTGATCACCACCAAGATTGAGCACAAGGCTGTCCTCGACACCATGCGCCAACTGGAACGTGAAGGTTTCGAGGTGACTTACCTCGAGCCAACCACCGACGGTATCGTCACCCCGGCCATGATCGAAGCCGTGCTGCGTGAAGACACCATCCTGGTTTCCGTGATCCACGTGAACAATGAAATCGGCACTATCAACGACATCGCGGCTATCGGCGAACTGACTCGCTCCAAGGGCATCCTGCTGCACGTCGACGCTGCTCAGTCCACCGGCAAGGTCGACATCGATCTGTCCAAGCTGAAGGTCGACCTGATGTCGTTCTCGGCCCACAAGACCTACGGTCCTAAAGGTATCGGCGCGCTGTACGTGAGCCGTAAGCCACGCGTGCGCATCGAGGCCACCATGCACGGTGGCGGTCACGAACGTGGCATGCGTTCGGGCACCCTGGCGACCCACCAGATCGTCGGCATGGGCGAAGCCTTCCGTGTAGCCAAGGAAGACATGGCTGCCGAAAACGTACGTATCAAGGCCCTGAGCGATCGCTTCTACAAGCAGGTCGAGAACCTTGAAGAGCTGTACATCAACGGCAGCATGACTGCTCGTGTACCGCACAACCTGAATTTGAGCTTCAACTATGTCGAAGGCGAGTCGCTGATCATGGCGCTCAAGGACCTGGCGGTTTCGTCCGGTTCGGCCTGCACCTCGGCTTCGCTTGAGCCTTCGTACGTACTGCGCGCCCTGGGCCGCAACGACGAACTGGCACACAGCTCGATCCGCTTTACGTTCGGCCGCTTCACCACCGAAGAGCAAGTCGACTACGCCGCGCAGAAAGTCTGCGAAGCCGTCAACAAGCTGCGCGTTCTGTCGCCGCTGTGGGACATGTACAAAGACGGTGTCGATATTTCCAAGATCGAGTGGGCGGCACACTAACTATAGAAGCCGCCACCCAAGCTCTGTAGGAACGTGGCGGAAAACGCAGGCGTTTTTACAGGGTTCCAGAGCGGCCCTGATGAGTGAGGATTCAGTACCATGGCTTACAGCGAAAAGGTCATCGACCACTACGAAAACCCGCGCAACGTCGGCAAGATGGACGCGGAAGATCCTGATGTCGGCACTGGCATGGTTGGCGCTCCGGCGTGCGGCGATGTGATGCGCCTGCAGATCAAGGTCAACGAAGCTGGCGTTATCGAAGACGCCAAGTTCAAGACTTACGGCTGCGGTTCGGCCATCGCCTCCAGCTCCCTGGCGACCGAATGGATGAAAGGCAAGACCCTGGATGAGGCTGTGACTATCAGCAACACCCAGCTGGCCGAAGAGCTGGCCCTGCCGCCAGTGAAAATCCACTGCTCCGTACTCGCTGAAGACGCCATCAAGGCGGCCGTTCGCGACTACAAGCAGAAGAAAGGCTTGATCTAAGCATTTGGCGACGAGTAAGGAGTCAACGATGGCTATCAGCATGACAGAAGCGGCTGCGCGGCACGTGCGACGCTCCCTGGATGGGCGCGGTAAAGGTGAGGGGATTCGTCTGGGTGTACGCACCACGGGCTGTTCCGGCCTTGCCTATGTGCTGGAGTTCGTCGACGAGGTGGTTGAGGAAGACCAGGTGTTCGAAAGTCACGGCGAGAAAGTGATCATCGACCCTAAAAGCCTGACCTACCTGGACGGCACCGAGCTCGATTTCGTCAAGGAAGGGTTGAACGAAGGCTTCAAGTTCAACAACCCCAACGTACGCGGTGAATGTGGCTGCGGCGAAAGCTTCAACATCTGAGGCTATTCGTGGGTACTCCTTGTCATTTCGCTTTATTCGAGCTGCAGCCGAGTTTTCGGTTGGACCTCGAGCAGCTTGCCACGCGCTATCGAGAATTGGCGCGTGGGGTGCATCCGGATCGCTTCGCTGACGCTTCCGAGCGTGAGCAACGCTTGGCGCTGGAGCAATCGGCCAGCCTCAACGAAGCCTATCAGACGCTCAAGAGCCCTCCGAAGCGCGCGCGTTACTTGCTCGCGATGAACGGTGGCGAGTTGCCGCTTGAGGTCACGGTGCATGATCCCGACTTCCTGATGCAGCAGATGCAGTGGCGTGAAGAGCTCGAAGACTTGCAGGACGAAGCCGATGTGGCGGGTGTCGCGGTCTTCAAGCGTCGTCTGAAAACCGCCCAGGATGAGCTCAACGAAAGCTTCGCAGCCTGTTGGGATGATGCTGCGCAGCGTGAACAGGCCGAACGCCTGATGCGGCGCATGCAGTTCCTCGACAAGCTCACCTACGAAGTGCGCCAGCTAGAAGAGCGCCTCGACGATTAACCCAGTGCTGCCCGTGATGCACGCCTGATAGACAGATAAGACCTGATTACCATGGCTCTACTGCAAATCGCCGAACCCGGCCAAAGCCCTCAACCGCACCAGCGTCGCCTGGCGGTGGGGATTGACCTGGGCACCACCAATTCCCTGGTTGCTGCCTTGCGCAGCGGCCTGTCCGAGCCGCTGCCCGACGCCGATGGCCAGGTGATCCTGCCGTCCGCCGTGCGCTATCACGCTGATCGCACCGAAGTGGGTGAGTCGGCCAAGCTGGCGGCGTCTACCGATCCTTTGAACACCGTGCTATCGGTCAAGCGCTTGATGGGTCGTGGTCTGTCCGACGTCAAGCAACTCGGCGACCAGTTGCCGTACCGTTTTGTTGGCGGCGAATCCCATATGCCGTTCATCGACACCGTCCAGGGGCCGAAAAGCCCGGTGGAAGTGTCGGCGGATATTCTCAAGGTGCTGCGCCAGCGCGCGGAAACCACGTTGGGCGGCGAACTGGTCGGTGCGGTGATCACCGTTCCGGCATATTTCGATGATGCACAGCGCCAAGCTACCAAGGACGCGGCGAAGCTCGCCGGCCTGAACGTGTTGCGCCTGCTCAACGAGCCGACCGCTGCGGCCGTGGCCTATGGCCTGGACCAGCACGCTGAAGGGCTGGTCGCTATTTACGACCTGGGCGGCGGCACCTTTGATATTTCGATCCTGCGCCTGACCGGCGGTGTGTTTGAAGTACTGGCTACCGGTGGCGATACAGCACTGGGTGGCGATGACTTCGACCACGCTATCGCGGGCTGGATCATCAGCAGCGCCGGCTTGTCCGCTGACCTGGATCCGGGCGAGCAACGTAACTTGCTGCAAACGGCCTGTGCCGCTAAAGAGGCGCTGACTGACGCCGCTTCTGTTGAGGTTTCCTACGGCAGTTGGTGCGCCCAGCTGACTCGTGAAGCCTTCGATTCGTTGATCGAGCCGATGGTTGCCCGCAGCCTGAAGGCCTGCCGTCGCGCCGTGCGTGATTCCGGTATCGAGCTGGAAGATGTCGGTGCCGTGGTCATGGTCGGCGGTTCCACCCGCGTCCCAAGGGTTCGCGACGCCGTTGCCGAAGCCTTTGGCCGCCAGCCGCTGACAGAAATCGACCCGGACCAGGTGGTAGCCATCGGTGCCGCCATCCAGGCTGACACCCTGGCCGGTAACAAGCGTGATGGCGGCGAATTGCTGCTGCTTGACGTGATTCCGCTGTCCCTGGGGCTCGAGACCATGGGGGGGCTGATGGAGAAGGTGATTCCACGGAACACCACCATCCCCGTCGCCCGCGCCCAGGACTTCACCACTTACAAAGATGGCCAGACGGCCATGATGATTCATGTGCTGCAAGGCGAGCGCGAACTGACCAGCGACTGTCGCTCCCTGGCGCGCTTTGAGTTGCGCGGCATCCCGGCCATGGTCGCGGGTGCGGCGAAGATCCGCGTGACCTTCCAGGTCGACGCTGACGGCCTGCTCAGCGTCGCCGCGCGTGAGTTGGGTTCGGGCGTTGAAGCGAGCATCCAGGTCAAGCCGTCCTACGGCCTGACTGACGGCGAAATCGCCAAGATGCTCAAGGATTCTTTCCAATACGCCGGTGACGACAAGGTCGCTCGCGTACTGCGTGAACAACAAGTGGATGCCCAGCGCCTGCTCGAAGCGGTGCAGGGCGCCCTTGACGCCGACGGCGAGCGCCTGCTGGATGCCGAAGAGCGCATGGTCATCGACCTGCAGATGCAGGAACTGGCCGAACTGATGAAAGGCAACGATGGTTACGCCATCGAGCAACAGACCAAGCGCTTGTCGCAGGTCACTGACGCCTTTGCCGCCCGCCGCATGGATCAGACGGTGAAAGCCGCACTGGCCGGGCGCAACCTGAATGAAATCGAGGAATAATTAATGCCGCAGGTCATTTTTCTGCCACACGCCGAGCATTGCCCGGACGGTATGGTTGTTGAGGCTGAGACCGGCAAGTCCATCCTCGAAGTTGCCCATGACAACCACATTGAGATCGAAAGCGCCTGTGGTGGTGTGTGCGCCTGCACCACCTGCCACTGCATCATTCGCGAAGGCTTCAACAGCCTGGAAGAGGCAGATGAGTTGGAAGAGGACTTTCTTGACCGCGCCTGGGGCCTGGAAGCCACTTCTCGCCTAAGCTGCCAGGCAAAGGTCGGGACTGAAGACATCACCGTCGAAATTCCGAAGTATTCGCTCAACCATGCGGCCGAAGCGCCGCACTGATTCAAGGAAGTGTCATGAGTCTTAAATGGGTTGATGTGCAAGAGATCGCTATCCTGTTGGCCGACGGCAACCCGGATATGGATCCCTATTCCCTGAATTTTGTTGCTTTGCGTGACATGGTCATGGCCTTGCCAGGCTTTGAGGATGAGCGCGATCGCGGCGGCGAAAAGGTTCTGGAAGCTATCCAGACCGCCTGGAAAGAAGAACAGGACTGACGCCTCCCTTACGCAGTTAGGCAATACCTAAGAACCCGCGTATAATTCGCGGGTTTAATTTTTCGTAAATTACCGTTTCTGGAGTTACACCATGGCTGTTCAACGTACTTTCTCCATCATCAAGCCTGACGCTGTTGCAAAAAACGTCATCGGCGAGATCACCACTCGTTTCGAAAAAGCCGGCCTGAAGGTTGTAGCTTCGAAACTCAAGCAACTGTCCAAGGCTGAAGCTGAAGGCTTCTACGCTGAGCACAGCGCTCGTGGCTTCTTCGGCGACCTGGTTGCCTTCATGATCTCCGGTCCTGTTGTTGTTCAGGTTCTGGAAGGCGAAAACGCTATCGCTTTGAACCGTGAGCTGATGGGCGCTACCAACCCTAAAGAAGCTGCTGCCGGCACCATCCGTGCTGACTTCGCTGACTCCATCGACGCCAACGCTGTACACGGTTCGGACTCCGAAGCCGCTGCTGCCCGTGAAATCTCGTACTTCTTCGCAGCTACTGAAGTAACCACTCGCTAAGCATCGGCTTAAAGAGTGAGGGTGAATCCATGACGACATCGACTGTAAAAACCAACCTGCTGGGTCTGACTCAACAGGAAATGGAAAAATTCTTCGACTCAATCGGGGAGAAGCGTTTCCGTGCCGGTCAGGTAATGAAATGGATTCACCACTTTGGCGTCGACGATTTCGACGCCATGACGAACGTCAGCAAGGCCCTGCGCGACAAGCTCAAGGCCATTGCTGAGGTCCGTGGCCCCGAAGTGGTCAGCGAGGACATCTCCAGCGACGGCACCCGTAAATGGGTGGTGCGCGTGGCGTCCGGCAGCTGCGTCGAGACCGTGTACATTCCCCAGGGCAAGCGCGGCACCTTGTGCGTTTCGTCCCAGGCAGGCTGTGCCCTGGATTGCAGTTTCTGCTCCACCGGCAAGCAAGGCTTCAACAGCAACCTTACCGCCGCCGAAGTGATCGGCCAGGTGTGGATTGCCAACAAATCCTTTGGCAGCGTCCCGGCGACCGTCGACCGTGCCATCACCAACGTGGTGATGATGGGCATGGGTGAGCCGCTGCTGAACTTCGACAACGTCATCGCGGCCATGCACCTGATGATGGACGACCTGGGCTACGGCATCTCCAAGCGCCGTGTGACCCTGTCTACCTCCGGTGTGGTACCGATGATCGATGAGCTGGCCAAGCACATCGACGTCTCCCTGGCGTTGTCGCTGCACGCACCCAATGACGCATTGCGTAACCAATTGGTGCCGATCAACAAGAAGTATCCGCTTAAGATGCTGCTCGAATCTTGCCAGCGTTATATGGCGACCTTGGGCGAGAAGCGCGTGCTGACCATTGAGTACACCATGCTCAAGGACATCAACGACAAGGTCGAACACGCGGTCGAGATGATCGAACTGCTCAAGAACACCCCGTGCAAGATCAACCTGATTCCGTTCAACCCGTTTCCCCATTCTGGCTACGAGCGGCCGAGCAACAACGCCATCCGCCGTTTCCAGGATCAACTGCACCAGGCCGGCTACAACGTCACCGTGCGCACCACCCGTGGTGAAGACATCGACGCCGCCTGTGGCCAATTGGTAGGACAGGTGCTGGACCGCACCCGTCGCAGCGAACGTTATATTGCGGTGCGTGAACTGAGCGCTGCCGACGATATGCCGCAAAGCGCTGTGAATCGAACCTGAGAGAGGATCTCTATGCCCTTGCGCCTTGCGCTGCTTCTGCTTGTTACCGGTCTCGTGGCCGGTTGTGTTTCATCGGGCCATGACAGCCCTTTGCAAACCGGCAAGGGCCGTGACGAGGCGCGAGTTGCCTATGTGCAACTGGGGTTGGGTTACCTGCGACAAGGCATGAGCGAGCAGGCCAAGGTGCCGTTGAAAAAGGCCCTTGAGCTGGACAGTGACGATGCCGATGCCAATGCCGCACTGGCCCTGGTGTTCCAGGCCCAGGCCGAGCCTGAACTGGCTGACCGGTATTTCAACAAAGCCCTGGCCGCAAGACCTGCCGACCCGCGGCTGCTGAACAATTACGGCAGCTTCCTGTTCGAGCAAAAGCGTTATGACCAGGCAGCCCTTTATTTCCAGCAAGCCAGCACCGATACCCTCTATCCTGAGCGCTCAAGGGTGTTCGAGAACCTTGGGGTGACCTCAATGCGCCTCGGCCAGCGCGACAGCGCACGCCAGCAGCTGGAAAAAGCCCTGCACTTGAACGGTCATCAGCCACGAGCGCTGCTCGAAATGGCTGAGTTGTCCTACGAAGACAGGCATTATGTGCCTGCACGTGACTATTACGAGCGTTTTAGCCTGCTCAGCGGGCAAAATGCACGTAGTCTATTGCTCGGCGCGCGCCTGGCGACGGTTCATGAAGAACGCGACACGGCCGCACGTTTTGGCCAGCAACTCGAACGACTCTATCCCGGTACGCCGGAATATCAGCAATACCTGTCGGAGCAATGATGAAAGCGGCGCACCCGGAAGTTGTAGCAGCTAATCGCGTAAACCCAGGCGACACTTTGCGTCAGGCCCGCGAAAGCAATGGTTGGTCGCTGGCGGAAGTGGCCCTCAAGCTCAATTTGACCACCACATCCCTGGGCAACCTTGAGGCCGGCGCATTCGACAAGCTGCCTGGGCATACCTTCGCCCGCGGTTATATCCGCGCCTACGCCAAGCTGCTGGGCATCGACCAGGCCATATTGGTCCAGCAATTCGATCAATTCACCGGTACCGACTCCCAGGGCAGCAGTGTCCATGGCCTGGGTCGTATTGAAGAGCCGGTACGGGTTTCCCACACAATCCTGCGTATTGTCAGCCTGTTGTTGCTGATCGCCGTGATCGGCGGCGGTTTTGTCTGGTGGCAAGACCAGACGTCCCAGCGTAGCAAAGACCTGACCAGCAACGCCATGGAGCACGTCGAAGTCGAGAGCGCTGACGGCACCACCCAGATACATCCGCTGGATGAGCCGGAAGACCAGGCCGTTGCCCAAGGCCAGGCTGCCCCTGAAATTCCGGCCGCCACCGAGCAGCCCGAACCGGAAACCGCGCCGACCGCTGCCGTACCGGCCCCAGTCACACCGGCCGCGCCAGCTCACACGCCGGCCGCCCCGATTGCCCAGGCCAATACACCGGCCGCTTCAGCCCAGGCGCCAGCAACTACGGCGCCAGCCGCTCCGGCCGCCCCGGCGATGTCACCACCCACCACCCCAGCGTTGATCGCCGGTGACGGGCGTGTACAAATTACCTTCGTAGCTGACTGCTGGACGCAAGTCACCGATGGCAACGGCAAAGTGCTGGTCAGTGGTCTCAAGCGTAAGGGAGATACGCTCGACCTGGGCGGCAAGCCTCCTCTGACGCTGCGTCTGGGCTTTGCCCGTGGCGCGCAAGTGGCCTACAACGGCCAGCCTGTGGACGTAGCGCAGTTCACCACTGGCGAGACCGCTCGCCTGAAGTTGGGACAATAGTCATGCACGGCGAATCTCCAATCAAACGTCGCGTATCGCGCAAGATCTGGGTCGGCTCGGTGCCGGTGGGTGGCGACGCCCCCATCGCGGTGCAAAGCATGACCAACAGCGACACCAATGACGTTGCCGCTACCGTTGCCCAGATCAATCGTCTGGAAGCGGCCGGAGTAGACATCGTCCGGGTATCCGTCCCGGACATGGATGCTGCCGAGGCTTTCGGGCGCATCAAGCAACTGGTCAAGGTGCCGCTGGTTGCCGACATTCACTTCGACTACAAGATCGCACTGCGCGTGGCCGAGTTGGGCGTCGATTGCCTGCGCATCAACCCGGGCAACATCGGTCGTGAAGACCGTGTGCGCGCCGTGGTGGACGCTGCCCGTGATCGCGGGATCCCGATCCGCATCGGCGTCAACGCCGGTTCCCTGGAAAAAGACCTGCAAAAGAAGTACGGCGAGCCCACTCCGGCAGCGCTGGTTGAGTCTGCACTGCGCCACGTTGAACACTTGGAACGCCTGAACTTCCAGGACTTCAAGGTCAGCGTAAAGGCCTCCGACGTGTTCATGGCGGTAGAAGCCTACCGCCTGCTGGCCAAGGAAATCGTGCAACCGTTGCACCTGGGGATCACTGAAGCCGGCGGTTTGCGCTCAGGCACAGTGAAATCTGCGGTCGGTCTCGGTATGCTGCTCGCCGAAGGAATTGGCGATACTATCCGCATCTCGTTGGCGGCAGACCCGGTAGAGGAAGTGAAAGTCGGCTACGACATTCTCAAATCCCTGCGTTTGCGTTCCCGCGGTATCAACTTCATTGCCTGCCCGAGCTGCTCGCGGCAGAACTTCGACGTGGTGAAAACCATGAACGATCTGGAGTTGCGCCTCGAAGACCTGCTGGTCCCGCTGGATGTTGCAGTGATCGGCTGTGTGGTCAACGGCCCGGGTGAAGCCAAGGAAGCCCATGTGGGCTTGACCGGCGGCACACCGAACCTGATTTACATCGACGGCAAGCCGTCGCAGAAGTTAACGAATGACAATCTGGTGGATCAGCTGGAAAAGTTGATCCGCGAGAAAGCGGCCGAAAAGGTCGCCGCTGACGCAGCGCTGATCGCTCGCGGCTGATTGAACGAATTTAAGGATTTGATGTGAGCAAGTCTCTGCAAGCCATTCGTGGCATGAACGACATCCTGCCGGAGCAAACGCCGCTGTGGCGCTACTTCGAGAGCACTGTCGCGCGCCTGCTGGATAACTACGGTTACAAGCAGATCCGCATGCCGATCGTCGAGTTCACCGAGCTGTTCAAGCGCTCC
Source organism: Pseudomonas sp. SB113 (assembly GCF_040754745.1). Taxonomy (NCBI): domain Bacteria; kingdom Pseudomonadati; phylum Pseudomonadota; class Gammaproteobacteria; order Pseudomonadales; family Pseudomonadaceae; genus Pseudomonas; species Pseudomonas sp. SB113. The sequence goes on from NZ_JBFMHW010000003.1 coordinate 20,279, forward strand.
ATCGGTGAAGTGACCGACATCGTCGAAAAAGAGATGTACACCTTTGAAGACCGTAACGGCGACTCCCTGACCTTGCGTCCGGAAGGTACCGCCGCGTGCGTGCGCGCCGTGCTAGAACATGGCCTTACCGGTGGCGGCCAGCCGCAGAAGCTGTGGTACATCGGCCCGATGTTCCGTCACGAGCGCCCACAGAAAGGCCGTTATCGCCAGTTTCACCAGATCGGCCTGGAAGTGTTCAATCTCGATGGTCCGGACATCGATGCCGAGCTGATCGTGCTGACCTGGCGCCTGTGGGGCATGCTGGGTATCCGCGATGCGGTCAAGCTTGAGCTTAACAGCCTGGGCACCAGCGAATCCCGGGGCCGCTACCGCGAAGCGCTGGTGGAGTTCCTGTCCGCCCACCTGGACAAGTTGGACGAAGACAGCCAGCGCCGTCTGAAGACCAACCCGTTGCGCGTGCTGGATACCAAGAACGCCGACACGCAAGCCGTACTGGTCGACGCGCCGAAAATGGCCGACTACCTCGACGACGAGTCCCGTACGCACTTCGAGGGCCTCAAGGCTCGCCTGGATGCGGCCGGTATTCCTTACGTGATCAACCCGAAGCTGGTACGCGGCCTCGATTACTACAGCAAGACCGTGTTCGAGTGGGTCACCGACAAACTCGGCGCCCAGGGCACTGTGTGTGCGGGGGGCCGTTACGACGGCCTGGTCGAGCAGATGGGCGGCAAGCCGACCACTGGCGTAGGTTTTGCCATGGGCATCGAGCGGCTGATCCTGCTGCTGGAAACCCTGGAGCAGGTTCCGGAAGAAATCTCCCGCCAGGTGGATGTGTACCTGTGCGCCTTTGGCGAGGCCGCCGAACTGGCCGCCCTGGCCCTGAGCGAAAAAGTACGTGACCAGTTGCCGAACCTGCGCCTGCAGATCAATGCCGGCGCAGGCAGCTTCAAGAGCCAGTTCAAGAAGGCCGACAAGAGCGGTGCACTGTATGCACTGATCCTTGGCGATGACGAGCTGGCCCAGCAAGTGATAGGTTTCAAACCCCTGCGTGGCCAGGGCGAGCAACAGAACATAGCCTTTGATGCGCTCGCTGCGCACTTGGCCACCTGCGTCGTGCAGGGTTGAAGCTGTCGAACAGCCGAATTTAGCGATTAAGGAGTATTGGGGTGTCGAGTACTGATGATGAGCAGTTGGCCGAGTTCAAGGACTGGTGGCAGCGTAACGGCAAGCCCCTGGTTACTGGCGGTCTGCTGGCTTTAGTGGTGGTGTTCGGCTGGCAAGCCTGGACAAAGTATCAGGCTAACCAGTCCCAAGGCGCCTCGATCGTTTATCAGCAATTGCTGGAAACCACCCTGACGCCGGATGGCAAGCCTGATCCTGCGCAAGTGGCGGACCTGGCTGGCAAGCTGAAGAACGAATTCGGCGGTAGCACCTACGCCCAATACGGCAGCCTGTTCGTCGCGAAGGTCGCGGTTGATACCGGCAAGCTGGATGACGCCGCCGCAGAACTGAAGGCCATCGCCGACAAGCCGACCAACCCGACCCTGGGTGAGATCGCACGTCAGCGCCTGGCCCAGGTATTGGCGGCACAGAACAAGGCCGACGAAGCACTCAAACTGCTCGACGGCGATGCGGACAAGGCATTTGTAGCCACTCGCGAAGAGCTCAAGGGCGACCTGTTGGTCCAATTGGGTCGTACCGACGAAGCCAATGCTGCGTACAAGAAAGCCAAGGCGGCGCTGTCTGATGAAGCGGCGGTCGGTGGCTTACAAATCAAGCTGGACGACCTGGCCAAAGGGGATGCGTGACGTGATCCGTTGGAAACATGCAGCATTGCTGGCTCTGGCCGTTCTGGCCGCGGGTTGCAGCAGCAACAGTAAAAAAGAACTGCCGCCGGCCGAGCTGACCAGCTTCAAGGAAGAAGTCGTCCTGCAAAAGCAATGGAGCCGCTCCATCGGTGACGGCCAGGGCGAGACCTACAACATGTTGGTGCCGGCAATCGACGGTGACAACATTGTGGCCGCTGACGTAACCGGCGTGGTGATCTCCATGGATCGCCTGAACGGCGACGTGAAGTGGAAGAAAGACCTCGAATTGCCTGTGTCCGGCGCCGTAGGCGTAGGTTACGGCATGGTCATGCTCGGCACGCTCAAGGGCGAAGTCGTAGCGCTGGACTCCAGCACCGGTGAAGAGAAATGGCGCGCTCGCGTGACCAGTGAAGTCCTCGCACCGCCTGCCACCAATGGCGATATCGTCGTGGTGCAAACCCAGGACGACCGTGTGATCGGCCTGGACGCCAGCACTGGCGAGCAGCGTTGGTTGTACGACAGCACCCCTGCGGTGCTGACACTGCGCGGTACCAGTGGTCCGGTTGTGACCAACAATCTGGCCGTTGCAGGCCTGTCGACCGGTAAAGTAGTCGCCTTGAACACCCAGAACGGCGTGCCGGCCTGGGAAACCCGTGTGGCCATCCCGCAAGGTCGTTCAGAGCTGGATCGCGTAGTGGACATCGACGGTGGCTTGCTGCTGTCGGGTGAAACCCTTTACGTGGCCACTTACCAGGGCCGTGTTGCTGCGCTGGACCTGCAGAGCGGCCGTGTTAACTGGCAGCGTGATGCGTCCAGTTATGCGGGTGTCGCCCAAGGGTTTGGCAGCGTCTACGTAAGCCTGTCGTCCGGCACCGTTGAAAGTGTCGACGAGCGTTCCACCACTGCACTGTGGAGCAATGACTCCCTGGCCCGTCGTCAACTGTCGGCCCCGGAAGTGTTCTCCAGCTACGTAGCGGTCGGCGACTTCGAAGGCTACCTGCACCTGCTGAGCCAGGTGGATGGTCGTTTTGTAGGTCGTGAGCGTATCGACAGCGATGGCCTGCGTGCCCGTCCGCTGGTCGTGGGTAACATGCTTTATGTGTTTGGCAACAGCGGCAAGCTGGAAGCCCTGACCATCAAGTAAAGGTTTGACTATGCTTGGGGTAAAACCCAGGCGGCCCCGCTTCGGCGGGGCATGCGGCATTTGAATATGCTGCCCCGAGCACCAGCCGCTGCCTTGCAGCGGCTTTTGTATTTTCTGAAATAACGAAGTGGAGAGCCGCATGGTTCCCGTAATCGCCCTGGTGGGCCGACCTAACGTCGGCAAGTCCACCTTGTTCAACCGCCTGACCAGGACTCGTGACGCCATCGTCGGCGACTTGTCCGGTCTGACCCGTGATCGCCAATACGGTGAGGCAAAGTGGCAAGGGCGCTCCTACATTATTGTCGACACCGGTGGTATCTCCGGTGATGAGCATGGCATGGACGAAAAGATGGCCGAGCAGTCGCTGCTGGCCATTGAAGAAGCTGATGTCGTGTTGTTCCTGGTGGACGCCCGCGCGGGTTACACCGCCGCCGACCAGATGATTGGCGAGCACCTGCGCAAGCGCAACAAGCGTTCCTATTTGGTCGCCAACAAGATCGACAACATCGATCCTGAGGCGGCCCGCGCCGAGTTCAGCCCAATGGGCCTGGGCGACGCGATCCCGGTCGCTGGTGCCCACGGTCGTGGTATCACCCAGATGCTGGAAATCGCCCTGCGCGACTTCCCCAAGGATGACGCCGAAGAAGAAGAGGGTGATGAAGAGATCGTTGCCGAAGGCGAGGAAGCCAAGCGCATTCCTGGCCCAAGCGAAAAAGACGGTATCAAGATCGCGATCATCGGCCGCCCGAACGTGGGCAAGTCGACCCTGGTCAACCGCATGCTCGGTGAAGACCGGGTAATCGTCTATGACCAGCCCGGCACCACCCGCGACAGTATCTACATCCCGTTCGAGCGTAACGACGAGAAGTACACGCTGATCGACACCGCCGGTGTGCGCAAGCGCGGCAAGATCCACGAGGAAGTTGAAAAGTTCTCCGTGGTGAAAACCCTGCAGGCGATCAAGGACGCCAACGTGGTGATCTTCGTGATGGACGCCCGCGAAGGCGTGGTGGATCACGACCTCAACCTGCTGGGCTTTGCCCTCGAAGCCGGTCGCGCCCTGGTCATCGCGATCAACAAGTGGGACGGCATGACGCCGAGCGAGCGCGATTTCGTCAAGATCGAGCTGCAGCGCCGCCTGTTCTTTGTTGAGTTCGCCGATATTCACTTTATCTCGGCCCTGCACGGCACGGGTGTGGGCAACCTCTACGCTTCCGTACAGAACTCGTTCAAGTCTGCGGTTACCCGCTGGCCGACCAACCGTCTGACCCAGATCCTCGAAGACGCAGTCGGCGAGCACGCACCGCCGATGGTCAACAACCGCCGGATCAAACTGCGTTACGCCCACTTGGGTGGTGCCAACCCGCCGATTATCGTGATCCACGGTAACCAGATCGAGAAGGTGCCCAAGTCCTACGTGCGTTACCTGGAAAACACCTACCGCCGTGTCTTGAAACTGGTCGGTACACCGATCCGTATCGAGTTCAAGGGTGGCGAGAACCCGTACGAAGGCAACAAGAACACACTGACTGACCGTCAGGTGAACAAGAAGCGTCGTTTGATGACTCACCACAAGAAGGCCGACAAGAAGCGCAGGGATAAAAAGTAGCAGCTGCAAGTTGTAAGCTACAAGCTGCAAGCTAAAGCGGGTTTGCTTGCGGCTTGAGGCTTACAGCTTGTAGCTCAAACCGCCAGGCACAAAAAAGGGCTCTGAATGAGCCCTTTTTTGTGCCTGTCGGTTTGCCCCTTGACCTGCTTGCAGCTTGCAGCTTAAAACTTGCAGCTCACCCGAAGGGGGCTCCCATGATCACCAGCAAGCTGCCAAATGTCGGCACGACCATTTTCACCACCATGTCGCAACTCGCTGCCGAAACCGGCGCGCTCAACCTGTCCCAGGGTTTTCCCGACTTCAATGGGCCTCAGGCTTTGCTCGATGCCGTGGGCAAACATGTTGCCAGCGGGCATAACCAATATTCCCCGATGACCGGCTTGCCGGCCCTGCGCCAACAAGTGGCGGCCAAGATCACCCGCAGCTACGGCGCCACGGTCAACCCTGACAGCGAAGTGACCATCACCCCTGGGGCCACCGCTGCGATCTTCTGCGCGATCCAGGCGGTAATTCGCAATGGCGATGAAGTCATTGTGTTCGACCCTTGTTACGACAGCTATGAGCCCTCGGTCGAGCTGGCCGGTGGCCGCTGCGTGCATGTGCAACTGAGTCTGGATGGCTTTGCTCTCGACTTCGAGAAGATCCAGGCCGCGCTGTCGCCACGTACGCGCATGATTATCCTCAACACCCCACACAACCCTACTGGCGCGCTGATCAGCCGCGCCGAGCTGGACCTGTTGGCGGCATTGATCCGCGACCGCGATATCTACCTGGTCAGCGATGAGGTGTACGAACACCTGGTATTCGACGGCGTGCCCCACGTGAGCGTGCTGGCCCATGAAGAGCTGTACCCGCGTGCGTTCGTGGTCAGCTCCTTTGGCAAGACCTACCACGTCACCGGCTGGAAAACCGGCTACGTCGTCGCGCCACCGGCCCTGACGGCCGAACTGCGCAAGGTGCATCAATACGTCAACTTTTGTGGGGTGACCCCGTTGCAGTTCGCGTTGGCCGATTTCATGGCCGAACACCCGGAGCACGTCGACGAACTGCCGGCGTTTTACCAAGCCAAGCGCGATCTGTTCTGTGACCTGCTGGCACCGTCGCGCTTGCGCTTTACCCGGGTGGCCGGAACCTACTTCCAGTTGGTCGATTACTCACAGATACGCCCGGACCTGGATGACGTCGCCATGTCTCTCTGGATGACCCGCGAACACGGCGTGGCGACCATCCCTATCTCGGTGTTCTACCAGCGCCCACCACAAGGCCAGCGCCTGGTGCGCCTGTGTTTTGCCAAGCGCGAGGAGACGCTGCGCCAAGCGGCTGAAAAACTATGCGTGATCTGACTGCATTGCCTGACTTGAATATCGCCCTGGTCCAGACCACCCTGGCCTGGCACGACCGCCAGGCCAACCTCGAGCATTTCGAGGGGCTGCTGGAGCAGGCCCGCGGCGCCGACCTGATCGTGCTGCCGGAGATGTTCACCACCGGTTTCTCCATGGACTCGCAAACCCTCGCCGAGCCGGAAAACGGCCCGACCCATCATTGGCTCCAGGCCCAGGCTGCGAAGTACAACGCCGTGATCACCGGCAGCGTGATCATCCAGGCCGCCGACGGCAGCCACCGCAACCGCCTGTTGTGGGCGCGGCCGGATGGCGAGGTGTTGCATTACGATAAGCGTCATCTGTTTCGTATGGCCGGTGAACACAATCACTACACCCCCGGCGAGCGCCAGGTGCAGTTCGAGTTGAAAGGCTGGCGTGTTCGTCCGTTGATTTGCTACGACCTGCGCTTTCCGGTGTGGAGTCGGGATGCCCGGGACACTGACTTGCTGCTGTACACCGCCAATTGGCCGGGGGCGCGGCGCCAGCATTGGAACCGATTGTTGCCGGCGCGGGCTATCGAGAACCTGTGCTACGTGGCGGCGGTGAATCGAGTGGGCACCGACGGCAAGGGCTTTGCCTATACCGGTGATAGCCAAGTGTTGGACTTCCAGGGCGAAAGCCTGCTGAGCGCTGGAGAGGCAGATGGGGTATTCCAGGTCTGCCTGGACGCGGTTGAACTGGCGGCGTATCGCACCAAGTTTCCGGCGAACCTGGATGCCGATAGCTTTCAGTTTGTCTGACAGACCGCTATCGGGGGCAAGCCCCTCTCACACTTTGATTTGTGAATACATTCAAAATGTGGGAGGGGGCTTGCCCCCGATGAGTCCCTGACAGGCAACCCAAATCTGAAACTCAATAAAAAGGCCCCTGGGTTCTCACCCAGGGGCCTTCTGTATTGCGGTGATGATTACGCCGCCTTCGCTTCCAACTGGCTCAGCGAGCGGTTCAGCGCGCTGAACACTGCCTTGAAGCTGGCGGTGGTGATGTTTTCATCAATGCCCACGCCATGCACCGGACGCTCACCGTTCACGCGTAATTCAATGTAAGCGGCAGCCTTGGCATTGGTGCCTGCGCCAATCGCGTGTTCGTTGTAGTCCATGATCTCCACGCCAATCGGCAGGGCGGCAACCAGGGCTTCCAGGGTGCCGTAGCCCTTGCCGTGCCAGCGCAGGTTGGTTTCGCCCTGGCCTTTGCCCGAGACTTCCACTTCCACCGAGCTGTTGCCGTTTTCTTCCTGCAGGCGATGGCTGACCAGCGCGTACGGGGTATTGGCTTGCAGGTATTCACGCTGCAGCAAGGCGTAGATCTGCGGCGCGGTCATCTCCAGGCCCACGCGGTCGGTTTCGGCCTGGACTACCTGGCTGAATTCGATCTGCATGCGGCGTGGCAAGCTGATGTCGTATTCCTGCTCCAGCAGGTAGGCGATACCGCCTTTGCCCGACTGGCTGTTCACGCGGATCACCGCCTCGTAGCTGCGACCGATGTCAGCCGGGTCGATCGGCAAGTACGGCACCTCCCACAGCGCGTCGGCTTTCTGCTGGGTAAAGCCCTTGCGGATCGCGTCCTGGTGAGAACCCGAGAATGCGGTGTGCACCAGGTCGCCGACGTACGGATGACGTGGGTGTACCTGGATCTGGTTGCACTCCTCGACGACTTTGCGCACACCGTCGATGTCGGAGAAGTCCAGTTGCGGGTCGAGGCCCTGGGTGTACATGTTCAACGCCACGGTGACCAGGTCGACGTTACCGGTACGCTCGCCGTTACCGAACAGGCAGCCTTCGACACGGTCCGCGCCGGCCATCAGGCCCAGCTCGGTGGCGGCTACGCCGGTGCCGCGGTCGTTGTGGGTGTGCAGGCTGATGATCACGCTGTCGCGACGGTTGATATGGCGACCGAACCACTCGATCTGGTCGGCATAGATGTTCGGCGTGGCGCACTCGACGGTGGCTGGCAGGTTGAGGATCATCTTGTGCTCAGGCGTCGGGTTCCAGACCTCGATCACCGCGTCACAGACTTCCTTGGCGAACTCCAGCTCGGTAGCGCTGAAGGTCTCCGGCGAGTATTCGAAGGTCCACTGTGTTTCCGGCTGCTGGGCGGCGTATTTGACGAACAGCTTGGCCGCGTTGACTGCGATGGCCTTGATGCCGTCCTTGTCCTGGTTGAACACGATGCGGCGGAACGACGGCGACGTAGCGTTGTACAGATGCACGATGGCTTTTTTGGCGCCGCGCAGGGATTCGAAGGTGCGTGCGATCAAGTCTTCACGGCCCTGGGTCAGCACCTGGATGGTGGTGTCCTCGGGGATGTGGTTGTCTTCGATCAGGGTACGCACGAAGTCGAAGTCGGTTTGCGACGCGGCGGGGAACGAGGCTTCGATTTCCTTCACGCCGACGGCGACCAGGGTCTTCCAGAAACGCAGCTTTTTCACCGCGTCCATCGGCTCGATCAGCGACTGGTTGCCATCACGCAGGTCAGAGCTGCACCAGATCGGCGCGGTGGTGATGGTCTTGGACGGCCAGGTGCGATCCGGAATATCGATGGTCGGAAACGCGCGGTACTTCGAAGACGGGTCTTTGAGCATGCTCATCGGGAAATCCTTTGTTGTAGGGGCCGAGAAAAGGCGGCCTGCCGTAGAACTGTTATTGGGGATAAAGCTTGAAGACGAGGCAGATCGATTCAGCCTGGCAGTCGTGCGCTGACGAGGCACAGGCTGCGGTGCTGGCGGAGCTGAATGAGGGTATGAGAGGTTTTCATAGGCTCAACCCTAACCCCAGAGGTGAAAGATGGCAAGCAGTCGCTAAAAATTGAGATAACTTCTTATATTCACGTAGGGGACGAGATTTTATGGCTGAGAATTGCTCTGTGGCTTGTTCCGATTGCGCGCTCATTATCGGGCGCGCAATTGGGCATTTCAGGGTTGGAACGCGCCGATAAAGATCGCCGGGTCTACCCGTGCATCGTTGAGGCTGACATTCCAATGCATATGGGGGCCGGTCGCGCGGCCGGTCGAACCGACTTTGCCCACTACCGCCCCGCGTACCAGTTGCTGGCCGACCTTCACGTCGATCTTCGACATATGGCAGAACATGCTGATAAAGCCCTGGCCGTGGTCAACGAACACGGTGTTGCCGTTGAAGAAATAGTTGCCGACCAGAATCACCTTGCCGTTCGCTGGCGTCTTGATCGGTGTACCGGCTGGCACGGCGAAATCCAGGCCCGAATGGGGATTACGCTCTTCACCGTTGAAGAAGCGACGAACGCCAAACTTGCTCGACAGCGGGCCGTTCACCGGTTTGTCCAGCACCAGATTGCTCGGCAGGTTCGGGCTGAAACTGCGATAGGCCTTGAGCTGTACGGCCAACTCGCCTTCGATGCGCTTGAGTTGCGCCGGGTCGGGGTTGACCTGGCTTTTGTTCTTCAAGGTGATGCGTTGCTCGGGGTACTTCTTGTAACCAACGATAAATGGCAGGTTGCGCCCACCGCTGCTGATGCGCTCATTGCCCGGCTTGACCGTCAGCGCAATACCGACAATCGCCAGCCAGTTGTCCTGCTCCTTCACCACCAACACCGGTTTGCCTTGGTACGTGGCTTTCGGCGCGGCAGCCGCAGGGCCCAGCTCAACCACCGCAACGCCGCCCGGCACCGGCTTGTTCAAGGTCCGGCTGATATAGCTGTCGGCATGGGCGTTAACGGTGAGGCATAGCAGCAACAACACACTAAGGAGACGTGGCATCAATCAATCCAATAACGAAAGGGTGACGGGTGTCAGGTGGTTGTCTTCCACCCGCACTTGCAATTGACCTTCACCGAGGCGAGCGGTGAGCCGCTGGCCGGTGTGGGTCTGTGCGGCGTTGCGGATGGCCTGGCCGCGCTCGTCAAGCAGGATGCTGTAGCCACGACCCAGCGTCGCCAGCGGGCTGACCACGTGCAGCGTCTGCACCTGGCTTTGCAGTTGCAGGCGACGCGCCTTGAGGCCTTCGCGCATGGCACGCGGCAGGCGTTCGGCAAGGCTGTCCAGGCGCTGGCGCAACAGGGCCAGTTGGCGGCCTGGATGCTGGCCGGCGAGGCGAGTTTCCAGGCGGATCAGGCGTTCGCGTCGCGTATTGAGGCTGCGCTCGAAGGCGCGGCGCAGGCGCATATCCAGGTCATCCAGGCGCTGGGCCTGCTGGCGCAGACGTTCGCCAGGGTGTCGCAGGCGCCGGGCCATGCCTTCCAGGCGCAGGCGGTCGTGGGTCAGGCGATTGCGCATCAGCATCACCAGGCGGCGGTGCAGGCTCTCGACCTGACGCACCAGGTTGCTGGCGTCGGGAGCCAGCAACTCAGCGGCCGCGGATGGTGTGGGCGCGCGCACGTCGGCGACGAAATCGCTGATGGACACATCGGTCTCATGGCCGACGGCGCTGACGATTGGCGTCACGCACGCGTCCACTGCGCGGGCCACGGCCTCTTCGTTGAAGCACCAGAGGTCTTCCAGCGAGCCGCCCCCACGGGCGAGGATCAACGCGTCAAAGCCACGGGCGTCCGCCAGTTTCAGCGCGCGCACAATCTGCGGGATTGCTTCGCGGCCTTGTACAGCGGTGGGGATCAACGTCAATTGCACTTGTGGCGCGCGGCGGCGGAACACGCTGATGATGTCGCGGATCACCGCACCCGTGGGCGAACTGATAATGCCGATGCGGCGCGGGTGGGCAGGCAGCGGCACCTTGCGTTCGGCGCTGAACAGGCCTTCGGCGCTGAGTTTTTCCTTCAGGGCGTCGAAGGCCAGGCGCAGCGCGCCATCCCCGGCGGGCTCGACGGTATCGAGGATCAACTGGTAGTCGCCACGGCCCTCGAACAGCGAGACCTTGCCGCGAACCTTGACCGCCAGGCCATCCTTCAGCGCCTGGCGAACCCGCGCGGCGTTATTGCGAAACAGTGCGCAACGCACCTGGGCGCCACTGTCCTTGAGCGTGAAGTACACATGGCCGGAGGCCGGGCGGGCGAGGTTGGAGATCTCGCCTTCGACCCAGATATTGGTGAACACGTCTTCCAGCAACACCCGCGCGCGGCCGTTGAGCTGGCTGACAGTCAGGACTTCGCGGTCGAGGCCCAAGCGGGCAAAAGGATCTTTAATCATGGGCGGCAGTTTATAGGCATTCGTGCAGGGTTTGACAGAATTGCTCCACCAATGCGCTCGGTGACTGCTGGCTGGCCAGGGCCACGGTGCTCAGGCAGTCCGGGTCGGCCAGGGGCAAGAAGTGCACGTTGGCCGGGGCGATGTCCTGCATGGACTTTGGTAACAAGGCAATACCGAAGCCGGCCTGGATCAACTGTAACTGGGTGGTCTTGCGTGACATCACCCGTGCGGCCTTAGGGAAGAATCCGGCACGCATGCACAGTTCGGCCGACAGATAACTCAGCCCGCCGCGCTGGGGATGAGGTATCGAGATAAACGCTTCGTCCTTGAGCTGTGCCAGGTCGACTGGCGCGTTGCTACGCGCCAGCGCGTGATTCGGCGGCACTGCCAGCAGCAATTGCTCCTTATAGATAGGTTCCACACGTACGCCTTCGCGCTGGCGCAACACGGGCAAACGTAGCAGGCCGACATCCAGGCGACCGTCAGCGATTTCCTCCAATTGCGCCTCGGAGGACAGTTGGGCGATATCCATCGACACGCCAGGACAGCGTTCCAGCCAAGTGCTGATGCCTCGCAGTAACGGGCCGCTCATCGGCACAGTGCTCGAATGGCTCAGGCGCAGGGTACCGAGTTGGCCATTGCCGACCTGGGTCGCCATTTCACTGGCCTTGTGCAGCTCACCCAGCAGGTTGCGCGCCCGTGGATAAAACGCTTCACCGGCGGCGGTCAGCCGGGGCTGGCGCGCGGTGCGTTCGAACAGCGCGGTTTGCAGTTGGGTTTCCAGCTCCTTGATCTGCCGGCTCAAGGCCGATTGCGCGACAAACAAACGTCCGGCGGCAGCACTGAAGCTGCCGCTGTCGGCGATTTCGACGAAGTAACGCAGTTGGCGAGTGGAAATCACGCGTCATGCCTTTTCGAGATGGGTGGAGGGCTTTGAAGATATTAGTCGCAACCCTCGCCGCTGGCTAAAGTGATGGCTATCTCTTACAAGGAATAACCCATGAGCCCGGTAGAGCTGTTGAGTCAGTGGTCGTTTGGCGGTGTCGATTGGCTGGTGATCGGCCTGGGCATCGTCGTGGCCTATATCGTGTTTGGCATCGCAGGCTTCGGCACGGCGTTGGTGGCGGGGCCGATCCTGCTTATGTTTATGCCGCTGTCGAAGATCATCCCGCTGTTGGTACTGCTGGATTTTGTCGCGGCATTTGGCGGCCTGCTGCAAACGCGACGGGACGTAAATAAGCCGGAGCTGCTGCGATTGCTGCCGTGCATGGCGATTGGCTGCACCTTGGGCGTGGTGTTTTTGCTCAATTTGCATTCGGATCTGTTGCTGCTGTTGATGGGGCTGTTTATCAGCGCCTATGCGATTTACAGCCTGGCGGTGAAAGCCCGGCCCACGCAACTGGCGGCGGGGTGGTCGATCCCGATGGGCACCGTGGGCGGGCTGTTTGGAGCGTTGTTCGGCAGTGGTGGCTTTTTATATGCAATCTATCTGAACAGCCGTTTGCCCAAGGACGCGGCACGCGCGACCCAAAGCGCGTTGATCAGTTGCAGCACGGTGGTGCGCCTGAGCCTGTTTTTGATCGCCGGGGTGTATGCTGATTTGCCGCTGCTGATGTTGGCACTCTGCCTGTTGCCCGCGATGGTCCTGGGGCTGTGGTGTGGGCGCAGGCTGACGATGCGCATGTCCCGTGAGGCGTTTGTGCGCTTGGTGACGTGGCTGGTACTGGCCAGTGGCATTGCATTGATTGGGCGGTACTTGAGCACTTGACCTGATTGCTTCAGGGATTAAGCTGCCGTCCTCCCGGGCGTCATCGCGGGCTTGCCTGCGATGACGCCAGCAGCCACACCGCAGGACTCTCATGAACTCCCAAAGCATCCTTGTCCCGAAAATCTCCACCTTGCCCGTCCACGAACCCCGCGCCCGGGCGATCGTGCGCTGGCTGGTGCGCAAGAACATCATCAAGGAAGAACTGACCACCTGTGGCCGTACCGGCAACCGCATGGCCTATGCCCTGGCCGACGGTGCCCGCGCCGTGGTGCTGCACCCTGAAGCGCTGCCGTTCAACGAGCCGGTCAATGGCCTGGAGATCATCTACAAACGCTGCATCTACACCCCGGCCAAGGGCTTTCTCGAAGAAGCCGGCTGCCCGGAATGCCTCAAGGAAGTCGGCGAGGCGTTGTTCGAAAGCCTGGAAGACTGGATGCCCGGCCACACCGATAACTTCACCTGCCCGCTGTGTGGGCATGAAGATGACATCAATGGGTTTCTGTTCCTGCAGGCGTGCGGGTTTTCCAACCTGGGATTCATCTTCAACAACTGGGCGGAGGCCGGGTTCAAGCAGAGCTTTATCGACGAATTCGCCGATTGGCTGGACCAGAAGATCAGTTGGGTCAAAGTCGAGTTGTAGTCCTTCTATCACTATTCCCAAATATGTCAGAGTTTTACATTGAGACCTGGGGGGTGTCTGAGTATAATGGCGCGCTTCCATTTTCCCGCTCGGGAGCCCCCGCGATGCTGCGTATCAGCCAAGAAGCTCTGACATTCGACGACATTCTCCTAGTGCCCGGTTATTCCGAGGTGCTTCCTAACGAAGTCAGTCTCAAGACCCGCCTAACCCGTGGCATCGAGCTGAATATTCCCCTGGTTTCCGCTGCCATGGACACCGTCACCGAAGCCCGTCTGGCCATCGCCATGGCTCAGGAAGGCGGTATCGGCATCATCCACAAGAACATGACCATCGAGCAGCAAGCTGCCGAAGTGCGCAAGGTCAAGCGTTACGAAGCTGGTGTGGTGAAAGATCCGATCACCATCGAAGCCGACGCTACCGTGCGTGACCTGTTCGACCTGACCCGCCTGCACAACATCTCCGGTGTTCCCGTGCTGCACGATGGTGACCTGGTCGGCATCGTCACTTCCCGTGACGTACGTTTCGAAAACCGTCTTGAAGTGACCGTCCGCGACGTGATGACGCCTAAAGAGCGCCTGGTCACGGTCAAGGAAGGCGCCGACAAGAACGACGTACGCGAACTGCTGCACAAGCACCGCATCGAGCGCGTGCTGATCGTCGATGACAAGTTCGCCCTCAAAGGCATGATGACCGTCAACGACATCGAAAAAGCCAAGGCGTACCCGCTGGCCAGCAAGGACGACCAAGGCCGTCTGCGCGTAGGCGCTGCGGTCGGTACCGGTAAAGACACCGGTGACCGTGTCGCGGCCCTGGTTGCTGCCGGTGTCGACGTGGTAGTGGTCGACACTGCCCACGGTCACTCCAAAGGCGTGATCGACCGCGTTCGCTGGGTCAAGCAGAACTTCCCTGAAGTGCAGGTGATCGGCGGCAACATTGCCACCGGCGCTGCCGCCAAGGCCCTGGCCGAAGCGGGCGCGGATGCAGTCAAGGTCGGTATCGGCCCTGGCTCGATCTGCACCACGCGTATCGTTGCCGGTGTAGGCGTGCCGCAAATCAGCGCCATCGCCAACGTCGCCGCGGCCCTTGAAGGCACCGGCGTCCCGTTGATCGCCGACGGCGGCATCCGTTTCTCCGGTGACCTGTCCAAGGCCATCGTTGCCGGTGCCTCTTGCGTGATGATGGGCTCGATGTTCGCCGGTACCGAAGAAGCACCGGGCGAGATCGAACTGTTCCAGGGCCGTTCCTACAAGGCTTACCGCGGCATGGGTTCGCTGGGCGCCATGTCCCAGGCGCAAGGCTCTTCCGACCGTTACTTCCAGGACTCCTCGGCAGGCGCCGAGAAGCTCGTACCGGAAGGCATCGAAGGCCGTGTGCCGTACAAGGGCACCCTGAGCGCCATCATCCATCAACTGATGGGCGGCCTGCGTTCCTCGATGGGCTACACCGGCAGTGCCGACATCGAAGAAATGCGCACCAAGCCAGAGTTCGTACGGATCACCGGCGCCGGCATGGCTGAATCCCATGTCCACGACGTGCAGATCACCAAGGAAGCGCCAAACTATCGGGTCGGCTGATGCCGACAGCTATAAGCCACAAGTTATAAGCTGCAAGCGGGGCTGCATTAGTGCAGCTACCGTGCGGCTTCCGATTACTTGCAGCTTGCAGCTTGAAGCTTGCAACTGCTTTTCAGAGTTTCTTTCATGGCCCTCGACATTCACGCCCACCGCATCCTGATCCTCGACTTCGGTTCCCAGTACACCCAGCTGATCGCCCGCCGCGTGCGTGAAATCGGCGTGTACTGCGAACTGCACCCGTTCGACATGGATGACGAAGCGATCCGCGAATTTGCCCCGAAAGGCGTCATCCTCGCCGGTGGCCCCGAGTCCGTGCACGAAGCCAACAGCCCGCGTTGCCCGCAAGCCGTGTTCGACCTGGGCGTGCCCGTCTTCGGTATCTGCTACGGCATGCAGACCATGGCCGAGCAACTGGGCGGCAAGGTTGAAGGTTCCGAGCTGCGTGAATTCGGTTATGCGCGTGTCGACGTGGTCGGCAAGAGTCGCCTGCTGGACGGCATCGAAGACCACGTCGACGCAGACGGCCTGTTCGGCCTCGACGTATGGATGAGCCACGGTGACAAAGTCACCAGGATGCCGGAAGACTTCCACATCCTGGCCAGCACCCCGAGCTGCCCGATTGCCGGCATGTTCAACGATGAGCGCGGCTACTACGGCGTGCAGTTCCACCCGGAAGTGACCCACACCAAACAAGGCGGGCGCATCCTGTCGCGCTTCATCCTCGACATCTGCGAGTGTGAAGCCCTGTGGACCCCGTCGAAAATCGCTGAAGACGCAATCGCCAACGTGCGCGCCCAGGTCGGCACCGACAACGTCCTGCTCGGCCTGTCCGGCGGCGTTGACTCCTCCGTGGTCGCCGCGCTGTTGCACAAGGCCATCGGCGACCAACTGACCTGTGTGTTCGTCGACAACGGCCTGCTGCGCCTGCACGAAGGCGAGCAAGTGATGGCCATGTTCGCCGAGAACATGGGCGTCAAGGTGATCCGCGCCAACGCCGAAGATCAGTTCCTCAACAACCTGGCCGGCGAGTCCGACCCGGAGAAGAAGCGCAAGATCATCGGTCGCACCTTCATCGACGTATTCGATGCCCAGTCCAACAAACTGGACAACATCAAGTACCTCGCCCAGGGCACCATCTACCCCGACGTGATCGAGTCGGCCGGCGCCAAGAGCGGCAAAGCCCACGTGATCAAGTCCCACCACAACGTGGGTGGCCTGCCTGAGGAAATGAACCTCAAGCTGGTAGAGCCGCTGCGCGAACTGTTCAAGGACGAAGTCCGCCGTCTGGGCCTGGAGCTCGGCCTGCCATACGACATGGTCTACCGCCACCCATTCCCAGGCCCGGGCCTGGGCGTGCGCATCCTCGGTGAAGTGAAGAAGGAATACGCCGACCTGCTGCGTCGTGCCGACCACATCTTCATCGAAGAACTGCGCAAGGCCGACTGGTACCACAAGGTCAGCCAGGCGTTCGTGGTGTTCCAGCCGGTGAAATCGGTTGGCGTGGTCGGCGATGGCCGTCGTTACGCCTGGGTTGTGGCCTTGCGTGCCGTAGAAACCATCGACTTCATGACCGCCCGCTGGGCACACCTGCCGTACGAACTGCTGGAGACTGTCAGCGGCCGTATCATCAATGAGATCGAAGGTATTTCGCGCGTTACTTATGACGTGTCGAGCAAGCCGCCGGCGACGATTGAGTGGGAGTGAAATCAGGTCCTTCGAGGACTATCGCCAGCTATCGAAAGATCGTCGTAACGTATTGATCCGTTAGGAAAAAGCGTCACGGCATCTATCGGTAGCTATCGCCGGCTAGCAAAACAGATTGACGGTAGCGTTGGCGGTAAGAATCGAGGCTGGATTAAGACACTCTCGTTGGGAGATCAGGCGGCAACGTAGCCCCTCTATCTGATAACAATAGAGAAAAGATGTAGTGGTCTAATGAAACCGGACACCCATTTAGGCGAGAATGCTCGCCAGATCGAGGTGTCAGATGACCAAACAACGCCGCTCCTTTACTCCTGAATTCAAGCGCGAGGCTGCCGACCTTGTGCTCAAACAAAACTACAGCTACATCGAAGCCAGCCGTTCACTCGGCATTGGTGAGTCGGCATTGCGCCGCTGGGTTGACCAGATTCAGAAAGAACATAAAGGCATCACTCCGCAGAGCAAGGCACTGACGTCGGAGCAGCAAAAAATTCAGGAGCTGGAAGCCCGGATTGCTCGGCTTGAGCGAGAGAAATCAATACTAAAAAAGGCTACCGCGCTCTTGATGTCGGAAGATCATGAGCGTTCGCGCTGATTGACCAGTTGAGCGCCCATGAGCCGGTTGATTGGCTGTGCAAGGTGTTTGACGTCACTCGCTCGTGTTACTACGCCCAGCGCCTGCGGCGCCGCACGCCCGATGTTGAACGGCTTCGATTACGTAGTCGCGTCAGTGAGCTGTTCTCGCAAAGTCGCAGCTCTGCGGGCAGTCGTAGCATTCTGTCGCTGATGCGTGAAGACGGTGAGCAACTCGGTCGATTCAAAGTGCGTAGCTTGATGCGCGAGCTTGATTTAGTCAGCAAACAACCCGGCTCCCATGCCTACAAACGAGCAACAGTAGAAAGACTGGATATCCCGAACACATTGAACCGCGAGTTCGACGTGCCAGCGCCCAATCAAGTCTGGTGCGGCGATATCACCTACATTTGGGCGCAAGGAAAGTGGCATTACCTGGCTGTCGTCTTGGATCTTTGTACGCGTCGGATCGTGGGTTGGGCGCTGTCGGAAAAGCCAGACGCTGAGCTGGTGATCAAAGCGTTGGATATGGCCTACGAGCAGCGTGGCAGGCCTTCGGATCTGCTATTCCACTCGGACCAAGGATCGCAATATGCAAGCCGACTCTTTCGCCAGCGGTTGTGGCGATACCGCATGCGCCAGAGCATGAGTCGACGAGGAAACTGCTGGGATAACGCACCGATGGAGCGCGTATTTCGCAGCTTGAAAACAGAATGGATACCGACCGTGGGCTATCGAACTGCGCTGGAAGCACAGCGCGATATCAGCCATTTTTTGATGCATCGCTACAACTGGATTAGGCCTCATCAATTCAACGATGGGTTGGCTCCAGCGCGGGCCGAGGAAAAACTTAACGTCGTGTCCGGGATTAGTTGACCACTACAAGATCTTTCCTACGATTTAACGGCTGCTCCCTTCTTCGCTTCGTCGAGCAGCCATTGAGCGAAAGCTTGTATTGGCTCTCTGCCCAATCCGATGGGCTCAGGGAGGATGAGGCAGAAGGTTTTGGAGATGGTTTTTCCCTCCGGCCACGGGGCGATCAGGCTTCCTGACGCAAGTTCGGTTTCAACGTACAGGCGCGGTACTAGCGCAACGCCCAGGCCGGCCAATGCGGCTTCTATCAACATTCCATGGAGATCAAAGCGTGCGCCAATTGCAGGATTGGTCAGCGGGCTTCCCGTCTCCTGGGCGTAGTGTTGCCAAGCTTCAGGGTTCTGTCGTCGGTGAAGGCGCGGTAATTCATCCAGTGCGGTTGTTCGATTGCGTCCTGTCAGAAGTTCAGGATGGCAAACCGGAACCAGCACTTCATGCAAAAGTTCGTGAGTCCGCATTCCCGTCCACGCTGGGTGCTCGAAATGGATGGCAGCATCGAATCCGCTCCCGGCCAGGACGAAGGGTTCCATGCGCTCGGCCAAATGCACAGTAATGTTCGGATGCTTCTGCTGGAATCGTCCCAAGCGAGGAATGAGCCATCGCATCGCGAACGTCGGGATAGTGGCAATGTCCAGGCTTGCGCCATCGTTCGGCTGCCCCATTAAGTACTGACTGTCCCGATCCAAGCGGTCAAGCGATTCGCGAACTTGGACCGCGTAACGCTCTCCGTTAGGAAGGAGTCGGACGCGATTGCCGACCCGCTCGAACAGCGTGACCCCGAGGAAGGCTTCCAGCCTGCCAATCTGGCGACTGATGGCTCCTTCAGTCAAAGACAGTTCCTCTGCCGCGCGCGCGAAGCTGCCGTGGCGCGCAGCCACTTCGAATGCCATCAGTGCCGTGCTGCTGGGGATCTTCCTTCGCATGAGCGTTCCTAGCTTAAAACTGGTGATCGGTTTAGCTTGATTTTTTGTCACTGAAGCATACCGAAAAATCGTTTTATACGTCGATTTCCAGGTCATACCATGATGAAACATCAACAGTGAGGACCGAACGCACAAGCGATTCGGTAGCGTGATTCCATGATCTATACCGTCGAGTGCAGCTTTGCCGACCCAGCCAGCGAAGCAGAGTGGAATGATTTCTATAGCCTGGAAAAGCTACCCGCGCTTATTTCCGTGAGCGGGTTCCATACTTCGCAGCGCTTCAAGGCGTTTAGCGATGGCTGCCCTGTCTACCTGGCCATGCACTCGATCGACGGTCTGGCTGTGCTTGAGGGTGACGAGTATCGCCAAAAGGGCGGGGGCAACTTCGCACGCTGGCAGCAGCACATCACCGATTGGCACCGCAATCTTTACGGCGGCCTTGAGCGTGCGCCTGCCATCGGTGAAGGCGAGCATCTGATCGTGAGCGCAGTCGGTCCCGAGCCGCTCATCGAGATGGGGCTCACGCCTGAGCAGATGTGGGCCGTCGCATTGGAGAAGTGTCCTGAAAACAGGTGGCTGGCGAAGCTGGATAGCGCCATTAGTCTTGGTGTAGATACCCTTCCGAAGAACGTGCATCTCTATGCCCCGATGACCGTGCAATTGACGAGTGGCAGAGGCGCAGAGCCCCAGACGCAGGTGCAGAACCGACATGCCTAACCTGACGATCTTCATCCAGGCGGACGAGATGCCACCCGACGCAAATCTGGCGGAACTCACCGAACGATGCACTCGACTTTGCACGGACGTCCTTCAGGCGGCGCTGGACAACGTGCATGTCATCTACGTCGCTGCCCGCCAGGGGCGTGGGCATCCTGCTTACGCGGAAATCAAGTACCGCCTCGAACCGTTCAGAACGCCATCGGTCATGGACGATTTCATGGCGCGACTGGATGAGGCAATAAAACGCCATGCGGGGCTAACGGCGCGCATCCGTTGCTTTGGCTATCCAGCCGATACCATCTACGCGCGGAACTGATGACCCGCAAGGAGTGCCGCAATGAACGACATGAAATTTCCAGGCCAGCAGATCGGCGAGTTTTCGATCACGGCCATCAGTGACGGATACCTTTGCGCAAGTCTAGATCTTCTCTCCAATATCGATCCTATGGAGGCGTCCAAGTTGCAGCAGGACGCAGGTGTGAGCGATCCATTCTCAATCCACATCAACTGTTACCTGGTGCGTGGAATGGGCCGCACGATCCTCATTGATGCGGGGGCTGGTGGTTTCAAGCAGTGGGGCGGCAAGCTAAAGGCGAATCTCGCGCGTGCTGGCGTGCAACCCGCTGACATTGACACCATTCTTCTGACCCATGCACATCCCGACCATGTTGGGGGGTTGCTTGACTCTTCAGGGGAAGCAGCCTTTCCCGATGCAGAGCTAGTCGTCCACCAGCGTGAGGTTTCTTTCTGGGAGGACGATGGCAATCTCAGTCGAGCGAGTGAACGTGCTCGTGGCAACTTCCTGTTTGCTCGGAAGGTGTTCGATCAGTATCGGGAGAAGACGCGCCTGTTTACTGATAGCGAAGTTCTCCCTGGCATTAGTGCGATGCCCCTTCCGGGGCATACCGCAGGACATTCCGGTTATCGTCTCGATTCCAATGGTCGTAGTCTGCTGGTTTGGGGGGATATCGTTCATTTCCCCCAAATTCAGATTGCTCGTCCCGACGTATCGATTGCATTCGACCAAGATCCGCTTCTTTCCGCCGAAACACGATCCAAACTATTGAATGTTGTTAGCTCGGATAAGATTCTTATCGCGGGTATGCACCTTGGCGAACTCGGTTTTGCACATGTCGAGCGGTTAGGCAAGACCTACAAAATTTCCTACGAAACTTAGCGGCTGTTCGAGATGCCTACGATGCGTCGGCAGCGTCGAATGAGGTCATTGATCCCACGGCGCCTCCTGCCAGCGGTCGAACAGAAAATCGCTGAACGCCGTCATCCGGCGCGGCACGGGTTCGCGCCGCGCCCGCACGATGCTGATCTTCGAGGGTGTGGCTTCCCATTCAGGCAACACGCGCACCAGCCTCCCGTCGCGCAGTTCCTCGTGAATGTCCCAGGTCTCGCGCAGCGAGATGCCCAGCCCGGCCACGCACCACGCATGTAGCACGTCGCCGTTGTCGCTGCACAGCGTACCGCTGACCGCGACAGGCGTCTCCCTGCGGCCCTTGCGCAGCGGCCAGGTGCTTTGCAGCAGGCCCGGATAGGCGAACACCAGGCAGTTGTGCCGTTCCAGTTCTTCCGGCTGCGCGGGACTGCCATGCGCCTTCAGGTAGGCGGGAGACGCAGCCAGGATGCGCCGGTTGTCGGCCACGCGCCGCGCCACCAAGCGCGAATCGGCCAACTCGCCCATGCGGATCGCCAGGTCGAGGTCGCCGCTATACAGATCCTGCACCTGATCGGACAGGCGCAGGTCGAAACCGACCCTGGGATGCAGGCGGCAGAAATCGTGGATAGCCGGGGCCACGAACTTGCGCCCGAACGGCGTGGGCGCGGTCAGGCGGATAGTGCCGCTCAGTTCCTGGCTGCCGCCGGTCGCCAGTTCCTGCACTTCTTCCAGCACCGCCAGGGCAACCCGTGCGCGCTCGGCGATGGCGCGGCCTTCGCTGGTGATGCGCAAGTTACGGGTGTTGCGCTCGAACAGCGTGGTGCCCAACGCTTGTTCCAGCCGGGCGATCTGCTTGCTGACCGTCTTAGGCGCGAGGTGCAGGTCGCGTGCGGCGGCGGAAAAGCTGTGGCGCTCCACAACATGCACGAACACCGCTAGGTCATCAAGATTGCGCAGGGCCATTTGGGTCATTCCGGGGAAAGTGTTTGTCTATTTTGGTCATTTAAACGATATACCGGATTCACCAGAATGAGGATCCCAACTTCCCACGCTGCGACACGCATGCCTCCGTTGGAGGTGTCCGGTGGTGTGCTCGATTCGCTGCAGGAGCTTCTGATGACCCAACGTATTCTTTTCGTCCTGACCAGCCACGACCGCAAGGGGCCGGCCGGCGCCGCCGATGCCGCGCCCAGCGGTTTCTATCTGTCCGAGGTCACGCATCCGCATCGGGTGCTGGCAGACGCCGGTCATGCGGTCGATTTCGTCAGTCCCAAGGGCGGCAAGACGCACGTCGATGGACTCGATTTGGACGATCCGATCAATGCCGCGTTCTGGAACGATGCGACGCTAAGAAGCGCCACCGAGAACACCATGGCACCCACGCAGGTCGATCCCGATGCCTACGCCGCGATCTTCTACGCCGGCGGCCACGCGACGATGTGGGACTTCCCGGACAACGCCGAACTGGCGGCCATTGCGGCGTTCATCTACGAGCGTGGCGGCGTGGTCGCGGCGGTGTGCCACGGGCCGGCCGGGCTGGTAAACCTCAAGTTGTCCGATGGCGGCTATCTGGTAACGGGTAAGGACGTGTCGGCCTTCACCAACGAGGAGGAGCGTGCGGTCGGCCTGTACGACACGGTGCCCTTCCTGCTGGCCGATGCTCTGCAGGAGCGTGGCGCCCGGCATGTGCCTGCGGCGAATTTCCAGGCGCAGGTAGTGGCGAGCGAGCGCCTGGTGACGGGGCAGAACCCGGCCTCGGCCAAGGGCGTCGCGGAAGCGATGCTGCCCCTATTAGCGGTGACAGCCGAGAAGCGAGCCTGAACCATGAATCCACGTATGCCTTTCGTCATCTACGTCTTCGCGCTTTGCGCGTTCGCCCTGGGCTTTACCGAGTTCGTCACCATCGGCCTGGTGTCCACTATTTCCGCTGATCTGCATGCCAGCGTCAGCCAGGTTGGCGCGGCGGTTACGGCCTACGCGCTGGGTGCGGTGATTGGTGCACCCGGCCTGACCGCGCTGGCAACCCGCTGGCCGCGCAAGCGGCTGCTGCTGGTGGCGATGGGGCTGTTCACGTTGGGCAACGCTGTAGTCAGTCTGTCCGATGCACTGACACCCATGCTGGTGGCCCGCTTCGCCTCCGGCCTGGGACATGGGGTGTTTCTCGCCGTAGCATCCAGCGTGGCAACCCAATTGGCGGGCCGACATCGCGCCGGTGCGGCGGTGGCCGTGGTGTTCGGCGGCCTGACGCTGGCACTGGCGCTGGGCGTACCGCTCGGCACCTACCTGGGCAGCGTGTTGAGCTGGCAGGTCATCTTCATGGCAGTGGCCGCAAGTGGTGCCATTGGGTTCGTCGGCCTGCTGGCCCTGATGCCGACAGATCGCAACGATGCCTCGGCGCAGGCCAATGCGATGGATGGCCTGAAAGCCATGTTCAATCAGCATCTGCTGGCCGGAGCCGGTATCACCGTGTTGGCGTATGCGGGATCTTTCGCGCTCTACACCTACATTTCGCCGATCCTGCTGCAAGTGACGAACGTGAGTGAAAGCATGGCGAGCCTGTTAATGCTGGGCTACGGCGTGATGGCCGCCATTGGCAATGTGTGGGGCGGGCGGCTGACCGACCGCAAGGGTGCCGACTTTGCGGTGATGACTGTGCTCGTCGGCCTGGCCGTCGTGCTGTTGGCGATATGGGCATCGGCACCATCGTTGCCGTTGATGGTGTTGCTGACGGGCCTGCTGGGTGCGCTGACCTATGCGGCGGTGCCGGCCTTGCAGGCGCGGGTGATCGGGCTGTCGCACATCCACGCGCCGCAGGCGCCAGCGGTGGCGGCTGGGCTGAACATCGCCGGCTTCAACGGCGGCATCGCGTTGGGTTCGCTGCTAGGCGGGGCCAGCCTGGAAGCGATGGGTCTGACCAGCACGGCCTGGGTCGGTGCGGTTGCCGTGGGCCTGGGGATCGTCTGGATGCTCTGGCAGATGCGGCGTCCCACGTTCCTGGGCGCAAGAACTCATATGTAGGTGAACAATGGATCTTCGGCATCTTCGCTGCTTCCTGGCCTGGGAGGCATGCAAGCACCCGTCATGATTGGGAAGGTATATCTCAAGGTATATGAGTTTGTATGTTCTTATAACTAATTGATTTTAATGATATTTTGTTTATTTTTGATAATGGGGTGGGAGTAAGGTTGATCTGCAACTGCCTGTTTACAAGTAAAAAATAAGATCGCTTTACCATCAGCCTCAAACAACAAAGCCCGCATTAGCGGGCTTTGTTGTTTCAGACGAAGACGTTGATCAGAAGTCGTAACGCACGTTCGCAGTGAAGGTGTCGGCGTCGAAACCACTGCTGGTCAGGTAGTTGTACATCCCTCCCACGCTCCACGCGCCCACGCGGTAGTTCGCGCCCAGTCCCAGCTCGTAGCTGTCGCGCGCCGGTGTCGCGCCGGTGGTGGTGAACGGGGTACCGCCGAGCACGAAGGTGGAGGTGGTGTCAGCCTTGTCGCCGATGAAATCGTGCCAGGCCATCAGCTTGGCTTCCGGTTCCAGGCTGCCTGCACCTACGTCAAAAGCGGCCGCCAGGCGAGCACCCAGGCCCATTTCGCCGATTTCGTAACGCTGGCTGCCGACGTTGAGAGCGGCTGAGCTACCTTTTTCACGGTACGAATCAATCGATACGTTGGCGTAGCGCGCACCGACCTGTGGTTCGAGCAGCCACTGCTTGTCGAGCTGGAAGGTGTAGCCTGCCAGTGCGTTGACGCCGAAGATCTCACTGTCATAGTCGGCCTTGGCGCGGGTGCCGGCGATGTAGCGTTTGGACTCGTTGTCGTTCCAGCCATACATCAGCGAGGTGTCGACAAAGAAGTTGTCACGGGCCCAGTTGCCGTACAGGGTCAGTGCATGGCCTTTGACGTCGGTTTTGTTGCCGAGGTCGGATTTGACGTCGCTGGTCAGGTAGCTGTAAGCCAGGCCCACGGTGGTGTCTGCGTTGAGCTTGCCGTCGGCACCCACGGCGATGCCGTTGGTGTTGGCGTCGTAGCCGTCGATACCGTGGCGGCTGTCCTGGTTGGCATCGCTGGACAGCGCTTGCAGCCATACGCCTTGTTCTGCCAGGACGTCACCGGAGGACAGACCGCTACGCGCTTTGCTGGCGCGGCGGTTGATGGCACTTGCGACCAGGTTCTGGCTGTTGGTGGCGGCGTTGATCGCCCCACGGCTGACGTCCGGGGTCAGGGTTTCGGCAAGTTTGGCCAGCTCTTCACTGGTGGCGGCGTTGGCGAAGCGCTGGAATACCGGGTCGCTTTCGTCCATCTGGCCCAGGACCGTGTTCTTGAGCGGCGTGATGGCGTTCACCGCGTTGCGCGAACCACGGGCACTCAGCAGGTCTTGCGTGATCACCTCATCACTGCGGGTGGCAACCAGTGCTTTCACGTCCTGGCCTTCGATGCCGAAGTTCCTCACCTCAAGCAGTGCCGAGGAGGAAACCACGGACAGGTTCTGCGGGTCTTCCCACGTGCCAGAGTTAATGAGGGTGTAGCGGGTGCCCTGGGCCGACGTGCGGAAGTCATCGGAGCGAGCCTGCAGTTCGATCTGGCTGCCTGGAGAGAAGAAGGTATTGCCGGTGACTTTCAGGATCGGCGTGTTGGGCAGCGTGTTGTTATCCAGCAGCAGCCGCAGGCGCGCAGTGTCGCTGTCCATATCGAGGTCGCCCACAATCGTGGTCTGCGGGCGAAGCAGCGTCAGGCGGCCACCGTCGATATCGACGTAACCGGCGCGGATGGTCGAGCCATCGAACATCGCGTCCCCCTGCACCAGCACACCACTCAGGCCCAGCAGGTCACCCTTGACCTGACCACCCTGCCAGTAGAAATACGAAGGGGAGGCATTGTCGTCCGCCAGAATGGCTGCGGTGCCGCCTTCTATCAGGCCACCTGTCTGCCTGATGGAGAGGGTGTCGAAACCGCCGGAGGTGTCGAGACTGCGAAAGCGGATACCAACCCCGTCAGCGGAGATAGTCCCGCTGTTGTTGATATCACTCTGGAAGGGAGCGCCTGTCATCTGACCCGTAAAGCGTGCCTTCTCGATGTCGATACCCACAGAGTCGATACCACGCGCGGTGATAGTGCCCGAGTTATTGATGCGCGCCTGGGTCGAGGTGATCAGCATGCCTTCGGCATTTGCGCCAGTCACAGTGATGTTGCCGTTGTTGTTCACTTCACCAGCGATCTTTGCCAGATACAGGTCCAGCCCGACGACGGCGTTGCCGCTCACCGTAATGTCGCCATTATTTACCAAGTCGCCACCGACGTTGGAATTGAGGGTCATGGCGATACCGGACGGGAAGTCGGTGGGGTTGGCAGCCGTCAGGTTGATGTTGCCCTGGTTGACCAGGTTGCCCGCCAGCGTCACGTTGTTCAGCGCTACACCTGCGTTTTGCGACGTCCCGGTGAAGGTGGCGTTATTAAAAACATCATCGGAGCTGCTGTAACCCCCGGTGCTCAGGTCGTGGTTGAGGTCGGGTGCGGGTGCGGCATGGACCGTGGCAGTGGTAGCCGCGACGGACAGCGCCAACAACGAGCGGCGCAGGTGGGAAATTTTCAAGGCAGTATCCTTACAGGGCAGAAACTGACAGGGAACAACCCACGCGTCAGCGTCTGTTTAGGCATCCCTGCCAGCTTGTCAGTGAAGTGCTGATTCAAGCGCGTTCAAATTTACACGATGCTTGTAGGGCAATTCATCATAAAAACAACCAATGACGAGAAAAAAGCTAAAAAGTGCGACGCTACAGATGTTTTTTGAGTCTTTTTGGGGTTATTCAGCAATAATTGGAACTTTAGAGGGTGGTTGCGGTCCCGCCCGGGTCAGGCAATAGGGGGAATAGCATTCGGATGTTTTCAACCGGTCTACCCACCCTGAATTCCAGCATTTTAATGTGCTAAAGGAGTTTTGGCCCATTGGCTCCATATCGCTTCCCACCCACTATCATGGCTCACACTTGGTACATGGACGCTTTGGGAGAGGGGCGAGCCAAGCGCCTGTTGGTACCTGTCAGCTAAAGTAGCTGGAATAATCAGGTCTGCTTCTCCGATGAGATGGCGCTGGGGTATCAAGGCGAGTCGATTACGATAGTCCAGCGGGTCCAGTGAACCGTCGAGTGGCGACAGTCCTTTCATCTTCGCCCACAGACGTGGACTGAGATTGCCAGCAAGGGTTTGCACCTGGGTAACATCATTGCGCTGCGCCGCTAACAATAATGCTAGAGCGGCTCCACCTGAATACCCCACTAGTTCGAACTCACTATTGCCATATCGCTGTTTTATTTGGTCCAGCGCCTGGCTGAGGCGGGTGACCACTTCCTGAGAAAATCGTCGATGGGTCCAGAGTGCTGATTGACAGGCTGCGGCCATGACGAACTGGCAGGGGCGTGCCAGGTAAGCATTCGGTGTCGGATCATCGACCGCCAGCCGTGGCACTAGCAGATTGTGCGGGCTCGGATCCAGGCTGGGTTGAGTGGCCGTCGCCCAGGCGTGGCCATCACCTTCCAGGTAAACACGCAGGCGAGTCATCTTTTCTGCAGTGCGCGGCGCAAGTATGACGAGGGGGAAGGCGTGTCCCGACAGGACGTCCAATTGTCGGCCGTGCTCCTCAGCCAGTTGTTGCAGTGCCTCGCGCGGCGATTGGCAGGCGATGAGAAGCGCGCTGATCATCACCATCCAGGCTTTATTGAAACCGGCCAATTTCCGACGATAGGGAAAGTGTCTACTCATCATATGTCACAACACAGCTTGGCAATGGAGGCATCGGCAGCAGTCAGTTATGACTGGCTGGCATTTTTTTTGGGGTAGAAAGTTCCGACGCAAGCGCTGTCGTTTTCAATGAACGGCAGGGCTGGCATAGGTATTAAAGGAACTGAGATCGAATCAAATCCGTATCGAACGGTGTTATTCCTTGATCAGGCGCAAACACCGCCTGTGCCTGCTGCGTTGAAGCCACTCGTTCTCCCCGTGCTCGAGCATGTAAATCGAACAGCGTCTCCAGATCCGGCCTTGGGGTGTGTACCAAAGCTCGCAGCATCAACGATACCCCACTGAGGTTGTTCTGGACGTTGTTCCACCACGGAGACGAAGTGAGCCCCAGGTCGGCCCAAATCATGCGTCGCTCCTGCAGGTCCATCACGAATGGCAGGCAGATTGCTGTGTTGGAAGCGATATCGATACGGTCGAACACGGAGCGCGGCTCGAACACTTCACCCGACGCCACGTCGACGCGGGCCATCCAGCCAGCGAAGCATTCTGGAAGATCGCAGTACGGCTGTTGGGTGAATGAGTTGATAGACGTGACGACATAACGGACACCCTTCTCGACAAGGACGTCGAGGTCAAGGTCGATGAACTCCGAAGCCCCCTTGGGCGCATCGACGATGTCGCCACTGTGGTAGCCACCGAAGCCCTTCAGGTTGTAGTACGCGACTGTTTGTTTGAACACGAAGTTGGCGTCGAAAAATGCTGCGGACAAGTCGATGTCCGTGCGTTCACGCCCGTTTTTCCACCACAGGAACAGGCGGATGAAACGTGTGTCAGGCATAGGTAGCCGACTGCCACGCACCAGCGTACGTAGCGACTTCGATGAGGCACGTTGCGACAGTGGCACCCTGTATTCGCGTAATGCTGGATCGATGAAGCAGCGGCCTAGTGGCGGCAGTGAAGTAAAACGCGTTACGAGAGCGTCCTCGCAGATGCTGGCTGCACGAGCCAGCACGGCGGGAGCGAGAGGTTCACGTCGATCCTTGATCCCATAGATTTTGGCAAACGCACCTTTTGGTGTGAAGGCCCGCAGGGGGAGGGGACGCGGAGCACGTAGGTGGGCCAGCAACTGCAGCAGAACAGGAGAGGACACCTGGGCAGCAACCGCCTCAAACGCGTCGAGAACCGGCTCTGGTTCCGTCGCACGCCGCAGGGCCACGTCCAGCCGTCGTGCGAACTCACCAGGACGGCTCTGTAATATCGGCGTAAGCGTGGCGATGTGGCGCTGGGCAAGTAATGTTTCGACACGTGATCCAAATGAAGCGGGCGCCTCGTTGCGCCGTGCTGCCGTGATCGCGGCCAGTGCTCGTGGGTACTTATCGGCGTAGTCGCCCGGATGCAGTACTTCAGCCAAGCGTTTCCAACGCTCGGCATGTCGCATCACGTCTTCTGCCGCGTTGGGTATGTGGTCGAGCAGGCGCAACAACAGACGGCGCATCGAGCGCTTCATCGCGGTGAAACGGGTCGAAGCGGTCGTCAGTGACACGTCCCCTCCATTCAGCGCGACCGCGAGTCGTAGCACGTCAGTCGCCGTTTCGACGTTTCGCTCCAGGAAGGCGTCTACTCGTGCATCGCCGGCCACATGCAGGATAAGTGCGCCGCCAACCTGTGCACGGATTTCCCGGAACGGGACGGCCTCAGGCAGTAGACGGAACACATCGCTTTTGTACTCTCGGATAAACCAGGCGACATCGGCAGTTTCCTCTTCGGAGAGCGAGGTGCGCGATGAAACGAGCGGCCCGAGCAGTGACTCGAATTCGGAGACGCTTCCCGGTTCGATAACGCGGGATATGAAGTTGCCTTCCAGCATTGGAGGGCGAGCGAGTTCAGCCGGTGGTAAACGCCGAAGCGTGAGGTAGTGCATGACGGCGTTAAGGTACAACTGCGCCTCTGAGGCCGTCAGAACCTGCTCTGGAAAGTCAGGATAAAACGGCCTGTGGTGTACATGAGCGCCAGTTTCCCGCCTAAGGACTCCGACAATTTCGCGCAGCCAGTGCTTGAGTTCTGGCGCTGACAACAGGCCGATTTGCTCAATCAGAGGCTCTGATAGTACGCATCGGAACGCCGTGACTTCACGAACAGCCGACGCGACCTGAGCGCGCGTGGCACCGCCAGTGCCCATCGGGACGTGAACTTTGCTACGGCGACGCAGGAACAGCCCCTGATTCATGCTTGATTTTCTCCTTAGGCCGTCGTCGTGGACGAGCTGTTGCATCGTTCTACAGCTGATGTAAAAACGCCTGCAAGAAGCAGGCGCGGTGTGGAGAGCGAAACCCCTAGGTCATAGGAGGTTAGAAGGAAGGTGTTCCATAGCCACGAACGCATTCTACGTAAGGCTGTATCTGTTTGTCAGGTCGCTGAGGATCTCAACGGTAACAAGCTGCTTCGCCTACGTGCTCGAAGGCTTAGCGCGGCAGCCTGCTTTGCAGGCTCATCCCGGTGTGGTTGAGCGCTCGGGACAATCTGTCCAATGTGGGGAAATGCACCTGGTGCACCAGCGGCCAGGTGGGGCGTTCAATGACGAAACTGCCATCGGCCAATCGTGCAATTGGGGTCATGACGATACCCTGGCTTCGACTGTGGTGGTACAGGGTGTATGAACCTTGGGACTCATCGATCAAATACATGCCCTTGCGGAACAGCAGTCGCTGGTTCTGCAGGACGGTGCGCTGTACCGGTGGTGCCTCGACCTGTACGCGCAGGTCGGCGTGCAGGGTGTCGAAGCTGTCGTCCGGACCGCCTTCCGGCGCTATCACGTCGTGATCGACTTCGATGCCAGGGTCCATGCGCAGATCGTTACCTTGCCCTGGGTATACCTCTTCAATACGTAGTCCGATCCCTCCCTCCAGTTCGCTGAGGCCTGCCACTTCCCTGAACGTGTTAGTGCTGGTGGAATGGGTCATGAGCAGCCATTTACCCCCCCTATTCAGGGCTCTGTCGGCGCGAAAAATTGTGTGACTCAGGTAGTTCCTCGCCATTTGCTCTGTGCGACTGACGAGGGGATCGGGGTATTTGAAGTGGGCGGCACAGTCGATGGCCTGGACGCGAATGCCATTGCTCCTGGCGGTTTTGACCAGTTCAAGTTCATTGAATTGTCCGGTGGGGTCGGTACTCATTCTGCTCAAGCTGGCTTCCAGGTCTTCCGACATGAACCCGTGCTGGAAGTAATAATTCAGGTCGTCTTGGGTGAAGTCGTTGAGCAAGCGTCGCATGTAGACGGTCTTGACGCCCTTGCGGGCAAGCAGCGGCATGTTCTCGATGATCAGGCGTGTGCTGGTGACGCGGTCCAGGGTTTCGCCGATGACGACGCCTGGCAAATCCTCCGGCAAACTTTCGATCAGCTCACTGAATGAAGTTGAAGGTTCAACCGCCGGAATGACCGGACGTTGCGGCAAGCGCGGCCAGGACAGTTCACGGTAGAAATTTTTGGCCGACTGCACCAGTTTGCCGTGGATGCCGCCGAAGTAGTGGGTGTAGCGGTCTATGTGCAGGAAGCGGCTGTGAATGTGGATCTCGTTGAGCCCAAGCGCCCACTTTCTCAGCTCGGGACGTGTCGAGGGCGGGGCGTCGAACTCGGTGGTGACCCGGCGAGTCGCGGTCGATGTTGTGGGTTCGGTTGCAGCCGGTAGTCTCGCGGGCGGTGTCTCTGGAACCGGCCGAACCTTGGCTGCTTTGCTGGAGTTACCGCCTCCACCCTTCAACCCCCGGCTACCGCGCAGCGGTTCCCACTTGCCCAGTTCGTTCACGCGTACCGGTATGGAACCGGAGAAGCTATTGGGGTTGGCCGGGTCGACGATGGCCCAGTGGCTTGGGCCGTTGAGGTCGTTTTCATACCGGATGTAATAGGGCTTATCGTTCATCATCATTGCGGTTTGAGGCATACCGTCCGACGTTTTCAGGGTATAGACCTGATAGAACTTTCCAGGCGCGGTGTTGAGGGTTTCGCCTTCCAGTATCAGGTTGCTCTCATAATGATCTGGTACTTCGTTTGTCGCGACCGGCTCATGGGGTTCCGGGGCTTCCACGGATACCTCTGCGAAGCTGTCCGAGGCCTCGGCGATATCCGGCAGTACCCCGTCGACTTTCAACAAGCCCAGATTGAACAGGCTATCGATAGCACTGAACACCGCACCTTGCTCCCCGGCCCGGCGTTCCTCCAGAGTTCTGCCGTTGACGGCCTGGTCGATATTGAGCCCCAGGCTGGTCACGCTGGCGCCGATCACCACCAGTGCCACCGGCCCGCCCACCACCGCCATGGGGCCGAAGAGTTTACTGAAGGCGTTCAGGTAGCCGACCCAAAGTTTTTTGCGCAGTTCGCCGTTGCTGTGCAGGCAGAAGTCAGCATCATTTTTCATGCGTGCCTTGCTGGAGCGGGCCAACCAGGTAAACGCATCGCCCTCAATGGACTGGTCCGCCTGATTAATCAGGTGGTGATTCCACTGGCCCCAGGTCACGAACAACTGATCGATCATCGCATTCAGGCCCTTGTCCACCCAGTCCGGCGGCAGCGTACCGGTCAGGGCCTGGCCGGTGCGGTAAATCAGCACCGGGGTCACCAGCATCTGCTTCCAGGTCACGGCGTCGGTATCATCCTGTTGGATCTGGGCCGACAGCGGAAAGTGCGTCATGAACTGTGCACGATTTTCCGGATGGTTGGTTTGACACAGAAGCCAGAAGTGCAGGTCGGCAGGCGTCTGGAAGCAGTGGAAGGCTTGGGCTTCGCCAGGCACATAGACAATTTGCCGGCCGTCGCTGTCGATGATACGCAGGGTATCGCTGGCGATATGCCCGCCAATATCCAGCGCCGCCAACCTCAGGCCCGGCGTGGCGGGCGCCTCGGTTTGCAGGTTGGCGACGGTCGGTGGCCAGCTCAGGTCGCTGGCAACGGCTTTGATCGCCGTCTGGAACTGCGCATCGGTCAGGTGCCTGGCCTGCCGGGCTTGCAGGGCCTGGGCGAGGAAGTTGACCTTGGCCAGTGTGCGGAAGTCGTCTTGGTGAGTGCCCCAGAAGTTGTCCATGTGGGCGGCATAGCGCTCGCTGAAGTTGATGTCCCAGAAGTCGTTGAGCACCGCGCTGGCGGACAGGCGTACCTCGTTACTGCCATCGAAAAGACGTGCGTCGGGCCCCACGCTATAGAAACCGCCGTCACCGTCGAGCAGGTCGGCATTGTCCTGGTCATGAAGGCTGAAACGGTGAATCACCAGTTGTGACAGGGTCATGGATTCCAACGGTTTTTCGTTATGGACCCAGCCGGTAAATGCTTGGGAGTCACCTATGCCACCCTTGAATCGGTGCCAGTACACCTGCTCAGGGTTCAGGCCTGCGAGGTCATGCCGGGCGAGAATTTCTCGGGCTGTGTCGGCCGCCAGCTTCTGCATGTTCGGGCAGGTGTCGAGCACCGCAGGTGCCAGGGCCTTGAGCTGTTGTTGGGCGGCGGAGGAGGTATCGGTAATCGGCATGCTGTTCTCCTGGGGCGATGGAGAAAAAAGCATGCCGGGACGACTGGGCAATGAAGCGGTAGATAGTTAGCGCCGAGCGATGTCGGAGAAGTAGAACTTGTCCAGCGTATGCCGCGACTCGGTGTATTCGAACTGCCGCCCATCCGCCAGAAACGTCTGGTTGCTTACCACGATCACGTGGCTCTGGCCGTCCAGGTCCAGGTGCAACTGATCATCCTTGCCCCGTGGCAATGCTTCGATGGTGCGCTGGGCGTAGCTGATCTGCAGCTGCAGGGTCTGCTCGATAAAGGCGTAGATCGACTGCTCGGCGATCGCGCGGTCGAGCCCTGGGATCAGGTCGGCGACGAAGTGGTTGATGTCGAGGATCACCCGCTTGCCACCGATGCGTCGTACCCGTTTGATGCGCGTGATCAGGCTGCCGGCTTCGGCTTCGATGTGCTCCAGCAGTGGCCCCTCCAGTGGGAACTGCGTGAACTCGACCACGTCGGTGCGTACGTCATCCCCCAGGTCCGCATGGGTTTCGCCGAAGCTGACAATCCCGCCCAACTGGAACTCGATGGGGTTGGGCGACAGCACGAATGTGCCTTTGCCATGGATCTTCTGCGCAAACCCACGCTCCTGCAGCTGCTCGATCGCCCGACGCACGGTGCCACGGCTGGCCTGGTAGCTGTCCATCAATTCGGTTTCGGAGGGCAGGCGCGTGCCGCGTTGCAGGCGTTCGGTGGTGATGCTGGCAAGCAGATCGGTATAGATCTGGTTGTATTTGCTCATGGGATGGCTCTGTGCCCGTCTTTATGAAGGTGAACTGCGCGTTCAAGGCAGGAACCTTAGAGGCAGAGGGTGGGTTTGTCCATTGGGCCTTGGAAAACCCAAATCAATATTTACAACTCGTACAGACGAGTTGTTGCTTTAACTCGTCTGTACGAGTACTTTTGGCTTCGGCGTGCTGCCAATGACTGCCCCCAATAAAAAAAATCAAAGTGGAAACCAAGCATGAGCCACGACTATTCGAACATTGCCCGCGAGATCCTCGAGCACCTCGGGGGCAGCGACAACCTTGAGCAAGCTGCCCACTGCGTGACCCGCCTGCGCCTGGCGCTCAAGGATCCGGGCCTGGTCAACAACAGTGCGTTGAACCAGGTCGATCTGGTCAAGGGCTCGTTCTTCACCGGCGGCCTGTTCCAGGTGGTGATCGGCCCTGGTGAAGTGGAAAAGGTCTACGCCGCCCTGCGCGAACAGACCGGCCTCGCCGCCGCCACCATCGCCGACGTGAAGAAGAAGGGCGCCGACAAGACCAACGCCATGCAGCGTCTGGTGCGGGTGTTTTCCGATGTGTTCATGCCGATCCTGCCTGCGCTGATCATTGCCGGCCTGCTCATGGGCGTGAACAACCTGATGGGCGCCAAGGGCATGTTCATCGAGGGCCAGACGCTGCTGGAGGCTTATCCGAACCTGGATGGCCTGTGGAGCCTGATCAACCTGATGGCCAACACCTCGTTCGTGTTCCTGCCGGCGTTGGTGGGCTGGTCGGCGGCCAAGCGCTTTGGCGGCAGTGAAATCCTCGGCATTGTGCTCGGCCTGATGCTGGTGCACCCGGACCTGCTTAACGCCTGGAACTACGGTAAGGCGGTCGCCGGCCTCGACGGCCAGAGCCTGCCGTACTTCGATATTTTCGGTTGGTTCAAGATCGAGAAAGTCGGCTACCAGGGGCAGATCCTGCCGATCCTGATGGCGGCGTATGTGATGAGCGTCATCGAGAAATGGCTGCGCGCTCGCGTGCCCAACGCCATTCAACTGCTGGTCGTGCCGATCACCACCATCGTCGTTACCGGCGTGCTGGCGTTGGCGATCATCGGCCCGGTGACCCGTCATCTCGGCATCCTGATTACCGAAGGCGTGGTCACCCTGTTTGACCTGGCACCGATGGTTGGCGGAGCGATTTTCGGTCTGCTGTACGCGCCGCTGGTGATCACCGGCATGCACCACATGTTCCTCGCCGTCGACTTGCAATTGATCTCCACCCAGGGCGGCACTTTTATATGGCCGATGATCGTGATGTCCAACCTGGCCCAGGGCAGCGCCGCGCTCGCGGTGTTCTACACCACCCGCAATGCGCGGGATAAAAGCATGGCCTCGACCTCAGCGATTTCCGCTTACTTCGGCATCACTGAACCGGCGATGTTCGGGGTGAACCTGCGCTTCAAGTTTCCGTTTTATGCGGCCCTGGTGGGCTCGGCGCTGGGCAGTATTTTCCTGTCGCTGAACAAGGTGCAGGCCTCGGCCATCGGCGTCGGTGGCTTGCCTGGGTTTATCTCGATCGTGCCGCAATCCATCTCGATGTTTGTGATCGGGATGGTCATCGCGATTGTCGTGCCGTTTGTACTGACCTGTGCGTTGAGCATGAAGATTGTTCGGCCCGGTTATCGCGTCGCCTGAACTATCGCTATCGGGGGCAAGCTCCCTCCCACAGGGGGCTTGCCCCCGATGAGGCCAGAGAGGCCTGCACAAAACTCTACTGAAGGAACCCACCATGCAAGACTGGCAACACTCGGTGATCTACCAGATCTACCCCAAAAGCTTCCATAGCCACGCGGGTAACGCCACCGGTGACCTGCTGGGCATCGTGGACAAACTCGACTACCTGAAATGGCTGGGCGTGGATTGCCTGTGGATCACGCCGTTCCTGCGCTCGCCGCAACGCGACAACGGCTACGACATCAGCGACTACTACGCGATCGACCCCAGCTACGGGACCATGGCCGACTGCGACCTGCTGATCAGCGAAGCGGCCAAGCGCGGCATCAAGCTGATGCTCGACATTGTGGTCAACCACACGTCCATCGAGCATGAGTGGTTCCAGCAGGCGCGCAGCAGCCTCGACAACCCCTACCGCGACTTCTACATCTGGCGCGACCAGCCGAACAACTGGGAATCCAAGTTCGGCGGTTCGGCCTGGGAATACGAGGCGCAAACCGGCCAGTACTTCCTGCACCTGTTCGACCACACCCAGGCCGACCTCAATTGGGATAACCCCAAGGTGCGTGCCGAGGTGTTCAAGTTGATGCGCTTCTGGCGCGACAAGGGCGTGGGTGGTTTCCGCCTGGACGTGATCAACCTGATCTCCAAGCCCGCCGACTTCCCCGAAGACAACAGCGACGGCCGCCGCTTCTACACCGACGGCCCGAACGTGCATGAATACCTGCAGGAGATGCACCGCGAAGTCTTTGACGGCCATGCCTTGATCAACGTCGGCGAGATGTCGTCCACCAGCCTGGAACATTGCATCCGCTACTCGAATCCTGAGTCGAAAGAGCTGTCGATGACTTTCAACTTTCATCACCTGAAAGTCGATTACCCGAACCTGCAGAAGTGGGTGAAGGCTGACTTCGATTTCCTCCAACTCAAGCAGATCCTCTCCGACTGGCAACAGGGCATGCAGGCCGGTGGCGGCTGGAACGCGCTGTTCTGGTGTAACCACGATCAACCCCGGGTGGTCTCGCGGTTTGGCGACGACGGTGAGTACCGCGTGGTCTCGGCGAAGATGCTCGCCACCGCGCTGCACTTCCTCCAGGGCACGCCGTTTGTGTACCAGGGCGAAGAGCTGGGCATGACCAATCCGGGCTTTGACAGCATCGATCAGTACCGCGATGTGGAGACCCTGAACATCTTCCGCCTCCAGCGCGATGCCGGTGAATCCGCAGCGGCGAGCATGGCGGCGATCATGCAGAAGTCCCGCGACAACGGCCGCACGCCGATGCAGTGGAGCGCGCAACCCAATGCAGGTTTCAGCACTGGCGAGCCCTGGATCGGCATCCCGGCGAATGCCGCGCAGATCAACGTTGAACACCAACTCGATGATCCCGACTCCGTGCTGCATCACTACCGCGCGCTGATCGCCTTGCGTCGTCATGAACCGCTGATTCAAGAGGGCGTTTACCGCCAACTGCTGCAAGACCATTTGCAGGTCTGGGCGTACCTGCGCGAAGGCCACGGCGAGCGCTTGCTGGTGCTGAATAACTTCTACGGCCAGCCCTGCGAAATCCAGCTGCCCGATCACGTCATCAGCGCCGCTACCGAGCAACGCCTGCTGATCAGCAACTACCGCGACTGCCCGCAACGCACGGCTACGGTCGTCCTGCGTCCCTACGAATCGTTCGTGCTGCACCTGATCGATTGATACGCCTCCTGTAGGAGCGAGCTTGCTCGCGAAAAACCTGAGAGCGCCGCGTTAAACCAGTATCGCTGCGTAATCGTTAGCGTTCTTCGCGAGCAAGCTCGCTCCTACGGGGAATCGTGTCGTGCAAGGACAGTAATAAAACAATAAAAATAGAAGGAGCATTCATGAAAACAACAATAAAGCTGGGCCTTGTTGCATCCTGCCTGAGCCTGCCATTCGGTGCGCAGGCCCTGGAATTTGCCGGTTACTTACGCAGCGGCGCTGGGACGTCAACAGGCAGCGGCAAGCAGCAATGTTTCCAACTGCCGGGGGCACAAACCAAGTACCGATTGGGCAACGAATGCGAGCAGTACGCCGAACTGGAATTGCGCCAGGACCTGCTGACCCTCGACGACGGCTCGGTGCTCAGCGTCGACGCCATGGCGTCGCTCTACAACAAGTACGACCGCGCCCTTAAATTCCAGGGTGAAGACAACGGCTCGGCGCGTATGCCGCAGATGTATGCGCAGTGGTCGAACCTGCCGGCCCTCAATGGCGGTTCGCTGTGGGCCGGTCGGCGTTACTACAAACGCAATGACATCCATATTTCCGACTTCTACTACTGGAACCAGAGCGCCACCGGCGGCGGCATCGAGGACGTGCTGATCGGCGACCTCAAATACAGCTACGCCATATCGCGCAAGGACAACCTGTACCAGAAGGAATATGCCACCCGTCATGACTTCAACGTGGCGGGCTTCAAGACCAACCCCGGTGGCGAGCTGGAGCTGGGCTTGAGCTATATCGAAAAGGCCGGCGGGCGCGACACCAACAGCGGTTGGGCGCTCACCGCGCAGCATGTGCAAAAAACCTTTCTGGGCGGCAAGAACAAATTCGCCCTGCAGTACGGCGAAGGTCCCGGCACCGGCCTGGGCTACACCGGCAATACCTTCCTGGATAACAGCAGCAAAAGTTATCGCGCCGTGGAGTTCTTCGACTGGCAAGTGACCCCGCGCTTTGGTGGGCAGATCGAAGCGGTGTACCAGAAGGATATTCGCCCCGGCAGCCAGGACCAGACCTGGATGTCTATCGGCGTACGCCCCGCGTATGCGATCAGCGAACAATTCAAACTGGTCACCGAGCTTGGGCATGATCAGGTCGATGCCACCGGCGGCACGCGCAAGCTGAGCAAATTTACCTTCGCCCCGACCTGGTCGCCCAAGGGCCCGGATTTCTGGGCGCGGCCGGAAGTGCGGTTGTACTACACCTATGCGACCTGGAACGAAGCGGCCAAGCGCGCAGCGAATGAACTGGCGGCAGGCTCGGCGTTGTCCGATACCGGCGCCTATGGCACCGCGCGGCATGGGTCGAACGTTGGCGTGCAAGTCGAATACTGGTGGAAATAAGTGTGGGCGGGGGCTTGCCTCCGATAGCGATGTGTCAGGCGGCACAGGTATTGGCTGACCCTCTGCCATCGGGGGCAAGCCCCCTCCCACAGTTGATCCCTGTCATCCATGGGATGTGTATCCACCCAATGGTTTTTTACAGAACAAAACAGCAGGTGAAGTCATGACCGCAACTCAACCCCTGGAATTGCTGGCGCCCTTGTCGGGTGTGCTGCTGGCACTGGACAAGGTGCCTGACCCGGTGTTCGCCAGCCGCATGATCGGCGACGGCCTGTGCATCGATCCCACCTCGCAGACCCTGTGCGCGCCGCTGGCCGGCGTGATCAGCAATATCCAGGACAGTGGGCATGCGGTCAGCGTCACCGACGACAACGGCGTGCAGGTACTGATGCATATCGGCTTGGACACCGTGAGCCTGGCGGGCAAGGGTTTCACCCGCCTGGTCGAGGAAGGCCAGCGGGTGGAAGCCGGGCAAGCACTGATCGAATTCGATGCCGACTACGTGGCGCTCAACGCCCGCAGTTTGCTGACCTTGATGCTGGTGGTCAGCGGCGAGCCGTTCACACCGTTGGCAAGCGGCCTGGTGGAACGGGGCCAGCCGGTGTTGCAGGTATCGTCCGGCAACCGGGTAGAGGAGGCCGATGAGGAGGAGGCCGATGCACGCTTCTCCAAGCCGTTGACCTTGCCCAACGCCAACGGTTTGCACGCGCGCCCGGCAGCGGTATTGGCCCAGGCGGCGAAAGGTTTTAACGCGAGCATTTACCTGCACAAGCAAACCCAAAGTGCCAACGCCAAGTCGCTGGTGGCGATCATGGCACTGCAAACCGTACAGGGCGATACCTTGCAAGTGAGTGCGGCAGGTGACGATGCCGATGCCGATGCGGCGATCAAGGCGCTGGTCGCGCTGTTGGTTGAAGGCTGCGGCGAGGCAATCGCGGCGCCGTCGGTACCGCTTGACGCGCGCGTGCCGGCGTCGTCGGCGACGCTGTTGCGAGGTGTTTGCGCATCGCCAGGGTCGGCGTTTGGCCAAGTGGTTCAGGTCGCTGAGCCCGAGCTGAAGGTGACTGAACAGGGGGCGGGAGAAGCCCTCGAACGCGCTGCGTTGGCACGTGGCTTGCTGGCTGCAAGCGAAGCGCTGCAAGCCTTGCAAACCCAGGCGGCAGGCAGTGCCCAGGCGCAGATTTTCCGCGCCCATCAGGAATTGCTCGAAGACCCTACGCTGTTGGAACAAGCCCATGGCCTGCTGGCCGAAGGCAAGAGCGCCGCGTTTGCCTGGAACAGCGCCACGGTCGCCACCGCCAAACTGTTCCAGGGCCTGGGCAATGCCCTGTTGGCCGAACGCGCGGCGGACCTGGCGGATGTTGGCCAGCGTGTGCTGAAACAGATTCTCGGTATTCAAGACCGCGCCTGGGACCTGCCCGACTGCGCGATCCTGGTCGCCGAACAACTGACGCCTTCGCAAACCGCCAGCCTCGACACCCAAAAGGTGCTGGGGTTTGTCACCGTCGGCGGCGGGGCGACCAGTCATGTTGCGATCCTTGCGCGTGCCCTTGGCCTGCCTGCCATGTGCGGGGTTGGGCCTGAAGTGCTGGCGCTGGCCAACGGCAAACAGGTCCTGCTCGACGCTGACACAGGTGAACTGCACCTGGACCCCAACCCTGCCGAGATCGAACAGTTGGAAACCGCGCGTAAGCAGCAATTGCTGCGACGTCAGCATGATGTGGCGCAGGCTTCAGTGCCTGCGATTACCCGCGACGGCCATCACGTCGAGGTGACCGCCAACGTCGCGTCGTTGCAGGAGGTGGAGCAAGCCCTGGCCCTGGGCGGCGAAGGCGTCGGCCTGTTGCGGTCGGAATTCCTGTACCTGGATCGCAATCGCGCGCCAAGCGTGGATGAGCAGGCCGCTACCTACAGCGCCATCGCCCGCGCCCTGGGTTCCGAGCGCAATCTGGTGGTGCGGACCCTGGATGTCGGCGGCGATAAACCGCTGGCGTATGTGCCGATGGACAGCGAAACCAACCCGTTCCTGGGCCTGCGCGGGATACGCCTGTGCCTGGAGCGCCCGGAGCTGTTGCGTGAACAACTGCGCGCGATCCTTGCGAGTGCCGGGCTGGCACGCCTGCATATCATGTTGCCGATGGTCAGCCTGCTGTCGGAGCTGCATCTGGCGCGCAAGATTCTTGAAGAGGAAGCCCAGGCCCTTGGGCTGCGCGAGTTGCCCAAGCTGGGCATCATGATCGAGGTGCCGTCGGCGGCCCTGATGGCGGATATGTTTGCGCCCCATGTGGACTTCTTCTCCATCGGCACCAATGACCTGACCCAATACACCCTGGCCATGGACCGCGATCACCCGCGCCTGGCCAGCCAGGCCGACAGCTTTCACCCGGCGGTGCTGCGTCTGATCGCCACCACCGTCAAGGCCGCCCATGCCCATGGCAAGTGGGTGGGCGTATGCGGTGCGTTGGCCTCCGAAGCACTGGCGGTGCCCGTGTTGATCGGGCTGGGCGTGGATGAGTTGTCGGTCAGTGTGCCGCTGATCCCCACCATCAAGGCCACTGTGCGCGAGCTGGACCTGTCCGACTGCCAGACCATCGCCCATCAGGTACTGGGCCTGGAAGAAGCCGCCCAGGTGCGCGAGGCCTTGCGCCTGTACCACGCGGCTACTGTTGAAACCTCACCTGTCGTGGAGCAATGAGCATGTTCGAGAAATTGCAGCGGGCATTCTGGAAAGCCCTGACCCCGGATTTGATTGCCGAGACGGTAGTGACTACTCCGACGCAGGGGCTGTTGTCGGCCGATGTGCTGAGTGCGTTGGGCGGTGCGGATAACCTCAAGTCGCAACAGCGTGTGGCGCTGACGCGGGTGAGGGTGCAATTGCAGGATACGGGGCGGCTGGATGAGGCGGCGTTGAAAGCGGCGGGTGTGCCAGGTGTGATGGTGTTGGCGGGAGGAGTGGTACACCTGATCACCGGCCTCTGATACCAGTGGAGACCCAAATGTGGGAGGGGGCTTGCCCCCGATGGCGGTGTATCAGTCAGCCTATGCAGTGGCTGACACTATGCCATCGGGAGCAAGTCGAATCGTCGCACCACCCCTCTCACATTGGCTTTTCAGTGTTCTTATAACTGCGGGGTGTCTTCCGGCGGCTTGGTTTTATCCACACCCGGCACATGCAAATTGCCCTCGACCACCTGGTTGCCCTCCAGCTGCGGCTGGGTCACCCACGTCAGGATGTCGTAGTAACGCCGGATGTTCGCCACAAAGTGCACCGGTTCGCCGCCCCGGGCGTAGCCGTAGCGGGTCTTGCTGTACCACTGCTTCTGCGACAGGCGCGGCAGCATCTTCTTCACATCCAGCCACTTGTTCGGGTTCAGCCCTTCCTTTTTCGCCAAAGTGCGTGCGTCGTCCAGATGGCCGGTGCCGACGTTATAAGCGGCGAGGGCGAACCAGGTACGGTCGGGCTCGGCGATGCTGTCGTCCAGTTCGTCCTTGATCTTGGCCAGGTACTTGGCGCCGCCCATGATGCTTTGCTTGGCATCCAGACGGTTGGACACACCCATGGCCTGGGCGGTGTTCTGGGTCAGCATCATCAGGCCGCGCACGCCGGTCTTGGAAGTGACCGCTGGTTGCCACAGCGATTCCTGATAGCCGATAGCCGCGAGCAGGCGCCAATCGACTTTTTCTTCCTTGGCGTAGGCGCGAAAGTGCTTCTCGTATTTGGGGAGCCGCTGCTGCAAATGCTGGGCGAAGGTGTAGGCGCCGACATAGCCGAGTACATCGACGTGCCCGTAATAGCGGTCTTTAAGGCGTTGCAGGGTGCCGTTCTTTTCTACCTTGTCGAGGTAGCTGTTGATCTCGTTGAGCAGGCTGTTGTCTTCACCGGCCGCCACGGCCCAGCTCTGGTGGCTGGCATCACCGAGGTCGAACGCCACGCGCACGTTGGGGAAATACACCTGGTTCATCGCCACTTCGTTGGAGTCCACCAGGGTCAGGTCGATTTGCCCCTCATCCACCATGCGCAGCAGGTCGACTACCTCAACCGCGTCGGATTCTTCGTATTCGATGGCAGGATTTTGCTTTTTCAGTTCCGCCAATTGCTCGGCATGGGTGCTGCCCTTGAGCACCATGATCTTCTTGCCCGCCAGGTCCGCCGCATTAGTGGGGCGCGACTGGCCGTTGCGGTAGATGATCTGCGGGGTCACTTCCAGGTACGGGTGGGAAAAACGTACCTGCTTCAGGCGCTGCTCGCTGCTGACCAGGCCGGCGGCGGCGAGGACCGGGCCGTTGGGTTTGCCCAACTGGCCGAACAGGTCGTCGAGGTTGTCGGCGGTCTCGATCTCCAGCTTCACCCCCAGGTCATCGGCAAAACGCTTGACCAGTTCGTATTCGAAACCGGTTTCACCGTTGCGGTCCTGGAAATACGTGGCCGGGCTGTTTCGGGTAATCACCCGCAATACGCCATCCTCCTTGATTCGCTCGAGCGTGCTGGGTTTATCAACACAGGCGCTGAGCATCAGGAAGAGTCCGGTTGCGATGAGCCATCTGGCGCATCGCGGGCGCAAAGCAGTTGGGGAGAACATCTGCGCAGTATACGCAAACGACCCACGGCGCCATATCTCGACAGCGGCGGACTTGTCTGCTAGCACCGCCAAAACTGTGCTGCAGCCCGCAGAAACGTGGCTTGGCGCCTGATTGTGACGGTTAAAATAACTGCGCGGAATGCCTTGGATAACGCCCCGATAGCGTGCAAACCGTGCCAACTGACGTTCGGCAGCAGCCAGCGGTGCCGTTTCGGGTGCCGTTGGCGCAGGTTTACGCTAGAATGCACGGCCTCAAAGCACACCCCTTCCCGAGGCTGTCCCGAAGATGTTGATCCTGCGCGGCGCTCCTGCCCTTTCTGCCTTTCGCCACAGCAAACTCCTTGAACAACTGAACCAGAAGGTTCCAGCGGTTACAGGCCTGTATGCTGAATTTGCTCACTTCGCCGACGTTACCGGCGTCTTGACCGCCGACGAACAGCAAGTGCTCGCACGCCTTCTGAAGTACGGCCCAAGCGTTCCCGTTCAAGAGCCGACCGGCCGCTTGTTCCTGG
This sequence comes from Pseudomonas sp. SB113, assembly GCF_040754745.1. Classification (NCBI taxonomy): domain Bacteria; kingdom Pseudomonadati; phylum Pseudomonadota; class Gammaproteobacteria; order Pseudomonadales; family Pseudomonadaceae; genus Pseudomonas; species Pseudomonas sp. SB113. The sequence continues at coordinate 64,191 of NZ_JBFMHW010000003.1, forward strand.
TTCTGCCACGGTTCGGCACCATCTCGCCCTGGTCGAGCAAGGCCAGCGATATCGCCCGCAACTGCGGCCTGGAGAAGATCCAGCGCCTGGAGCGTGGTATCGCTTTCTACGTCGCCGGCCAGTTCAGCGACGTCGAGGCCGAGCTGATCGCCAGCAGCCTGCACGACCGCATGACCCAGATCATCGTCGGCCAGCTGGAACAGGCTGCCGGCTTGTTCAGCCACGCCGAGCCCAAGCCGCTGACCGCGATTGACGTGCTTGGCGGTGGCCGCGCCGCCCTCGAGAAGGCCAACACCGAACTGGGCCTGGCCCTGGCCGAAGACGAGATCGACTACCTGGTCAACGCCTTCACCGGTCTCAAGCGCAACCCCCACGACATCGAACTGATGATGTTCGCCCAGGCCAACTCCGAGCATTGCCGTCACAAGATCTTCAACGCCAGTTGGGACATCGACGGCGAGAGCCAGGAAAAAAGCCTGTTCGGCATGATCAAGAACACCTACGTGATGCACAGCGAAGGCGTTCTGTCGGCTTATAAGGATAACGCCTCGGTGATCGTCGGCTCGGTTGCCGGCCGTTTCTTCCCGGACCCCGAAACCCGCCAATACGGCGCGGTGCAGGAGCCGGTGCATATCCTGATGAAGGTCGAGACCCACAACCACCCGACCGCGATTGCCCCGTTCCCGGGCGCAGCCACCGGTTCCGGCGGCGAGATCCGCGACGAAGGCGCCACCGGCCGTGGCGCCAAGCCAAAGGCCGGCCTGACCGGCTTCACCGTGTCCAACCTGCAGATCCCGGGCTTCGAACAGCCGTGGGAAGTGCCGTACGGCAAGCCCGAGCGCATCGTTACCGCGCTGGACATCATGATCGAAGGCCCGCTGGGCGGCGCCGCGTTCAATAACGAATTCGGGCGTCCGGCGCTGACCGGTTATTTCCGTACCTTCGAACAATCCATCACCACCCCGCGTGGCGATGAAGTGCGCGGCTACCACAAGCCGATCATGTTGGCCGGCGGCATGGGCAACATCCGTGAAGAACACGTCAAGAAAGGCGAGATCCTGGTCGGCTCCAAGCTGATCGTGCTCGGCGGCCCGGCGATGTTGATCGGCCTGGGCGGCGGCGCTGCCTCCTCCATGGCCACCGGCACCAGCTCGGCCGACCTCGACTTCGCTTCCGTACAGCGCGAAAACCCTGAGATGGAACGCCGTTGCCAGGAAGTCATCGACCGTTGCTGGCAGTTGGGTGACAAGAACCCGATCAGCTTCATCCACGACGTCGGCGCCGGCGGTTTGTCCAACGCCTTCCCGGAGCTGGTCAACGATGGCGACCGTGGTGGCCGCTTCGAACTGCGCAACATTCCAAACGACGAGCCGGGCATGGCCCCGCACGAGATCTGGAGCAACGAATCCCAGGAACGCTACGTACTGGCGGTCGGCCCTGAAGACTTCGCGCGCTTCCAGGCCATCTGCGAACGCGAGCGTTGCCCGTTTGCCGTGGTCGGCGAAGCCACTGCCGAGCCGCAACTGACGGTCACCGACAGCCACTTCGGCAACAGCCCGGTGGACATGCCCCTCGAAGTGCTGCTGGGCAAAGCCCCGCGCATGCACCGTTCGGCCGTGCGTGAAGCCGAGCTGGGCGATGATTTCGACCCAAGCGCCCTGGACCTGGCCGACAGCATCGAACGCGTGCTGCACCACCCGGCCGTGGCGAGCAAAAGTTTCCTGATCACCATCGGCGACCGCACCATCACCGGGCTGGTGGCCCGTGACCAAATGGTCGGCCCATGGCAGGTTCCGGTGGCCGACGTTGCCGTCACCGCCACCAGCTTCGACGTCTACACCGGTGAAGCCATGGCCATGGGCGAGCGCACGCCGCTGGCCCTGCTGGACGCCCCGGCGTCGGGCCGCATGGCCATTGGTGAAACCCTCACCAACATCGCCGCGTCGCGCATCGGCAAGCTGTCCGACATCAAGCTGTCGGCCAACTGGATGTCCGCTGCTGGTCACCCAGGTGAAGATGCGCGTCTGTACGACACGGTAAAAGCGGTCGGCATGGAGCTGTGCCCGGAGCTGGGCATCACCATTCCGGTGGGCAAGGACTCCATGTCCATGGCCACCCGTTGGAACGATGAAGGCGTGGACAAGAGCGTCACCTCGCCGCTGTCGCTGATCGTCACCGGCTTTGCGCCGGTCACCGACATTCGCCAGACCCTGACCCCGCAACTGCGCATGGACAAGGGCACCACCGACCTGATCCTGATCGACCTGGGCCGTGGCCAGAACCGCATGGGCGCCTCGATCCTCGCGCAAACCCACGGCAAGCTCGGCAAGCATGCGCCGGACGTGGATGACGCCGAAGACCTGAAAGCCTTCTTCGCCGTGATCCAGGGCCTCAACGCCGACGGCCACCTGCTGGCTTACCACGACCGTTCCGACGGTGGTTTGCTGACCAGCGTTGTCGAGATGGCGTTTGCCGGTCACTGCGGCCTGAACATCGTGCTCGACAGCGTTGCCGAGGACGCCTCTGAAATCAACGGCATCCTCTTCAACGAAGAGTTGGGCGCCGTGATCCAGGTGCGCCAGGACGCTACCCCGGATGTACTTGCACAGTTCAGCGCCGCTGGCCTGGACGACTGCGTGGCGGTAATCGGCCAGCCGATCAACAACGGTGAAATCAACATCTCGTTCAACGGCGACACCGTGTTTGCCGGCCAGCGCCGCCTGCTGCAACGCCAGTGGTCCGAGACCAGCTACCAGATCCAACGCCTGCGTGACAACGCCGACTGCGCCGAGCAGGAATTCGACGTGATCCTGGAAGAAGACAACCCAGGCCTGAGCACCAAGCTCAGCTTCGACGTCAACCAGGACATCGCCGCGCCGTACATCAAGAAAGGCATCCGCCCACAAGTTGCCGTGCTGCGTGAGCAGGGCGTCAACGGCCAGGTGGAAATGGCGGCCGCGTTCGACCGCGCCGGCTTCAATGCGATCGACGTGCACATGAGCGACATCCTCGCCGGTCGCGTTGACCTCAACGAGTTCAAAGGCCTGGTGGCCTGCGGTGGTTTCTCCTACGGCGACGTACTGGGTGCCGGTGAAGGCTGGGCCAAATCGGCCTTGTTCAACAGCCGTGCCCGCGACGCGTTCCAGGGCTTCTTCGAACGCAACGACAGCTTCACCCTGGGTGTGTGCAACGGTTGCCAGATGATGTCCAACCTCCACGAGCTGATCCCGGGCAGCGAGTTCTGGCCGCACTTCGTGCGTAACCGGTCCGAGCAGTTCGAAGCCCGTGTCGCCATGGTGCAGGTGCAGGAGTCCAACTCGATTTTCCTGCAAGGCATGGCCGGTTCGCGCATGCCAATCGCCATCGCCCACGGTGAAGGCCATGCCGAGTTCGAAAGCGAAGAAGCCTTGCTCGAAGCCGACCTGTCCGGTTGCGTGGCCATGCGTTTCGTCGACAACCACGGCAAAGTCACCGAAAGCTACCCGGCCAACCCGAACGGCTCGCCGCGCGGGATCACCGGCCTCACCAGCCGCGACGGTCGCGTCACCATCATGATGCCGCACCCGGAGCGTGTGTTCCGCGCCGTGCAGAACTCGTGGCGCCCCGAGGAGTGGGATGAAGACGGTGCGTGGATGCGCATGTTCCGCAACGCCCGCGTGTGGGTGAACTAAGGCCGTGTACAAGCTTGCCTTCTTTGTGCCCGACAGCCATGTGGAGACGGTGAAAACCGCCGTCTTCAAAGCTGGCGGCGGGCGCATCGGCGACTACGACAGCTGCGCCTGGCAAGTGCTGGGCCAGGGCCAGTTTCGCGCGTTGGACGGCAGTAAGCCGTTTATCGGGCAAGTGGGCCAGGTTGAAGTGGTTGAAGAGTGGAAGGTTGAGCTGGTGGTGGCGAACGAGTTGATCGTGGCTGTTGTGGCTGCGTTGAAGCTGAGCCATCCCTACGAGACACCGGCATATGAGGTGTGGCAGTTGGCGGATTTCTGATCCGTTGGCTGCATAAACAAGAAACCCGCTGGGCCAGTTTGGCCAGCGGGTTTTTTGTTGGCTGCGAACGCTCCATCGGCAGCAAGGCGAATCGTCCCGCCGTTGACCGAGTTCACTGGCCAGGGAAGGCCGTTATGGCGCAGGTGTCAGTTGCACCTCGGCACGAATGGTATCGATCAAGGTGGTCTGGTGGGCAAAGCGCTGTTGCGCCATGCCCCAGCGATCAATGAAAAACATCCCCTGATCGTCCACCTGGATTGGGGTCGAGACGATCTCGCCGCTTCTGGATTTGTGCAGCAGGTTGGTTTCTGCCATCGACGGATGTTCGACCAGGAAGTGCCCGGTAGCTTTCAGCCGGGTTCTGTCCAGAGGCACGAAGGCGTCTGGTTCACGTGTGCCGGCCACGCCGAGGTCCAACGTAAAGTCACTGCGTAATGCCGTCCAACGGGTTTTCAAGTGGGTTTCCCAACGGCCAGGGCGGATGTTGCTCGACATATTGGGTGGGACATCGCGGATATGCAGGCCGACAGCACCTTGCAGATCGGCCAGGCCGGGCACTTGCTGGTGAGTATTGGTATGACTGTTGCCGATGAAAGCCACCCACTGGTGGGGGCCATTTGCCGCCTGATCCGCCTTGATGACCTGTGAGGCGAAGTAACTGAACATCTCGTTGCGAGCCTCGGGGCCTGCACCTTTTACGTGGTAGCTGGCGCTGCAATCGAGCGCACGTACTCGAATGCCGTATTTGTTGGCGACCTGGACCACCTGCGAATAGGTATTGGGACCGCTGTAGAACGGCATGTGGCCGGTGTCCTGAAGCCTGAGATAGTCGTGCAGGTTGCGTGGCATTTTTGCTGTCCGAAAGAACGTATCCAGGTCTGCCTGGTGCAGATCGGTGAGCAGGTGTTCAACGTAGAGGGTTTTGACCTTCAGCGTCCTGAGTTTTTTCATATGCTCTATCAGGAACGCCTTGCCGGATTGGGCACTGTGGGCCTCACCGATGACCAGTCCCGGCAGCTTGCTCTTGCCGAACGTTTCAAGGAAGAGATCGGGCTGGGTTTGCGTACTCAGTGCTGAAAGATCGGCGCGAGCAGGTAGCTCCTCAGGGCTGCTTAGAAACTGTTTGGCGGCGTTGTGCAGGCGCTCTCGGGTGCTCTTGAAGGCAAAGAACGCTTCTCGCTGGTTTGGGGCTGGCAAGTAATGGGTATCCAGGCCATAGGGTTCGGTTGACTGTGTGCGGATGCTCTCGCGCAGGGAAGGCGCAATATCGTATTCGCTGTAATGCCCAATGGTGGGTAATGCTGCCGCGCCGGACGGGCCAGGCTGCTCGACAGCTTTGTACGAGGTGGGCAAGGCCAGGCGGTAATCACCTTTGGCGAGGGCATCGCCCGCGATGTTGCCCGGGCTGTCGACCCAGATGCCCACAGGCTGGCCGAGACTGACATCTTCAACCCGCAGGGCGACGGCGTTGTGCAAGTCGGCCAAACCAGGTTTTTGATTGAAGGTGGTCATGCGCGATGGGTCCACCAAGGCGATCCAGCGCTCGTTCGGCAAGTCTTCGATATCGCCTTCCAACACCTTGTGCGAGTAGTAGTTCCTGAGGAAGTTGTCGCGTGGGGTGGTGGGTGGGGTATCCCCAACACTCAGTGCATCGTCCAGTTGGTAGGACGTTGAAGCGTCGACGGCATAGACTTTCATGCCTTTCTTTTGAGCTTCGCGCATCAGGCTGAGGTAAGAGAACTCGGCGTTCTCGGTAAACCCCAGGGTTTTGTCGATGACTTTCAAGTGCCGCTCAATATTTTTCCAGGACTTTCCTCTATTGAATCTTTGCAGTTTCTCGCGGAAGACGTCGCCGGGCAGGTACTCCACGTACAGGCGTTTGAAGCCTTTTTGTATCAGGGCCTCCATGTTATCGATCAACAGCTGTTTGCTGGCGATGGAACCCGGTACTGCACCAATGATCAGGTTCGGGTTGGCCGTGAAGGCGACGCTGTCGGTGAGTACCGGCAAAGAAGTCGTCGCTTCGACAACCGGCACCTGCGCGCGGGGAGCAGCAGGAGTACGAGCGTTGAAGAAGTCTTCTGCATCCTTGGTCAGATGATTGACCTTTTGCTGATAAACCTCGAGTGCAGGCTGCAGGTCCCTGGCCACGATACCGCGAATGACGCCAGGATTATCCGGGAGCCAATCATTTGCAGCCGCGAGCACCTCTGGCGTGTCGGGGTTCACAACGTGTTTCAGGTTGTCCTGGTACTTGGCCGGCATCTCATAGTGCTTGAGCCTGTCAGGAGATTCCGCGACTTTTTCATACTTGGGCGCGCCGCCTGCCACGCCGGTTCGTTTCCACACCCCCTGGGCATCGGGCGCGGCCAGGCGCGTGGTCGAGACCAGCTTGCCGGTGACCGGGTCAAGACGATACAGCAAGTAACGGCCAATCGGGTCAGGGGCCTTGGGCGCCCAGAGCAGTTCGCCATTGAACAACGCCGGCTGCATGCCGGCTGGGGCGAGGGGGGCAGGTTCCAGCGGGCTGATCAGTTTCAGGGAGGGTGTGCGCGTAAGGCGTTTGCCTGAGCCACTCAGCGCGGGTTGCACAGCTGCTTCGCCCAGGCGCTTGAGTGAGCCAAGCGCTGGTCGCAGGTCGGTGAACAGCGCGCCGGCACTGTTGAGCAGGTAACCCATGAAATGTTCCAGCGCTTTTGCGTTATCCCCTTGATGATAAGCGTGCAGCGCGAGCATGCCATCCTTGAACGCCAGCAACAGGCCGGCGCTCAGGCTCAGGATGGGAAATGGCGCAGTGGCGACAGCCGTAATCCACTCCGCGCAGGTCCATAAGATGCCGCTGATCATTTGCACGCGGCTGACCGTGGTGGCCTCCACATCGTCGATGATGCGCTGCAGCTTCATGTTGTAGAGGTCTTTGCGCAGATCGGGCAGCGGCGTTTGTGCGTGACGCGAGTCGTACCGTGCGGGGCTGACAGTGGTTCTGTCCAGATGCTCGGGCAGCTGCTCTTTGGCCTTTTCCAGAAAGGCCTGGACCCTGGCCCTGGATGGGGTGGCGACGCGCGAGGTGAGGTACTGGATCATCCCCGAGGTCTTTTTCAGCAGGTAGTTGAACAGTTTGGCTTCGCGCCAGCTGGTACCGTCCGGTGCATTGGGGGTATAGAGCAGCGTTGGGTTGTCGCCATGACTGAACAGGTAGGTGCCCATCACCCAATCGCCATCAATCATCAGCCGGTGAATGGCATAGTCGCGACGGGTTTGTGCCGATGTACTGCCCATGGTCGCGATGCTGCGCTCCAGCCAGTGCAAATCGACACTGGCGATATGGCCCTGCAATTGACATTCAAGCGCCGCGTTCTGCATGCGCATTTGGGTCAGAACCAGCGTGGCATTGCGCCGCAGCTCATAGCCTGGGCTGTCAGTGTTCAGTAGCCGGGTCTTGATCTCGTTGGTGTAGCGTTGACCGATCCAGACGCCGGTGATCGAGCGCGCGACCTTTTCCGCCGTCAGCTGGCTGAGGTCCACCTTGTCCGGCCCTTTGAAACGCGCGGAGCGGGAGAATTTCTCGTCGAGAAAACCAATGCCATCGGCGTATCCGTCGCGGTAGAGCTGGGTATAGGAAATAGGCGCGGGTGTGGAAATGCCGACCAATGAGGGCGGTGAGTAGGCCCACACAGTGTCCGGGTCGACCTCAACGTGAGGGTGACCGAGCAGTGTGTTCAGCTGGGTCCTGGCCTGTTCATGCAAGTAGTCGGTAAAGGTGGGGACGCTCGCTTCAGACAGCGGAAAGTCGTTATAGGTACGCGTTCCACCTTCGGCGTCCTCCGCCAGTTTCAGCAGTTTGCGGCGAGTACCGGCAGGCGCGGAACGGTACCAACCGGGGGTACTGAACTCATAGTCATCGACACGGGTGGCCAGTACATGGGCCGCCATGTCCTTGAGGCAATCGGTGTGGCTGTTGCTCCGACCGAAGGTGACTTCCTCGTGCTCAAGGTCCTGAGGCTTGAAGCTCAAGCCGCTGAGTACCTGCTTCATCTTGTTGCGAAAACGCAGGGCAACGCGGCTGATCAGGTAATCGGTCATGGTACCGGTTGGCGCTTTGAGGCCGTTGTCCAGGGTCCAGCCGAGGATATGACTCTGGCAGGCCGCTTCACTGTTGAAGGCCTGGAATTGTTGCTCGCGTGGGGCATCGGGCGTGCATAGCAGCACGCGTATGACCACATCCTCGGCGTTGCGCTGGCGCAGCACCCACAGGTCCTGCAATTGGGCTTCATGCAGTGACAGGGTCGAGGCGCTCAGGCCGGTACCGCTGCCTTGGCGCAGGCTTTGGATCAGGCTGTAGTCGTTTTCGCTGAGGTGGCCTTGCAATAGCGCCGTATAGGCCAGTGCGCTGATTCTGAGATCAAGCATGGCTTCGATGGCTTGGCTGACTTCAGGCTTGGCATGCAGTTGTTTTTGCAGCTCGCCAAAATCGATACGCGGTTGCAGCGTACCCAACTGTTCCAGCAACCAGGCGGGCGTCAGGTGGTTGTGCGCCGGCGCCAGCGGTGCGCCGTTGCAGGTCAGCGTGGTCTTTTTCAGGAAGTCGGAGTCGAGGTGTTCATCGCCTGTATGCAGGCCGCGCAGAGCCAGTTCGACCAGGCTTCGGTCGTGCTCATATTCGCCGATGGGGTCCAGAACACGGCGAGTATTGACCTCTATCTGCTGCGGGTCGAGATCGTGGATTTCCAGGTCGTCGTTCAAGCGTTCCAGCCATTGGTAACGGGCCAGGGCGTCTGGCGTGGTGACCGGCCCCAATAAGTCCAGCAGGTGTTGCCGGGCTTCGTTATAGCGGCGCAAATGGTCGGCCAGCAGTGTGCGGCGCGCTTCGTTGGCGCTGCGGTACCACTCTGGCGCGCTGTGGCGCAGCCATCCGTCCAAAAGCACCTGGGCACGCCATTCAAGGCGGGCAGTCAGGTCGGGCAGGGCATCGTTAATGGCGCGGTCCAGCGCATCAATCAACTGGCCTGCGTCGTTGTGAGGGTTGTCGACCAGGCTCAAGGCCCGGTCAATGTCCTTGCCTCGTTTGGTGATCAGCGCGTTGTAGGTATGTTCGAACAGTGGCGCAGCGTCGATAGGTACCAGCGTCAATGGCCAGATCGCCTCAGGGCTGATGGCGTGATAACGCACCGGAAGCAGGCTCAGGACATCACGGCGTTCACCGGCGTTATCCAGGCTTGATCGCAGCCGGGTGTTGAGGTCGGTCAGTGAGTCGAAGGCTTCGATTCCGCGTGACGGTGTGAACAACATCACCCTGCCCACTGCCGCATTGGCCGTCAGTTCGGTCACCACTGGGCTGGATTTTTCGGTGACGACAAAGGCTCCGGCCAGCTCGACGGTCTGGTCCTGGTACTCCATGGTCAGTGCGTATTGGCCGGGGCGTAGCGTCGGGCCCAGCGAGAGGCGATCGAGCATGGCCCGCTCTTGCGGATGCAACAGGCGGTCCGTCTCTCCCAGGGCCGCCTCGTTGGCCAAGGCCGTGTAACCCGCTTCATACGTCATGAAGGCTTTTTGGCTTTTGCCATCGATTTGCTCACGCAGGTCCATCGCCAGTAACTGGGTGTTCAGCGACGACTTGAGGCTGGCCAACAGCGCCAGCCCCGCAGGGCTGTTCAGCTCGCTGTGGGTTAACGCCGAGTAGAGTGTCCGGCCTTTGTTCAGGACCTGTGTGCGGTGTTCTTGTAGAAGACGGTTCACGCGCTCCAGATACGCCAACGCGGCGGACGCCTTCTGCTCTGGCAGCAGCGGTGTATCAACCTTGAGCAGGTGATGGCCGATCAGGTTGAGCGAGCCTTTGATCTCATCAAAGGACAGGGGGGTAGTGGAAGTGCTCACGGGCACGGGCTCCATGCTGAGGGTATGAACCCTCAGCATGGACAGCGGCGCCCCGGCCGGGGCGGTAGATAGGTAGCGGTGTCAGGCGTCGGCACGCACCGCAGGGCGATTGGCCAGGGCCTGGAGTGCATCGCTCAACCCCTGGGCCTGCTCGCCGATCAACAGGTGCCACACGCCTTTTTCAAGCTGGCTGACACCCTGGCAACCGAGGGCGGTGAGCTGTGGCTGCGACAGCGCCTTTTCATCCGCCAGTTGCAGGCGAATGCGGGTCATGGCGACGCAGTCCAGTTGCAGCACATTGTCGCGGCCGCCCAGCGCATCGAGCCATTGTTGCGCCTGGGGCGTGGCAACGCTGGCGGCTTGAGGTGCCGCAGTGGCGGTCGACAGCGACGCAGGGGCAAACGTTGGCATGGCCAGGCGGATCTCATCGGCGATGCTGTCGGCCATCGGCCCGACCACCACCTGCAAGCTGCCACCGTTACCGGGGCGCACCACGGCCATCGCACCGAGGGCTTTCAGCTCGGCATCCACGGCCTTGTTGCGGTCGACCATATCCAGGCGCAGGCGCGTGGTACAGGCGCCGACGCTGAGCAGGTTGTCGGCACCGCCCAGGGCGCGGATGTAGGCCCCGGCGCGCTGGTTGTCGGTCATGGTTTCGGCCTGCGCGACCTGGATGTCCTCACGCCCCGGTGTCTTCAGGTTGAAGCGGCGGATGCAGTAGTTGAACACGCTGTAGTAGATCACCGCGTACGCCAGGCCCACCGGGATCACCCGCCAGCCATTGGTGGACCTGCCCCAGCCGAGGACCATGTCGATGAACCCACCGGAGAAGGTAAAGCCCAGGTGGATGTTCAGCAGGTTGGTCACTGCCATCGACAGGCCGGTCAGCAATGCATGCAGCAGATACAGGAACGGCGCGAGGAACATGAAGGCAAACTCAATCGGCTCGGTCACGCCGGTCAAAAACGAGGTCAACGCCATCGACAGGAAGATCCCGCCCATCACCTTGCGCCGTTCCGGCAGGGCGTTGCGGTACATCGCCAGGCACGCGGCGGGCAGGCCGAACAGCATCACCGGGAACATGCCGGTCATGAACTGGCCACCTTTGGGGTCGCCGGCGAAATAGCGGGTCAGGTCGCCGGTCACCACTGCCCCCGTTACCGGGTCGGTGAAGGTGCCGAACACGAACCAGGCCATGTTGTTGAGGATGTGATGCAGGCCGGTGACGATCAGCAGGCGGTTGAACACGCCGAAGACAAAGGCGCCGAAGCTGCCGCTCTCCATCAGCAACACACCGAAGCTGTTGATGCCGTGCTGGATCGGCGGCCAGATCAGGCCAAAGATTACCCCCAGGGCGACGGCCGAGAACCCGGTGACAATCGGCACAAACCGTCGCCCGCCGAAGAACGCCAGGTATTCCGGCAGCTTTATGTCCTTGAAACGGTTGTACAGCGCACCGGCCATCAAGCCGCTGGCGATACCGGCGAGCATGCCCATGTTGATGCTGCTGTCCATCACCTTGAGCGTGGAGACCATCACCAGGTAACCAATTGCACCGGCAAGTCCCGCCGTACCGTTATTGTCGCGGGCAAAGCCCACGGCGATACCGATGGCGAAGATCAGTGCCAGGTTGGCGAAGATCGCCTGGCCGGCATCGTGCATCACCGCGATGTTCAACAGGTCGGTGTCACCCAATCGCAGCAGCAGGCCGGCAATCGGCAAGATGGCGATGGGCAGCATCAGCGCGCGGCCCAGGCGTTGCAGCCCTTCGATAAAAAGTTGGTACATGGCGGGTCTCCTTTTTCTTGTTGTTGTCAGCTCAGCGGCCAGTGGTGTTGACAGGCTTGGCGAACTGCCCTGGCGCTGCTCAGGTCAAGCAGGCCTTGGCTGAGTTGCCGGCATTGCGCCGCGTCCAGGTGGCGGACGCGGTCCTTGATTTCTGCGATTTGCGGCGGGCTGACGGACAGCTCGCTGACGCCCAGGCCGATCAGCGCCGGGGTCGCCAGCGGGTCGGACGCCAAGGCGCCGCACACGCCGACCCAACGCCCGTGTTTGGCCGCGCCGGTGCAGGTCTGGGCGATCAATCGGAGCAAGGCTGGGTGCAAGGCATCGACACGCGCGGCGAGGCCGGCGTGGTCGCGGTCCATGGCCAGGGTGTACTGGGACAGGTCATTGGTGCCGATGGACAGGAAGTCCGCGTGCTCGGCCAATTGCTCGGCCATCAGCGCCGCGGCGGGCACTTCGATCATCACCCCCAGCTCGGGGCGTTGGGTCAGTTCCAATTCGGCACACAACTCATCCAGGCGCTGGCGAATCTGCAGCAGTTCGTCGACTTCGCTGACCATCGGCAGCAGGATGCGGCAGCGCGCCAACGGCGAAACCTGCAGGAGCGCCCGCAGTTGCTGGTCGAGCAGTTCCGGACGTACCTGGGCCATGCGGATACCGCGCAGGCCCAGCACCGGGTTGGCTTCGACGGGCAGCGGCAGGTAGTCGAGCTGCTTGTCGCCGCCGACGTCGATGGTGCGGATGATCACGGATTTGTCCCCCATGGCGTCCAGCACGGCTTGATAGGCGTGGCGTTGTTCCTGTTCATCCGGCGCGGTGTGGCGGTCGACGAAAAGGAATTCGGTGCGCAGCAGGCCGACGCCATCGGCGCCGTTTTCAAACGCTATGTGCGCCTCGGCACTCGACGCCACATTGGCGGCGACTTCGATGTTCACGCCGTCGCGGGTCAGGGCCGGCGATTGGGCTTGGGCCTGCTGTTGCTGGCGGCGCAGTTTTTGTGCGTCACGCATCTGGTGTACTTCGGCATGGCGCGCCTCGCTGGGGGCCAGCTCCAGGCGGCCGTTGACCGCGTCGAGCACCACGCGCTGGCCTTGAGGCACAGCGAGCACTTCAGCACCCAGGGCGACCACGCAAGGCAAGCCCTTGCCCCGCGCCAGGATCGCCACATGGGAGGTGGCGCCGCCTTCGGCCATGCAGATCCCGGCAGTCTGTTGCGCGCTCAGTTGCAGCAAATCCGAAGGGGTTAGTTCATGGGCACTGACAATCGCCCCCGTAGGCAATTCGAAATGCCAGGCTTCGCCCAACAGTGCGCGCAGGACCCGTTGTTGCAGGTCGCGCAGGTCGTTGGCGCGTTCGGCGAACAGCGGTTTACCCAGGGCCAGTAATACCGCGCACTGCGCCTGGATCGCATCGCGCCAGGCGTGGGTGGCGGCGCTGCCGTGTTCGATGGCATCGGTGGCGGCCTCCAGCAGGGCGGGGTCTTCGAGCAGGGCCAGGTGGGCGGCGAAGATCTCTTCTTCTTCGACGGCCTTGCGTTGGCGAGCGTGGTCCAGGGTGCTGCGGATTTCACCGCGCACCTGCTCCAGGGCCGTGTCCAGGCGTTGCAGTTGTTCGTCGGTGACGTGATTGCCGGGGTCTGACGGCAACTCGATAGCCGCCAACCGGAACAACGGCCCGCAGACCAGGCCCGGTGCCGCACACACGCCCTGCAGCACATCAACTTCAGTATTTACCCGGCGTGGCATGGCGACGACCGGTGCGTGGTGGTCTTCCTTAACGGCGGCGGACAAGGCCGCGACCAGCGCCTGCAGCGCGGCCTCGGCGTCCTTGCCGCGACAGCTCACGCGCACCTCGTCACCTTCACCAATGCCCAGCCCCATCAGGCCGATCAGGCTGTCGCAAGCCGCCGACTTGGCGCCGAAGTGCACCTTTGCCTGGCTGCTGAAACCCTGGGCGGTCTTGCGGACTAACGCCGCAGGCCGTGCGTGCAGGCCGCCACGGTGAGTCACGCGCACGCTGGCGCTGACTTCGGCGACGGCGTCATCCACAGCCGTTTGCAGTGGCGCGGTGGCACGTGGCACGACCTGCAACAGCGGTTCGCCCAGCTTGACGGTTTTCGCGGCAAGCGGGCGCAGTTCAAAGTGTTCACCATTGGTGAGGATGATCAGGCTGATCAGGCTTTTGCACTGGCGGGCGATACGGTCCAGATCAAAGCGCACCAGCGCCTGCCCATTGCGGACCCGGGCGCCTTGCTTGACCAGCAGGGCAAACCCTTCGCCGTTCAATTCGACCGTGTCGATGCCGATGTGCAGCAGCACTTCGGCGCCGTTGTCGGCACGAATCGTCAAGGCATGGCCGGTGCGGGCGACATGGATGACCACGCCATCACACGGCGCATGCAGGCAATCGTTGAGCGGGTCGATAGCCGTGCCGTCGCCCATGGCGCCGCTGGCGAACACCTCGTCAGGCACGTTGCCCAGGGCCAGCACCGGCCCACTGAGGGGGGCGCTGAGGGTCAGTTCATTATTGTTGTTGGACATGGGCACGGTACTCATCAGGAAAACGCGGCAATCGACTCAGTGAGTGCGGGTGACTTTGCTCAGGTGGCGCGGCTGGTCCGGGTCCATGCCCCGGGCGACCGCGAGTCCCGCAGCCATGACGTAGAAACTCATGATCGCCAGGATCGGGTCGAGGCTCGGGTGTTCGGCGCGGCTCAGGGTCAGGTCGCGTTCGGCGATATCGTCCGGCGCGGCGAGCAGCACGCGGGCACCGCGTTGACGCATATCGGCGGCCAGGCTCAACAAGCCGGCTTGCTCGGCACCCCGTGGCGCGAACACCAGCAGCGGGTAGTCCGCGCCGATCAAGGCCATCGGCCCGTGGCGCACCTCGGCGCTGCTGAAGGCTTCGGCCTGGATCGCCGAGGTTTCCTTGAGCTTGAGCGCGGCTTCCTGGGCGATGGCAAAACCGGCGCCACGGCCGATCACCATCAGTTGCTGGCAGCCACGCAGCGCCTCGATGGCGTGCGTCCAGTCCTGCCCGGCGGCTTCACGCAGGCCTGCGGGCAGGGCCTGGCAGGCTTGCAGCAAGTCGGGCTCCTGGTTCCAGTGGCCGATCAACAGTGCGCTGGCGCTGAGGGTGGCGATAAAGCTTTTGGTCGCGGCCACGCTGAGTTCCGGCCCGGCGCACAGCGGCACATGGAATTCGCAGGCGGCTTCCAGCGGAGAGTCTTCGGCGTTGACCAGCGAAATGCTCAAGGCACCCCGTTTGCGCAGCAGGCGCAGGCTGTTGACCAGGTCCGGGCTTTGCCCCGACTGGGAGAAACCGAACGCCACTTGGCCGCTGACTTTCATCGGCGCTTGCAACAAGGTCACCACCGACATCGGCAACGACGCCACCGGAATGCCGACATGCTGCATGGCCAGGTAGGCGAAGTAGCTGGCGGCGTGGTCCGAGCTGCCGCGCGCAATGGTCATCGCCACTTGTGGCGGTTGGCGGCGCAGGCGGCCGGCGACGTCCTCCAGCAGCGGGTCCAGGCGTTGCAGTTGCGCCGCGACGGCGTCACAGGAGGCCAAGGCCTCTTCAAGCATTTTTGAAGACAATGGTTTCTCCTTCGACCATGACGTCGGTGAGGTGCAGGAAGCGGTCCAGGCGCACGCAGTCGGCGAAGCTGCCGGGTTGCAGGCGGCCGCGTTCTTCCAGGCCCAGGTAGTCCGCCGGAAATTGCGACAGGCGTTGTGAGGCTTCGCTGATGGGCAGGCCGATTTTCACCAGGTTGCGCAACGCCTGATCCATGGTCAGGGTGCTGCCGGCCAGGGTGCCGTCGGCCAGGCGTACGCCGCCCAGGCATTTGGTCACGGTGTGGCTGCCCAGCTTGTACTCGCCGTCGGGCATGCCGGCGGCGGCGGTGGAGTCGGTGACGCAGTACAGGCACGGGATCGCGCGCAGGGCCACGCGCATGGCGCCGGGGTGCACGTGGAGCAAGTCCGGGATCAGCTCGGCGTATTTGGCATGGGCCAGCGCAGCGCCGACGATCCCGGGTTCACGGTGATGCAACGGGCTCATGGCGTTGTACAAATGGGTGAAGCTGGTGGCGCCGGCAGCGAGGGCGGCGACGCCTTCCTCATAGCTGCCCAAGGTGTGACCGATCTGCATGCGCACGCCGCGCTCGCTGAGGGCGCGGATCAGGGCGTCGTGGCCGGCGATTTCCGGGGCGATGGTGATCACCCGGATCGGCGCCAGGCGCAGGTAGGCTTCGACTTCGGCCATCAATGCGGTGTGGGCGAAGTTGGGTTGCGCGCCGAGTTTTCCCGGATTGATGTAGGGACCTTCCAGGTGCACGCCAAGTACCCGGGCGCTGCCGGCAGGGCGCTGCTCGCAGAAGTTGCCGAGCTGGCCCAGTACGCTGGAGATTTCATCCACCGGCGCGGTCATGGTGGTGGCCAACAGCGACGTCGTACCAAAACGCACGTGGGTGCGGGTGATGGTCTCGAAGGCGTCGGCGCCCTCCATGATGTCTTTACCGCCACCGCCGTGGACGTGCAGGTCGATAAAGCCCGGCAGCAGATAGGGCAAGTCGTTTTCAGCCGGGTCGCAAGGCTCGCCTTCAATGGCGATGACCTTGCCGTGTTCGTGCACCAGGCGGCCGCGGATCCAGCCGTGGGGCGTGAGGATATTGTCTTCGGACATGGGCAGTTCTCTAAGGCCGCAACTCGGCGGCAAAGTCATAACGGCGAAGCTCTGCGACAAAGTCGTAGTAGTCGTTGCGGCAGTAGGTGTCGGTGATTTCGATCGGCGTGTTATCGGCGGTGTAGCCGACACGGGTCATCAGCAGCATGGCGGTGCCGGGGGCGATGCCCACCAGTCTGGCGAACTCGTCCGAGGCGTTGATCGCCTGGATATGTTGCAAGGCGCGGACGATGGGTTTGCCGATGCCCTCCAGGTATTCGTACAACGAATTACCAATGGCTTGCGGCTGCGGCAGCACCGAGGCCGGCATGGCGGTCATCTCGATCGCCATCACCGTGTCGTCGGCCTTACGCAGGCGTTTGAGACGCGCGACCTTGTCGGTCGGTGACAGGCACAGGCGGATCAGTTCTTCATGGGTCGGCGGGGTGATTTCGCGCTCCAGCCATTGGGAGCTTGGCACAAAGCCCTTGAGGCGCAACATCTCGCTGAACCCCGACAAGCGCGATAGCGGCTGCTCCAGGCGTGGCGTGATAAACGTGCCGGAGCCCTGGCTGCGGCGGATCAGGCCTTGGGCGAACAATACTTCCAACGCTTTACGGGCGGTCACCCGCGAAATGCTCAACTGTTCGCTGAGGGCGCGTTCCGAGGGCAGGGCCTGTTCGGATTTCCACTGCCCGGCATGGATCGCCGCTTCCAGGTTGCGGGCCAATTGCAGGTACAGCGGCGTGGATTGTTTGTCGTCGGGACGCAGCGTCAGGATGGGGTTCATCTATGAAGTTTCCGATGCGGTTATTGGAGTGTTGTCGCCCGGTATTGGCCGGAAATTAATACCACTTAAATACCATGTCAATGCAGCTAAAACGGTGCAGGTACCGGTTTCAGGGCACCTTAATGGTGCTGGGTGTCAAGTGGTATTAGAGAGGTCTGTATCGAGCGCAGAGGTGCGCAGCCCGCGCGGTGAATTGGTATTCACCGGCAGGCGTTGGCGGGGGAGGGAAATATTTTTTAATTAAATTACGAACGGTCGAAGATTTACGGGCGGATCTCGATCAGCGTGCCGTCCTTGACCAGGTTCCAGACTTCGCGCATGTCGACGTTACGCATGCCGATGCAGCCGTCGGTCCAGTCCAGGGTGTGGAACCACTGCTCCGGGTACTCTTCGGTGTCGGGCGTGCCGTGGATCATGATCATGCTGCCGGGCCTCACGCCTTCGCGGCGGGCGCGGGCGGCGTCGCTGATATTGGGGTAGGAGATGTGCATGGACAGGTAGTAGCGGTCGCTGGTCTTGCGCCAGTCGATCCAGTACAGGCCTTCCGGGGTGCGGCGGTCGCCCTCGATCAGCTTGTGGCCCTTGGGGTTTTTGCCCAGGGAAATCCGGTAGGTCTTGAGGGGCTTGCCGTCGTTGATCAACTGCAATTGATGGGCGGACTTGAGCACCAGGACTTTTTCGACCGTCTTGCCGCCCAGGGTTTCCACGGTAGAGGCTGGCGACAGCGTGGCGAACGACAGGCAGATCAGAGCAAGCAACCAACGCATTAAAACGGTATCCCTGTGGCGACGAGCTGCCGAACGGTTATTGGGCGGGCTTTGAAAGAGGTGGCACGGCTTCGCTGCGCACCGGGAACGACTGCTGGCGGCGGTCAGCGAAAAAGTATTCTAGGGTACGCCCGACCGTACGGAAAGCCAGCTCGGACCAAGGGATGTCAGCCTCATCGAACAGCTGCACTTCAAGGCTTTCGGGGCCAGCGGCGAAGTCCAGGTCGACCAGTTCGGCACGGTAGAAGATATGCACCTGGCTGATGTGCGGCACATCGATCAGGGTGTAGATGCTCAGGTTGCATACGCGGGCACAGGCTTCTTCGAGGGTTTCGCGCAGGGCGGCCTGTTCCACGGTCTCGCCGTTTTCCATAAAGCCTGCGGGCAGGGTCCAGTAACCCAGGCGCGGCTCAATGGCGCGGCGGCACAGCAGCACCTTATCGCCCCACACCGGCACGGTACCGGCGACGATATTGGGGTTCTGGTAGTGAATGGTCGAACAGTGATCACACACAAACCGCAGGCGGGCGTCGCCTTCGGGAATGCGTTGGGTAACCGGTTTACCGCACTGGCTGCAGAAATTCATGCTGGGGTTCCTGGAAAGTGCGTCTATCTTGGCTTGGCCGGCAGGGCCCTGCAAGTTGTCGTTTAGCGACATGCCTCGGGTTTTGGGGTTGGGCACCCGGCGGCTTTGGTGCATGATGCAAGGTAGCCAACAGACCGAGATGACTCATGCTGGACGAGCTACTTCGCCGGGTAAGCAATCACACCCCCCACACGCTGGAAACCGACGGGCGTTTCCCCGAGGCCGCGGTGCTGGTGCCGATTACCCGCAGTGACGAACCTGAGCTGATCCTGACCCTGCGCGCCAGCGGCCTGTCGACCCATGGTGGCGAAGTGGCCTTTCCCGGCGGGCGTCGCGACCCCGAAGACCCGGACCTGATCTTTACCGCCCTGCGTGAAGCCGAAGAAGAAATCGGCCTGCCCCCCGGCCTGGTGGAAGTCATCGGCCCGCTGAGCCCGCTGATTTCCCTGCACGGCATCCGGGTCACGCCCTATGTGGGGGTAATCCCCGATTACGTCGAATACCTGGCCAACGATGCCGAGATTGCCGCCGTCTTCAGCGTGCCCCTGGATTTTTTCCGACAGGACCCGCGCGAACATACCCACCGAATCGATTACCAGGGCCGCAGTTGGTACGTGCCCAGCTATCGCTTCGGCGAATACAAGATCTGGGGCCTGACGGCAATCATGATCGTCGAGTTGATCAACCTGCTTTATGACGACGCCAAGATCAGCCTGCACCAGCCGCCCAAGAGCTTCATCAATACCTAAGCCGTCGCTTGAACGGCCAGCCGTGAGGGAAAACCATGAAATACCGCCTGGGCGACGCCCGCGTCGAGACGCATCCACACAGCTGGGTGGCGCCGAATGCCACGCTGGTGGGCAAGGTCAAGCTGGAGGAGGGCGCCAACGTCTGGTTCAACGCGGTGCTGCGCGGCGACAACGAGCTGATCCTGATCGGCAGGAACAGCAACGTGCAGGACGGCAGCGTGATGCACACCGACATGGGCTACCCACTCACCCTGGGCACCGGCGTGACCATCGGCCATAACGCCATGTTGCACGGCTGCACGGTCGACGATTACAGCCTGATCGGTATCAACGCGGTGATCCTCAACGGCGCGAAGATCGGCAAGCACTGCATCATCGGCGCCAATTCGTTGATCGGTGAAGGCAAGGAAATCCCCGATGGTTCCCTGGTGATGGGCTCGCCGGGCAAAGTGGTGCGTGAATTGACTGACGCACAGAAGCGCATGCTGGAAGCCAGCGCCGCACACTACGTGCATAACGCCCAGCGTTACGCACGGGATCTGGTTGAGCAGGAAGAATGAGTGCAGTTGAACGCCCCGTCGCCTCGCCGTGCGTGAGCATTTGCGCGCTGGATGATGACGATATTTGCACCGGCTGCCAGCGCACCGTGGATGAAATCACGCGCTGGAGCCGCATGGACAATTCCGAGCGCCGAGTGGTGTTGGGGTTGTGTCATGAGCGGGCGGTGGCGGGTGGGTTGGTGTTTATGGTTTCTGGTAAGACCGGCGCCTGATAGATCGCCATCGGGGGCTTGCCCCCGATGAGCATGAGTATCTACACAACTTCAATAGAATAGTGCGTAGCAGCTGTCGAGCCTTGGCGAGGCTGCGTCAGGCGCGCTGCCGATTCAGGCTCGAGGCGCGGCCGACGCAGCCTCGCTTGCGCTCGGCAGCTGCTACGGATTTGCGCGGTGTTGGATAAGACGGTATCTACGCAGAAGGCTCGCTCAAGTTGTGTAGATACCCATGCCCCGATGAGGCCCTCCCAGACGACATGTTTCCAAATGTGAAGTACCCTGTGCCCCTTGTTCACAGGTCCCTCGCCCCATGCTCTTCCTGATCGCCTACATCAGCAGCGTCGTGCTGATCAACTTCGCCTTCTCCACAGCCCCGCACCTGGATGTCATCTGGTCGGCCTGGGGTGGCCTGGTGTTTATCCTGCGTGACATGGTGCAAACCCGCTTCGGCCACGGTGCGATCATCGCCATGCTGGCGGCGCTGGCGTTGTCATATATCACCTCCGACCCGTCCATCGCCCTGGCCAGCGCCACGGCATTCGCGGTGTCGGAATGCATCGACTGGCTGGTGTTCAGCATCACCAAGCGCCCGCTCCACGACCGCCTGTGGATAAGTTCGGCGCTGAGCATTCCCCTCGACACGTTTATCTTTTTCGGCCTGATCGGCGCACTCACACCTGCCGTGGTGGGCACGGCCCTGGCGTCGAAATTCGCCGGGGTCACGGTGGTGTGGCTGATCATGGCCTGGCGTATCCGCAAGCGGGCCGTCGCCAACTGAGGCCAATTTTTACAGTTCATGTAAAATGCCGGCCTTTCTCCCCATGATCCGCTCCCCTGAGGACCTGAGATGACCCGAATCGGAACTCCATTGTCGCCAACCGCGACCCGCGTTTTGCTGTGTGGCTGCGGTGAGCTGGGCAAGGAAGTGGTGATCGAACTGCAACGCCTGGGCGTTGAAGTGATTGCCGTGGATCGCTACGCCAATGCGCCCGCCATGCAGGTTGCCCACCGCAGCCATGTGATCAACATGCTTGACGGTGCCGCCCTGCGTGCGGTGATCGAAGCGGAAAAACCGCACTTCATCGTGCCGGAAATCGAAGCCATTGCCACCGCCACCCTGGTGGAGCTGGAGGCCGAAGGTTTCACCGTGATCCCGACCGCCCGCGCCACGTCGCTGACCATGAACCGCGAAGGTATCCGTCGCCTGGCCGCTGAAGAGCTGGACCTGCCGACCTCGCCGTACCACTTCGCCGACACCTTCGAAGACTACAGCAAGGCCGTTCAGGACCTGGGCTTCCCGTGCGTGGTCAAGCCGGTGATGAGTTCGTCGGGCAAGGGCCAGAGCCTGCTGCGCAATGCTGACGATGTACAGAAAGCCTGGGACTACGCCCAGGAAGGCGGGCGTGCCGGTAAAGGCCGGGTGATCATCGAGGGCTTTATCGATTTTGACTATGAAATCACCCTGCTGACTGTGCGTCACATCGGCGGCACCACCTTCTGTGCGCCGGTCGGCCATCGTCAGGAGAAGGGCGACTACCAGGAATCCTGGCAGCCGCAAGCCATGAGCCCGATTGCCCTGGCTGAGTCCGAGCGCGTGGCCAAGGCGGTGACCGAGGCGTTGGGCGGTCGTGGCCTGTTTGGCGTGGAGCTGTTCATCAAGGGTGATCAGGTGTGGTTCAGCGAAGTGTCGCCGCGCCCCCATGACACCGGTCTGGTGACCCTGATTTCCCAGGACCTGTCGCAGTTTGCCCTGCATGCGCGCGCCATCCTGGGCCTGCCAATCCCGTTGATCCGTCAGTTCGGGCCTTCGGCTTCGGCGGTGATTCTGGTGGAGGGGCAGTCGACCCAGACCGCATTCGCCAACCTCGGCGCCGCCTTGAGCGAGCCGGACACGGCGTTGCGTCTGTTTGGCAAGCCGCAAGTGAATGGCCAGCGCCGCATGGGCGTGGCATTGGCGCGGGATGAGTCGATTGAAGCGGCTCGGGCCAAGGCGACCCGTGCTTCCCAAGCGGTCGTGGTAGAGCTCTAAAAGCATCGGGGCGATACGACGGTCCGACAAGCCCCCTCCCACACTTTGAAGTGTGAACCTTCAAATGTGGGAGGGGGCTTGCCCCCGATAACTGTTTATCAGGCAACCTTGTTCAAATCATTATCCCGCGTCTCTTTCAGGCACAGCACAGCAATCAAGCTGAGTAACGCTGCCGCCGACACATACCCGCCGACATAACTCAGCCCACCCATTGCCACCAGCTTGGTTGCGAAGAACGGTGCGGCCGAAGCGCCCACAATCCCACCCAGGTTATACGCCGCCGATGCCCCGGTATAACGCACGCGAGTCGGAAACAGTTCCGGCAGCATTGCGCCCATCGGCGCGAAGGTCACGCCCATCAGGAACAGCTCCAGGGCCAAAAACAGCGCTACGGCCCAGGTCGAGCCGTGGGTCAGCAGGGGCTCCATGGTGAAGCCCGACAGAATCGCCAGGACCGCGCCGACGATCAGCACCGGCTTGCGCCCGTAGCGATCACTGGCCAAGGCCGCCAGCGGCGTGGCCAGGCCCATGAACAGCACTGCAAAGCACAGCAATCCGAGGAACGTCTCGCGGCTGTAGCCCAGCGTCGAAACGCCGTAGCTCAGGGAAAAGGCCGTCGTGATGTAGAACAGTGCGTAACACACCACCATCGACATGGCGCCCAGCAGTACCGGCAACCAATGCTGGCTGAACAGTTCCACCAGCGGCACTTTCACCGGGGCTTCTTTCGCCACGGCATTGGCGAACACTGGGGTTTCATGCAGCTTCAAGCGCGCATACAGGCCGACCATCACCAATGCTGCGCTGAGGATGAACGGGATACGCCAGCCCCAACTACGGAACTGCTCGTCATTCAGGCTCATGGCCAGGATCAGGAACAAACCGTTGGCCGCCAGGAATCCGATCGACGGGCCCAGTTGCGGGAACATGCCGAACCAGGCGCGCTTGCCCTTGGGCGCGTTCTCGGTGGCCAGCAATGCCGCGCCACCCCACTCGCCGCCAAGGCCCAGGCCCTGGCCGAAACGCAGCACGCACAACAGGATAGGCGCCCAGGCACCGATGCTGTCATAACCGGGAAGCAAGCCGATCAGCGTGGTGCACACGCCCATCAACAGCAGCGAGGCCACCAGGGTCGACTTACGGCCGATGCGGTCGCCGAAGTGGCCGAACAGCGCCGAGCCCAACGGACGGGCGATAAAGGCGATGCCGAAGGTCAGGAACGACGCCAGCATCTGCGCGGTACCGGAGGTCTGCGGAAAGAACACCGGCCCGATCACCAGCGCGGCAGCCGTGGCGTAGATATAGAAGTCGTAGAACTCGATGGCGGTGCCGACGATGCTTGCGGTGGCGACACGTGCGGTCGAGTTGGTCGGGGCGGCGGTCGCAGCCTCGTTATAGGTGGTGCTCATGGAGGTATCCCTGACGGTCGTTGCGCGTTTGGACGCGGATTATTATTGGTCGAACACCCATGGATCAGGGTTGTATGCGGTCGGGCGAAGCTTGGGTAAGCCGCAGGGATTATAGGAAGGGGTCTGGAATTACAACAAGAGCCGACACGCCGCAAATCAAAATGTGGGAGGGGGGCTTGGAACTGTTTACCGTCAGGCAGTTACGCGGCGACGGGTATCCGGCTGGTATGCCAGATCAATACCTTGCTCACCCGGTTGTCCTCGGTCTCGAGGATTTCCAGGCGGTAGCGGCCGATCTTCAGGCACACCGCGCAATCCGGAATGGTTTCCAGGGCTTCGGTGACCAGGCCGTTGAGGGTCTTGGGGCCGTCGCTGGGCAGGTGCCAGCCCAGGCTCTTGTTCAACTCGCGGATCGAAGCGGCGCCGTCGATGATATAGCGGCCATCCGGCTGCGCTTCAATATGCGGGTTGTCCGCACTTTGCTCGTTTTCGAATTCGCCGACGATTTCTTCGAGAATATCTTCCAGGGTGACGATACCCAGTACTTCGCCGTATTCATCCACCACCATGCCCAGGCGGCGCTGCTGCTTGTGGAAGTTCAGCAGTTGCAGTTGCAGGGGTGTGCTTTCCGGAACGAAATAGGGTTCGTAGGAGGCCTCGAGCAAGGCGTCCTTGGTCAGGCTGGCGTCCGGCAGCAGGTGCTGGATCAGCCGGGTATTCAGTACGGCTTCGACTTGGTTGATGTCACTGTGGAACACCGGCAGGCGAGTGCGCGGGGAGGTGCGCAGCTGCTCGATGATCTCTTCGATCGAGTCATCCAGGTTGATACCGTCCACTTCGCTGCGGGGCACCAGGATGTCATTGACGGTGATGTTGTCCAGGGCGTGGATGCCCGGCATGCCTGGGCTGCGGTCTTTGTCGGCCTCGGGCTCCGGTTCATCGTCGTGGTCGGGCTGTGGCTCGTCGCTGTTTTTCACCACGCCGGCCTTTCGGGCAAACGGGCGCAGCAGCAACAGGCTGATGCCATTGAGCAGCCAGGCGGCGGGATAGAGGATTTTCAATGGCACGCCCAGCAGCGTGTTGCCAAAACCCAGCACCGCTTGCGGATGGCGGGTTGCCAGGGCCCGGGGCAGGTAGTCGGCCAGGATCAGCAGAACGGCGCAGGAGATCAGCCAACCAAGCCATGGGCCGTTTTGTGCCCAGGCATAAATTGCCAGCAGGGTGCAGAGGATCACCACGGCCGCGCGGCACAGGCTGTTGCACAGGATCAGGCTGTGGCGCGGGAAGCTCAGGCGGGCGGCGGCTTTGTCGCCCTGGCGTGTACCGGGGCGCAGTGCCAGCAGGTGTTGTTGTGCGGCTTCGATGGCGGTAAACAGCGCCGCCCATAACACCAGCAAGGCGATTACCGCGAGCATCGGCCCCAGGGGCAAGTTGTCCATTTTTGCTGCCCGTCAGATATGCAGGATGTATTCGCGAACCAGCTTGCTGCCGAAATAGGCCAGCATCAGCAGGCAGAAACCGGCCAGGGTCCAGCGGATCGCCTTGTGCCCGCGCCAGCCGAGGCGGTTGCGGCCCCACAGCAATACGCTGAACACCACCCAGGCCAGGCACGCCAGCAGGGTCTTGTGCACCAGGTGCTGGGCAAACAGGTTTTCGACGAACAGCCAACCGGAAATCAGCGACAGCGACAGCAGCGTCCAACCTGCCCACAGGAAACCGAACAGCAGGCTTTCCATGGTTTGCAGCGGCGGGAAGTTCTTGATCAGCCCGGAAGGGTGCTTGTGCTTGAGCTGGTGGTCCTGCAACAGCAGGAGCAAGGCCTGGAACACCGCGATGGTGAACATGCCGTAGGCCAGGATCGACAGCAGGATATGGGCGAGGATGCCTGGCTCCTCATCGATCACCTGCACCGTACCGGTGGGGGCGAACTGCGCGAGCAGCACCGTCAGCACGCCCAACGGGAAGAGCAGGACCAGCAGGTTCTCGACGGGAATCCGATAACAGGCCATCAGCGTCAGCGCAATGACCGCCGCCGCGATCAGGCTGGCGGCGCTGAAGAAGTCCAGGCCCAGGCCAACCGGCGTCATCAGGTGAGTGAACAGGCTCGCTGCATGGGCCAGCAGGGCGAGGACGCCAAGGCCGACCAACAGGCGTTTGTCCGCCTTGGCGCCTTGGGCCAGACGAGAGCCCTGATAGAGGGTCGCAGCGGCATACAAGATGGCGGCGGCGAGGCTGGGTAGCAAACTGGGTGACAAGGGGACCATAAATCCTGATAGACAAGCCCGAAAGGCGCTGAGTTTGGCATACACCTGCGTTCCACGAAAGACTCCAGGGCCAGACAGCGGGTGTGCATGGGCGCAGTCTTCGCTATAATCCGCGACCTGCCCACGCCGCAGGCTTGCCGAGCGCTGTTTTTAATAGCGATTTACCACAGCCTGGGCCGCCATTACCTCGGTCTACCAATGCATTTCGATGAATAGGGCCTGAAAGGATCGCGCATGTTTGAAAACTTGACTGACCGTCTCTCGCAGACGCTGCGCCACGTAACCGGCAAGGCCAAGCTGACCGAGGACAATATTAAAGACACCCTGCGCGAAGTGCGCATGGCGTTGCTGGAAGCCGACGTCGCCTTGCCTGTGGTCAAGGACTTCGTCAACTCGGTCAAGGAGCGCGCGGTCGGCACTGAAGTGTCCCGCAGCCTGACCCCGGGCCAGGCCTTTGTGAAGATCGTCCAGGCCGAACTCGAAAGCCTGATGGGCGCGGCCAACGAAGACCTGAACCTCAGCGCCGTGCCACCGGCCGTCGTGTTGATGGCCGGCCTGCAAGGTGCGGGTAAGACCACCACCGCCGGCAAGCTGGCGCGCTTCCTTAAAGAGCGCAAGAAGAAGTCCGTGATGGTGGTGTCGGCCGACGTGTACCGTCCGGCGGCCATCAAGCAGCTCGAAATGCTCGCGGGCGAAGTGGGCGTGACCTTCTTCCCGTCCGACCTGAGCCAGAAGCCGGTCGACATCGCCAACGCAGCTATTAAAGAAGCCCGGCTGAAGTTCATCGACGTGGTTATCGTCGACACCGCCGGTCGCCTGCACATCGATGAAGAGATGATGGGTGAGATCAAGGCGCTGCATGCCGCGATCAACCCGGTCGAGACGTTGTTCGTGGTCGACGCCATGACCGGCCAGGATGCGGCCAATACCGCCAAGGCCTTCGGCGACGCACTGCCGCTGACCGGGGTGATCCTCACCAAGGTCGACGGCGACGCCCGTGGCGGTGCCGCGCTGTCGGTGCGTGCCATCACCGGCAAGCCGATCAAGTTCATCGGTATGGGCGAGAAGAGCGACGCGCTCGAACCGTTCCACCCTGAACGTATCGCCTCGCGTATCCTCGGCATGGGTGACGTGCTCAGCCTGATCGAACAGGCCGAAGCCACCCTCGACAAGGACAAGGCCGATAAACTGGCCAAGAAGCTGAAGAAGGGCAAGGGCTTCGACCTCGAAGACTTCCGCGACCAGTTGCAACAAATGAAGAACATGGGCGGCCTCGGCGGCCTGATGGACAAGCTGCCGAACATCGGCGGTGTGAACCTGGCGCAAATGGGCAATGCTCAGGGCGCGGCAGAGAAGCAGTTCAAGCAGATGGAAGCCATCATTAACTCCATGACCCCGGCCGAGCGCCGCGACCCTGAGCTGATCAGTGGTTCGCGCAAGCGTCGGATCGCCATGGGTTCCGGCACCCAGGTGCAGGACATCGGTCGCTTGATCAAGCAGCACAAGCAGATGCAGAAGATGATGAAGAAATTCTCCGCCAAGGGCGGAATGGCCAAGATGATGCGCGGCATGGGCGGTATGTTGCCCGGCGGCGGCATGCCGAAAATGTAAAGAATTCGAGCGGGGGTTCACTCCTGCTCCGACCCACAGGGATGTGGGATCTCCAGCAAACCCGCCGTTGGCGGGGGCTGACCTGCCGTTTTAACCGACGGCTCTATAGCAGATCTGAATGGCACGCTGATAGGCGCCAGAAAAAGACATTTGCAAAAGTCCGGATATTCCTTAGAATATGCGGCCTTTCGGGCACCTATGCCCGCTGTGCATTTAGATTTGCAGCACCGACTACAGGAACGATGTTCACATGCTAACAATCCGTCTTGCCCTTGGCGGCTCCAAAAAGCGCCCGTTTTACCACTTGACCGTAACTGACAGCCGCAACCCACGTGACGGCTCTCACAAGGAACAAGTAGGTTTCTTCAACCCGATCGCTCGTGGTCAAGAAGTCCGCCTGTCCGTGAACCAAGAGCGCGTAGCCTACTGGCTGAGCGTTGGTGCACAACCGTCTGAGCGTGTTGCCAAGTTGTTGAAGGACTCGGCTAAGGCCGCAGCCTGAGCAATATGACCGCGACGCCAGCTGTTGCTGATGATTTGATCGTTATCGGCAAGATTTATTCTGTTCATGGCGTTCGCGGCGAAGTGAAGGTGTATTCCTTTACTGATCCGACTGAAAACCTGTTGCAGTACAAAACCTGGACGCTCAAGCGCGAAGGTAGTGTGAAACAGGTCGAGCTGGTCAGTGGACGCGGGAGCGATAAGTTCCTGGTCGCAAAGCTCAAGGGTCTTGATGACCGTGAAGAAGCTCGTCTTCTGGCTGGTTATGAGATCTGCGTGCCGCGCAACCTGTTCCCTGAATTGACCGATGGCGAGTACTACTGGTACCAGCTGGAAGGTCTGAAGGTTATTGATCAACTCGGGCAATTGTTCGGGAAAATCGATCATCTTCTGGAAACCGGCGCCAATGATGTAATGGTGGTCAAGCCTTGCGCTGGCAGCCTGGATGATCGCGAACGCCTGTTGCCCTATACCGAGCAATGCGTGTTGGCTGTCGACCTGGCAGCGGGCGAGATGAAGGTGGAATGGGACGCGGACTTCTAAGCGTGGCTAATTTGCGCATTGAAGTGATCAGTTTGTTTCCCGAGATGTTTTCCGCCATCAGCGAGTACGGCATCACCAGTCGGGCGGTGAAACAGGGGCTGTTGCAGCTTACCTGTTGGAACCCGCGAGACTACACGACGGATCGACATCACACTGTGGACGATCGCCCATTTGGCGGTGGCCCGGGCATGGTGATGAAGATCAAGCCCCTGGAAGACGCGTTGGCTCAGGCCAAGGTTGCTGCCGGGGAGAAGGCGAAGGTAATTTACCTGTCCCCTCAAGGCCGCCAGCTGAAACAGGCTGGGGTCCGCGAACTGGCGAATGAGGAAGCACTGATCCTGATTGCCGGTCGCTATGAAGGCATTGACGAGCGTTTTATTGATGCTCATGTCGATGAAGAGTGGTCGATTGGGGACTATGTCCTGTCTGGCGGCGAGCTGCCGGCGATGGTCCTGATAGATGCGGTTACACGACTGCTGCCTGGAGCTTTAGGGCATGCGGACTCCGCGGAGGAAGATTCCTTCACGGATGGTTTGCTGGATTGCCCGCACTACACCCGACCGGAGGTGTATGCGGATCAGCGTGTTCCCGACGTATTGCTAAGTGGCAATCACGCACACATCCGGCGTTGGCGTTTACAGCAGTCCCTTGGTCGGACCTATGAACGACGCGCCGATCTTCTGGAAAGCCGCTCGCTTTCTGGAGAAGAGAAGAAGCTGCTCGAGGAATACATCCTCGCGCGGGACGATAGTTAACAACGTATCGATGGTAGGTCCATTGACTTACCTTAGGAGCACAGCATGACTAACAAAATCATCCTTGCACTCGAAGCAGAGCAGATGACCAAAGAGATCCCTACCTTTGCCCCAGGCGACACCATTGTCGTCCAGGTGAAAGTGAAGGAAGGCGACCGTTCGCGTCTGCAAGCGTTCGAAGGCGTGGTAATCGCCAAGCGTAACCGTGGTGTGAACAGTGCTTTCACTGTTCGTAAAATCTCCAACGGTGTTGGCGTAGAGCGTACTTTCCAGACCTACAGCCCGCAAATCGACAGCATGGCCGTTAAGCGTCGCGGTGACGTACGTAAAGCCAAGCTGTACTACCTGCGTGACCTGTCCGGTAAAGCAGCTCGCATCAAGGAAAAACTGGCTTAAGTCCAGCTTCCCGATGCAGAAAAAAGCAGCCTACGGGCTGCTTTTTTGTGCCCGCGATTTGAGCTGCCCTTGGCGGAAAATGCGGCCTGCTGCGACGGTTCATACCTTCAAGCGTGTGTACATGGCTGGGCTGCGATAGGATCTACCCGATACCCGCACTTTCCTTACCTGAGCCCCCATGCCCGCCATTGACCACCCCCTGATCGACCGCTTCCTCGATGCCCTTTGGCTGGAAAAAGGCCTGTCAGACAACACCCGCCAGGCCTACCGCAGCGACCTGGCGCTGTTCAACGGTTGGTTGCAGGAGAAACACCTGGAACTGATCAATGCCGGCCGCGAGCTGATCCTCGATCACCTGGCCTGGCGTCTGGAGCAGAACTACAAACCCCGTTCCACTGCACGGTTTCTCTCCGGTGTGCGTGGTTTTTATCGCTATTTGTTGAGGGAAAAACTGATCGCCCTCGATCCAACCCTGCAAATCGATATGCCGCAACTGGGTAGGCCTTTACCCAAATCCCTGTCGGAAGCCGACGTCGATGCCTTGCTTGCTGCGCCCGACCTCAGCGAAGCCATCGGCCAGCGTGACCGCGCCATGCTGGAAGTTTTGTATGCCTGCGGCCTGCGGGTCACGGAGCTGATCAGCCTGACACTCGAGCAAGTCAATCTGCGCCAGGGGGTGCTGCGGGTAATGGGCAAGGGCAGCAAGGAGCGGCTGGTGCCAATGGGCGAGGAAGCAATTGTGTGGGTCGAGCGCTATATGCGCGATGCCCGTAGCGAGCTGCTTGGCGGGCGGCCAAGCGATGTGCTGTTTCCCAGTCAGCGTGGCGAGCAGATGACCCGCCAGACGTTCTGGCATCGCATCAAGCACCAGGCCAAGGTGGCGGGGATCGGCAAGAGCCTGTCACCCCACACCTTGCGCCATGCATTCGCCACTCATTTGCTCAACCACGGTGCGGATTTGCGCGTCGTGCAAATGCTGCTCGGGCACAGCGACTTATCCACCACTCAGATCTACACCCACGTGGCGCGTGCGCGATTGCAGGATATGCACGCCAAGCACCACCCGCGAGGCTGAAAACCGCCAATTTATTCCGCCACGGGCTGCCCTGCGGCCCAACTGTGGTAGGCTTTGCCGGTTAGCAAAGGGGACGGCCCGCACCCGTGTTTCCGTATCGGCGTACCTGCCCCCGTCCCTGCATCTGCCTTCAGGAGTTTCCATGCGCTTGACCCAGATTATTGCCGCCGCAGCCATTGCGTTGGTTTCCACCTTTGCCGTTGCCGATGATGCTGCCGAGCAGACCATCCGCAAGAGCCTGGCCAACCTGCAGCTCGACACCCCGATCGAAAGCATCGGCGCCAGCCCGATGGCCGGCCTGTATGAAGTCAAGCTCAAGGGCAGCCGCGTGCTGTACGCCAGTGCGGACGGTCAGTACATCGTCCAGGGCTACCTGTTCCAGCTCAAGGACGGCAAGCCGGTCAACCTGACCGAGAAAGCCGAGCGCCTGGGCGTATCCAAGCTGATCAACGGCATCCCGGTGGCTGAAACCGTGGTTTACCCGGCCATCGGCGAGACCAAGACCCATATCACCGTGTTTACCGACACCACCTGCCCGTACTGCCATAAGTTGCACGCCGAAGTGCCTGCGCTGAACAAGCTGGGTGTGGAAGTACGCTACGTAGCGTTCCCGCGCCAGGGCCTGGGTTCGCCGGGCGACGAGCAGCTGCAAGCCGTATGGTGCTCGGCCGACAAGAAAGCGGCCATGGACAAGATGGTCGATGGCAAGGAAATCAAGGCCGCCAAGTGCGCCAACCCGGTGTCGAAGCAGTTTGCCCTGGGCCAGTCCATCGGCGTCAACGGTACACCGGCCATCGTTTTGGCTGACGGCCAGGTGATTCCGGGCTACCAGCCAGCACCACAAGTTGCCAAACTGGCGCTGAGTGCCAAATAAACCAGCATCGTCGAACCTTTGACGATCATGGCCCGTGGATAAGTCGACGGGCCATTAATTGAAAGCCGCAGTTGTGCGGCTGTTTTCCACGGCCGACCTAGCGTCGGCCGTTTCATGGGGAGTTCTTCAGTGAAACCGGTCAAAGTAGGCATCTGTGGGTTAGGGACCGTCGGTGGCGGTACCTTCAACGTACTTCAGCGTAATGCTGAAGAAATTTCCCGCCGTGCAGGGCGTGGGATTGAAGTGGCGCAAATTGCCACGCGTTCGCCAAAGCCTCAGTTCCAAACGACCGGTATTGCGATTACCAACGATGTCTTCGCCGTGGCCACCAACCCTGAAATCGATATTGTCATCGAACTGGTAGGCGGTTACACCGTGGCTCGCGAGCTGGTGCTCAAGGCTATCGAGAACGGCAAGCACGTGGTCACCGCCAACAAGGCGCTGATCGCCGTACACGGCAACGAGATCTTCGCCAAGGCCCGCGAGAAGGGCGTGATCGTCGCGTTCGAAGCCGCGGTTGCCGGTGGCATCCCGGTGATCAAGGCGATCCGTGAAGGCCTGTCCGCCAACCGCATCAACTGGGTGGCCGGCATCATCAACGGCACCGGTAACTTCATCCTCACCGAAATGCGCGAGAAGGGCCGTACCTTCGAAGACGTGCTGGCCGAAGCCCAGGCCCTGGGTTACGCCGAAGCCGACCCGACATTCGACGTGGAAGGCATCGACGCGGCGCACAAGCTGACCATCCTGGCGTCCATCGCCTTTGGTATCCCGCTGCAATTCGACAAGGCCTACACCGAAGGCATCACCAAGCTGACCACGGCCGACGTGAACTACGCCGAAGCCTTGGGCTACCGCATCAAGCACCTCGGTGTCGCGCGTAGCACCCCGGCGGGTATCGAGTTGCGTGTGCACCCGACGCTGATCCCGGCCGACCGCCTGATCGCCAACGTCAATGGCGTGATGAACGCCGTGATGGTCAACGGTGACGCGGCCGGCTCCACCCTGTTCTACGGCGCCGGTGCCGGCATGGAGCCGACCGCGTCGTCGGTGATCGCCGACCTGGTGGACGTGGTTCGCGCCATGACCAGCGACCCGGAAAACCGCGTGCCGCACCTGGCCTTCCAGCCGGATTCGCTGTCGGCCCACCCGATCCTGCCGATCGAGGCATGCGAAAGCGCCTACTACCTGCGCATCCAGGCCAAGGATCACCCGGGCGTATTGGCCCAGGTGGCCAGCATCCTGTCGGAGCGCGGTATCAACATCGAGTCGATCATGCAGAAAGAAGTCGAGGAACAGAACGGCCAGGTGCCGATGATCCTGCTGACCCACCGCGTGCTTGAGCAGCATATCAACGATGCCATCCAGTCACTGGAAGCTCTCCAGGGTGTGGTTGGGCCGGTAGTACGGATTCGCGTCGAACATTTGAATTAATTCAGCTGCAAGCGCCAAGTTGCAAGCTTCAAGTAGAAGCAGATCTGCTCTAACTTGAAGCTTGTCACTTGAAGCTTGAAGCCCAAACCGAAGGTTTGCCCCTATGCGCTACATCAGCACCCGCGGCCAGGCACCGGCCCTGAATTTCGAAGACGTTTTGCTGGCAGGCCTTGCCACTGACGGCGGCCTGTACGTGCCGGAAAACCTGCCACGTTTTACCCAGGAAGAAATCGCTTCGTGGGCCGGCCTGCCGTATCACGAGTTGGCGTTCCGGGTGATGCGCCCGTTCGTCACCGGCAGCATCCCCGATGCGGATTTCAAAAAGATTCTGGAAGAGACGTATGGCGTGTTTTCCCACAGCGCCATCGCCCCTCTGCGCCAGCTCAACGGCAACGAATGGGTGCTTGAGCTGTTCCATGGCCCGACCCTGGCGTTCAAGGACTTTGCCCTGCAACTGCTGGGTCGCCTGCTGGACTACGTGCTGGAGAAGCGCGGCGAGCGCGTGGTGATCATCGGTGCCACCTCGGGTGATACCGGTTCGGCCGCCATCGAAGGCTGCAAGCACTGCGAAAACGTCGACATCTTCATCCTGCACCCGCACAAGCGTGTGTCGGAAGTGCAGCGTCGCCAGATGACCACCATCTTCGGCGAGAACATCCATAACATCGCCATCGAAGGCAACTTCGATGACTGCCAGGAAATGGTCAAGAACAGCTTCGCCGACCAGGGCTTCCTCAAAGGCACACGCCTGGTGGCGGTGAACTCGATCAACTGGGCGCGGATCATGGCCCAGATCGTCTACTACTTCCACGCCTCGCTGCAGTTGGGTGGCCCGGCGCGCTCGGTGTCGTTCTCGGTGCCGACCGGCAATTTCGGCGACATCTTCGCCGGCTACCTGGCCCGTAACATGGGCCTGCCGATCAACCAGTTGATCGTCGCCACCAACCGCAACGACATCCTGCACCGCTTCATGAGCGGCAACCAGTACGTCAAGGAAACCCTGCACGCCACCCTGTCGCCGTCCATGGACATCATGGTGTCGTCGAACTTCGAACGCCTGCTGTTCGACATGCACGGTCGCAACGGCGCAGCCATTGCCGGCTTGATGGACACCTTCAAGAGCGGCGGCGGTTTCAGCGTTGATGAAGAGCGCTGGACCGAAACCCGCAAGCTGTTCGACTCCCTGGCCGTGGACGACGCGCAGACCTGCGAAACCATCGCCGAGGTCTACGCCCAGACCGGCGAGTTGCTCGACCCGCACACCGCCATTGGGGTCAAGGCCGCCCGCGAATGCCGTCGCAGCCTGGATATCCCGATGGTGATCCTCGGCACCGCCCATCCGGTCAAATTCCCGGAAGCGGTGGAGAAGGCTGGTGTCGGCAAGGCGCTGGAACTGCCGGTGCATCTGACCGACCTGTTCGAGCGTGAAGAGCGTTGCACGGTGCTGCCGAATGACTTGAAGGCGATGCAGGCGTTTGTCAGCCAGCATGGCAACCGTGGTAAGCCTTTGTAAGGCAAGTCACGAAGACAAAAACGCCGCTTTCCCTTCCTTGGGTCAGCGGCGTTTTTTGTTTCTGGCAGGCCCGGCCTCAGCGCCTGGCAAACCCCAAGAACAGCAGCCCATTGCATAAGCATTTATGTGCCGCCGTTTTTTGCCTGTCATGTTGCAAGTGCATGCTGGAGACGTCATCCCCCGACAACCCCACATAAACGAAAAAGCGAACTTTCCTACGTCACAACCAGTCACTTAGGATAGATGCAGCTCCCGTTTACAAGAATGTTTGCGAACTATTGAGTGGTGATCGAGATGGAAAGTATCAGCCTATTGCTCGAAGAAGCACTGAGCCCGTATCAGGTGACGTTGACCACTGCCGGTGTGCAGGGCGAGTGCCTGGTAACCGTGAAGAACCCCGCCGGCGCGATCATGGTCGAGCGTGAAGTCGACCGGGCGCAATTGCTCGATAAGCGCGTATTGGTGGATGTGGTGGATTGCCTGCTGCGCGACCTCAAGATCGCTGAAGGACGCCTGGAGCCCTCGGTCATCGCAGCCTTGCGCAACGCGGCCCAGACTCGCAGCGCTGCCGTTGCATGAAGAATTGTTTATAGGTGGAAACTTCCTAGGTCATGGCCGGTCAGATTTCGTAACAGCAAGAGCAAACATTGTGCTCCGGTGTTTGTGCCTTGTTGTACTGGTCTCTGTAGGCCACGTTTAACCCCGAAGTGTCTCCCCACTCTTCGGGGTTTCTTTTTGCCTGCGATTTGTCACGGCTCTGGCGAGTCCTGGAAAAAGCTCGGGTTGTCTCGCAGGTAATGTTCACGCATGACAGGGTCCAGCCAGGCGGCATAGGACTGCTGTACTTGTTCCAGCGCAATGCTGAGCAGAACCTGGTTGATCTGTTCCATGACCTCGCGCCCCTGAGGCGTATCCGAACAGCCGATATGCGTGCGTTGGTAAGGCGCCGTGCCCTTGATGGGGTAGAAGCTGAGGTCGTCGGCAGCGATCCCCTGTTGCATCGCGTGGTAGCGGATTTCCGGCCAATAACCCAGCACCGCCTCCAGCCGGCCCAGGCGCTGCATCTGCAGCAAGCTGCCAAGGGCATCGTTGCCGTAGTGCAGTGCCAGTTTGTGCGGGTCGGCCAGTTTCAGCCGCTCATCGATAACGGGGCCGTAGCTGCGCTCCGCGATCGCGCCAACCCTTGCCTTATCGGCGTCGAAGAAAGCCTGCAGGTCAAACTGGCTGTCCACGATAAACGGCGCCAGGGCGTCCTGCTGGCTGCGTCGGATCGTGATGCCATTGCTGGCGACCACAAACGCCTGGCTGGAAAATACGATGTACCTGGCCCGCTCGGCCGTCCACAGCAACGATGGATCGCAGGTGAGCGTTGGCTCGCGAAGCATCTGCATGCCGCGCGCGCGATTGACGTGCAGTATCTGGTGGCGATAGTCGGGCAAGTGCTCGATCAATATCGGCAGCAATTGGTCCAGCGCACCCTGGCCTTTGCGCGGCCCTTCGAAAATGGTCAGCGGCGGCAAGTCGCGCAACAACCAGATCAACGTATCCCCGGCATTCGCCGACACGGGCCAGCCGCCAGCCATCATGACGGCCAGGTACAGCGCAATGAGCCAGTGTTTGCAACGATGGGGCATCAGATTGCGCCTTTCTCACGCAAGCGGACAATGGCAGCGGCGTCGTATCCCAGCTCGCCCAACACCACGCCGTTGTGTTCACCCAGTTGCGGTCCCACCCATTCGCAACTGCCCGGTGTGTCCGACAGCTTGGGCACGATGCCCGGCATCTTGAAGTCCTTGCCGCCGGGAAGCTGTGCCTTGAGGAACATCTCGCGCGCAAGGAATTGCGGGTCGCCCAGCATGTCTTCGGCGCTGTAGATACGGCTGGCGGGCACCTCAGCCTTGTTGAGTTGTTCCACCACCTGCTCCAGCGGCAGCGAGTTCACCCAGCGATCAATCACGCCATAGAGTTCATCGCGACGGCTATCGCGCCCGTCATTGCTGGCCAGTTGTGGGTCGTTCGCCAGGTCGTCACGGCCGATGGCGCTCATGAACCGTTTGAAGATGGCATCACCGTTGGCGCCAATCTGTACGTGCTTGCCGTCCGCACTGGTGTGGATCGACGACGGCGTAATGCCGGGCATGATGTTGCCGGTGCGTTCGCGAATAAACCCGAACACGTCGAACTCGGGGATCATGCTTTCCATCATGGCGAAGATGGCTTCATACAGCGCCACATCCACCACCTGGCCGACGCCACCGTTGACCTCGCGATGACGCAGCGCCATCAACGCACCGATTACCGCCCACAGCGCGGCGATGGAGTCGCCAATGGAGATCCCGGTGCGCACCGGCGGGCGGTCCTCGAAACCGGTGATATAGCGCAGCCCGCCCATGGACTCGCCCACTGCGCCAAACCCCGGCTGGTCTTTCATCGGCCCGGTCTGGCCAAAACCCGAGAGGCGCACCATCACCAGTTTCGGGTTCAGCGCGTGCAGGGTTTCCCAGCTCAGGCCAAGTTTCTCCAGTACACCGGGGCGAAAGTTCTCGATCAGGATGTCGGCGTCGGCCAGCAACTGCTTGAGAATCGCCAGGCCGTCCGGGTGCTTGAGGTTCAACGTCAGCGACTTTTTGTTGCGCGCCTGCACAAACCACCACAGCGAGGTGCCTTCATACAGCTTGCGCCATTTGCGCAGCGGGTCGCCGCCATCCGGGGATTCGACCTTGATCACCTCGGCGCCGAACTCAGCGCAGATGCGTGAGGCAAACGGGCCGGCGATCAGGGTGCCGAGTTCGATGACTTTCAGGCCGGCAAGCGGTTTGGCATTAAACGACATGGGGATCCTTTCGGGCGCGGAACGGGTGTGTGATGCCTTTTAACATAGGCGAGTGGCGCAGGGATAAGGATGATGCAGCGCAGGATTCGGTGAATGACCTCGCCATCGGTTAGACTGGCCGCCTTTCCCTGTCTCTAGAAGCCCGTTCATGGCCCAGCCGTCCACGACCTACAAATTCGAACTCAACCTCACCGACCTCGACCGTTCGGTGTACGAGAGCGTCAAGCAGACCATCGCTCGCCACCCCTCGGAAACCGAAGAGCGCATGACCGTGCGTCTGTTGGCCTACGCCCTTTTTTACAACGAACAGTTGGCGTTCGGTCGTGGTCTGTCAGATGTAGACGAGCCAGCCCTGTGGGAAAAAAGCCTGGACGATCGGGTTTTGCATTGGATCGAAGTCGGCCAGCCGGATGCCGACCGACTGACCTGGTGCTCGCGCCGCACTGAGCGCACCAGCCTGCTGGCATACGGCAGCTTGCGCGTTTGGGAAGGCAAGGTGGTGCCGGTGGCGAACAACCTGAAGAATGTGCACATCGCGGCGGTGCCCCAGGAGATTCTGGAGGTTCTGGCCAAGGACATGCCCCGCGTGATCAAGTGGGACGTGATGATCAGTGAAGGCACGGTCTTCGTCACCGACGACCGTGGCCAGCACGAAGTGCAATTGCAGTGGCTGGTTGGCGAACGCGGTTGAATTGGAGCTGCAAGCCTCAAGCCTCAAGCTACAAGCTACAAGCTACAAGCTACAAGCTACAAGCTACAAGCTACAAGCTTCAAGCTACAAGCTACAAGCTTGAAGCTTGAAGCTTGAAGCTTGCAGCTAATATCCCCCTACAGAGAACTCCCCAACGTCCCATGCGTATCGATCCCCGCCCGTTGCCCGCCGTCTTGCCCTTCCTGGGTGAATTGCCACCGCTATTGACCCGTCTCTACGCCGCTCGTGGCGTGCAGTCCGAGGCCGAGCTGGACAAGAGCCTGGCGCGGTTGATTCCCTATCAGCAGCTCAAGGGCATCGACGCGGCGGTGGACTTGCTGGTGACGGCATTGGAGCAGCGCCAGCGCATCCTCATCGTCGGTGACTTCGACGCCGATGGTGCCACCGCCAGCACCGTAGGTACCCTGGGCCTGCGTTTGCTCGGTGCGGCCCATGTCGATTACCTGGTGCCCAACCGCTTCGAATATGGCTATGGGCTGACCCCGGAAATCGTCGCTGTGGCCCTGCAGCGCGAGCCGCAGTTGCTGATCACCGTGGACAATGGCATCTCCAGTGTCGAAGGCGTGGCGGCGGCGAAAGCGGCGGGGTTGCAGGTATTGGTGACCGATCACCACTTGCCTGGGGATGAGCTGCCGGCGGCGGATGCCATCGTCAACCCGAACCAGCCGGGCTGTGAGTTCCCAAGCAAGGCGCTGGCCGGCGTGGGGGTGATCTTCTATGTGCTGATGGCCCTGCGCGCGCGCCTGCGCAGTTTGGGCTGGTACGAGAATACGCCTCAACCGAATATCGGCGAGCTGCTCGACCTGGTTGCACTGGGCAGCGTCGCCGACGTGGTGCCCCTGGACGCCAATAACCGCATCCTCGTGCATCAGGGCTTGGAGCGTATTCGCGCCGGTCGCGCGCGGCCGGGGATCAAGGCGATCCTCGAAGTGGCCAAGCGCGATGCGGCGCGTATAACCTCCACCGATCTCGGCTTTATCCTCGGGCCACGCTTGAACGCCGCTGGGCGCCTGGATGATATGAGCCTGGGCATCGAATGCCTGCTCACCACGGATTTTGCCGCGGCACGGGAAATGGCTGCGCAATTGGACGGCATGAACCAGGACCGAAAATCCATCGAACAAGGCATGCAGCGCGAGGCCCTGGCCCAGCTCAAGGACTTGCCGGTGGAGTCGATGCCCTATGGCTTGTGCCTGTTCGATCCGGACTGGCACCAGGGTGTGATCGGCATTCTTGCCTCGCGCATGAAGGAGCGGTACTTTCGCCCGACCATCGCCTTCGCCGATGCCGGTGATGGGCTGCTGAAGGGCTCTGGACGCTCCGTGCAAGGCTTTCACATCCGCGATGCCCTGGCGGTGGTCGCGAGCCAGCATCCCAACCTGATCGCCAAATACGGCGGCCACGCCATGGCGGCGGGGTTGACCTTGCCGGAGGAGAATTTCCCACTGTTTGCCGAAGCTTTTGATGCCGAAGTGCGTCGGCAACTGCGTGAAGAAGACCTCACCGGGCGCCTGCTGTCAGACGGCACCCTGGCGGTGGAAGAGTTTCACCTGGAACTGGCGCGCGCATTGCGGCATGCCGGGCCGTGGGGTCAGCACTTTCCCGAGCCGCTGTTCCATGGTGTGTTTCAGCTGGTGGAACAGCGGGTGGTAGGGGAGCGGCACTTGAAAGTGGTGCTCAAGAGCGAATGCGGGTCGGTGAAGCTCGATGGCATTGCCTTCGGCGTCGACCGGGAAGTCTGGCCGAACCCGACCGTGCGTTGGGTGGAGTTGGCCTACAAGCTGGATGTGAACGAGTTTCGTGGCAATGAAACCGTGCAATTGATGATCGCGCATATCGAACCGCGTTAAATCTCACTGACACCACAAACAACTATGGGAGGGGGCTTGCCCCGATAGCGGTGTTTCAGTCAGCTTACCTCTAGCTGACCCACCGTCATCGGGGGCAAGCCCCCTCCCACATTTTTTATCGCCTACAGCCTGAGATTACTCGGCTTTGTCCTTGGCCTGGTGCTTGACGATGATATCCACCAACCGCTTGGCCAGTGCCGGATAGTTCTCATCGAAGTGATGCCCGCCCGGCAGCTTCACAGCCTCGCCCACGGCGGTCTTGTCGGTGCAGCCACTCTCGTCGACTTCTTCGGCACCGTAGATGCACACCACCTTGTCAGCCGGCAGCTTGGCCATTTCCGGGCCGGTCGCGGCTTCTTTGCCGGCGTTGCCCAGCCAGCCTTCCACTTCGATTTCAAAGCTGCCGGTGCGGGCGAATGCCAGCAGGATGATGACGTCTACCCGCTGCTGTTCGTTTTCCGGCAGGCGGTTGTAGATCGCCGGCAGTACGTCGGCGCCGAACGAGTAGCCGGTCAGTACAAAGCGCTTGGTGCCCCACTTCTGCCGGTAGTGCTGCATCAGCTCGGAGAGGTCCTTGGCGCTTTGTTCCGGGGTCTTGTGCTGCCAGTAGTAGCGCAGGGTGTCGATGCCGACCACCGGGTAGCCGATCTTGGCCATCTCGCCGGCCACATCGCGGTCCAGGTCACGCCAGCCGCCGTCACCGGAGAGGAACAGGGTCACGGTGTCCTTGGCCTGGCCAGCCGGTACTTCCACTACGGGAATCGCCAGGCCGCCGTTGTCCGAACCCACCAGTTGCTTGCGCAGTTCGTTGTTCAGTACTTGCGGGTAGTGAATATCGTAGTCGCTGATGCTGGTGGTGGCGCGCGGAGTGTCACGTACGAAACTGGCGCTTTCATCGTCAGGGTTGTCGTTCCAGGCCACCAGCCAGTTACCGTGCGCGGCGGTTTTCGGCAGTGGGTCCTTGCAACCTTCCTGCACCAGCGCGAAGCCGACGGAGATGGCGTTGGCCTTGTCGTCGTTCTGTGTGGCCAGCCAGCGCCAGGCGAGGGCGGCGCCAGGGCCGATGCCGCTGACCAGGGTCGCGGGCCCTTTGAGCTGGCCCAGGGCGCTTTGCAGCGCTTGTTCCTGCAGCTTGCAGTCATCCTTTGGCAGGATCACCTGGACGATCTGCGCCTTGCCGCCTTGGCTCAGGGTAATCAGCTGGCTATCCGTCAGGGTTTCGTCAGCCATCACCGCTACCGCGACGCGGGCTTTCGGGGTGCCGGCCGGGGTCACGCGGGTCATCACCGAGCCGTCGGCCTGGGGCAGTTGCTCCAGGGTCGGCTGCGGGGCAGGGCGGTTCCAGAACCAAAAGCCGCCGCCCAGGACCAGGGCGAGCAGCACTACAAAGGCCAATACATACCGCCAGGAGCGTCGAATCATCAGCGTTTCACCAATCCAGTCAAGCCGCCCGCGATCAGGGCGGCGGTATCGGCCAGTGCCACCAGCGGGTCAAGTCCCGCGGGCACAGCCATGTAACGGGGTTCCCAGTCAGGCTGGAACTTGTCTTTGAAGCGGCGCAAGCCTTGGAAGTTATACAGTTGCTCGCCGCGACGGAACACCATCGAGCCCAGGCGCTGGGTCAGTGGTGCGCCGCGTCGCGGTTGCAGGCCCGACAACGGCACCATGCCGAGGCTGAAACGGGCGTAGCCGTGACTCTTATAATGTTGAATCAGGCCGACCATCATGAATTCCATGGTCAACTTGGGCGCATCCGGGTGGGCGCGCATCAGGTCGAGACTGGCCAGGTCGTGGTTGTAGGTCTCGAGCAGGTTGGCGAAGGCCACCGGGCGCCCTTCGAAGCGAATGATCGCGATGCGAAAGTGCTTGAGGTAGTCGTCGCTGAAGCGTCCGAGGGAAAAGCCTTTTTCCCGCACATTCTTACCGGTCAGCCAGGCGTCCGAGATGACTTTTAATTCATCCATCGGCGCCGTGCCCGGTTCAAAGATCTCCAGGGACAGGCCGTCGCGGGTGCCACGGTTCCAGGTGTAGCGCAGGTCCTTCATCTCTTTGCCCTTGGCTTCCAGGTCAAAGCGTTTGAGGTCGACGCGGGCCTCTTCGCCCAGTTTGATCGCGGTGAGACCGATGTCCATGTAATAGGGCAGGTTCTCGGCGCGTACCTGATAGAACACGGGGCGCGCATGATGGATGTCGCACAGGTCGCGGAACTGCCAGATCATTTCGGCACGGGGCTGGGTCGGGCCGATCGGGTCATACAAGGCCACCAGGCTACGCCCGCGACGGGCGTACATCAGGAACGCTTCGTCATTCGGGTGGAACAGCAGCGCCTTGTCGCCGGTCAGCGCCAGGCCGCCGTCGGGTTGCGACGACGCCATCAGGATCTTGGTGGCGCGTTCCAGCTCATCAGGTGTCGGCAGGTGGATCACCGGGCGTGCGGTGCGCAGCAACCAGGTCAGCGAGACGATAACCAGCAGCACCGCGGCGCCCAACAGCGAGCGCAGGCCGCGTGGGGCGTTGGCGTCGAGGGTGAACTGCCACCATAGTTGATGGCTGTACGGTACATCTTGATACGCGAACAGCAGCAGCCAGATAGAAGCCCCCAGCACACAGACACTGGCGACCAGATACAGCGGTGAAAAAGGCAGCTCGGTCAGGCGGCTGGCGCGATAGAACGAGCGGCGGAAGATCGCCAGCAGTATTGCCGTCATGGTCATCAGACTGGCTTCTTCCCAGTCGAAACCCTTGAGCAGCGAGAGGAGGGCGCCCGCCAGCAGCAGCACCATGGTCAACATCCAGGCCGCCGACAAGCGTCGACGCAGGCCCTGGGCCAGTAACAGGCACAGCACGCCGATCAGGCTGGCACCAAAGTGCGAGGCGTCAATCAGGCGGTGGGGAATCAGGAAGCCGATGTTTTCCAGGCGTGAGTCGATTTCCGGCGTGGCGCCGGAAAACAGCAGGACCACGCCGGACAAAAAAACCAGTACGGCCAGCACCGGTGCGGCCAAACCCGAGGCTACCCGCAGGCTTTGCTGAGTCTGGAACAGGCGCTGGGCTTCGTTGACCAGCAGGAATACGCAGGCGATCAGCAGCGGCAGGACCACGTAGATCATGCGGTACAGCAACAGGGCGGCGGCCAATGGCGCGGCCCCGAGCTTGTCGGCGAATGCGGCGAGCAGGATGGCTTCGAAAACGCCTACGCCACCTGGCACATGGCTGAGTACACCCGCGGCCAGCGCCAGCAGATACACCAGCAGGAACGGGCCGAAAGGCGGTGCTTCCGGCAGCAGCATATAAAGGACGGTAGCGGCAGCGGCAACGTCCAGTGCGGTGATGATCAGTTGCAGGAGCGTCAGGCGGCGGCCAGGCAGGCGCAGGGTTCGACGGCCAGCTTTTACCAGCAGGTTGTCCGGGTACGGTTGTTCCGGCAGGCGGCGGCGATAGATGCCGATGCACAACACGGCCGACAGCAACAGCACCGCGCCGGCCACACCGCCGAGCACGCTTTGCGGTAAATGCAGGTAGGTCGACGCCGCCGGCAAGTTGCTCAGCGTGGCCAATGCAGCCAGCGGGGGCAGGGCGCAGCCCAGTGCCAGGCTGGCGAACACGGTCATGTGGGCGACTTCCGAAGCCCCGATGCCATGGCGTGCATATAAACGGTAGCGCACCGAGCCGCCCGAGAGCATCGACAAGCCAATGGCATTGCCGATCGCAAAGGCAGTAAAACCGCCAAGGGCCAAGGTCTTGGCCGGTAGATTCACCCCGGCATAGCGTGCGCCGGAAAACTCATAGCCCAACAGAATCACAAACCCGGCGACGGCGGCGGCGAATGCGCCGAGCAACGCGGGCTTGGGCACTTCCAGGATCGAATCGTGGAGGGCGTAGAGGTCCAGTTCCAGCAACAGGTGTCGGCAGGCGATCAGGGCGATAGCGAACAACAACAAGGTCACGGCCAGCCCGATGGGTTGCCGGTATTTGCTCAACAGATCCAGCCAGCGCAAGCGGGTGGGAGCGATAGGTTGTTCTGCTGTGACGGTGTCTTGTGGTTCAGACGAGTTGGCGCGCATCAATCACCTCGTGGATTGTGCGCGACAGGATGGGGGTATCCAGCCAAGTTACCAATCCCTATGGACAAAATAATTACAAATATTAACGCGGATCACCGGGGGCGGCGACTGCGGCCATTGGTCGTAGAGGCGTAAGCGTAGCTTGCAATGAGATGGACTCTACAAACCGTGTACGGTTTCATGAAAGATGCCATGCCATTGTTTCAGAAGAACTTTTTCATCGGATACAAAAAAG
This sequence comes from Pseudomonas sp. SB113, assembly GCF_040754745.1. NCBI lineage: Bacteria > Pseudomonadati > Pseudomonadota > Gammaproteobacteria > Pseudomonadales > Pseudomonadaceae > Pseudomonas > Pseudomonas sp. SB113. The sequence continues at coordinate 108,267 of NZ_JBFMHW010000003.1, forward strand.
GCCACTCTTTCGAGTAGCCTTTTTTGATGTTTGGTTGCGGGAGCCGGATTTGAACCGACGACCTTCGGGTTATGAGCCCGACGAGCTACCAGACTGCTCCATCCCGCGTCTGTGGGCGGCATTCTACAGCCAAGCGGCGAGGTGTCAACCGTTAATGAGCCGATGGGTCAAATAAGTGCGAAATGAGCGGTGAAGGTCGGCTACGGAAGGTAAGTGCGCGATGGGTAAAGATTTTTTGTCTTACAATTTTCGCACAAGCACAAAACAGGCACGCACAAAAAAGGCCACTCTTTCGAGTAGCCTTTTTTGATGTTTGGTTGCGGGAGCCGGATTTGAACCGACGACCTTCGGGTTATGAGCCCGACGAGCTACCAGACTGCTCCATCCCGCGTCTGTGTGTCGGCATTCTACAGAGGATGCCGACTGTGTCAACCCGTGAATCGAAGAAAAGCGCTTGTGGTTCAATCGGTTAGCTCTCCAAACAGAGCCATTTTGGCCGTGCGGGCCAGTCGGGCCAAGGGTTTCAGCTCTATTGAGATGCTAATTTCGATTGAGAAAATAAATTCATCTGGGAAATCTCCTACCGCTCAGGCGGAAGATTCAAACTACTGGTGCTATATACAGGGGTGGATGCGATACTGCCCACCCGTTGGATTACACCCCTCTTCTATCTATGACGCAGCGCAAAATCATCCACGTTGACTGTGATTGCTTCTACGCCGCCATTGAGATGCGCGATGACCCGAGCCTGGCGCAAAAGCCCCTGGCGGTGGGTGGATCGGCAGATCGAAGGGGCGTGATCGCTACGTGCAACTACGAAGCGCGCGCGTATGGGGTGCGTTCAGCCATGTCATCGCGCCATGCCCTCAAGCTCTGCCCGGACCTGACCATCGTCAAACCGCGCATGGATGCTTATAAGGAAGCGTCGAAGGAAATCCAGACGATCTTTCGCGATTACACCGACCTGATCGAGCCTCTGTCGCTGGACGAGGCCTACCTGGATGTCTCCGACAGCCCGCACTTTGGCGGCAGCGCCACACGCATCGCACAAGACATTCGCCGCCGGGTCTCCAACCAATTGCACATCACCGTGTCTGCCGGTGTGGCGCCGAACAAGTTCTTGGCCAAGATCGCCAGCGATTGGAAAAAACCCAATGGCCTGTTCGTCATCACCCCGGATCAGGTCGAGGACTTTGTCTCCCAATTGCGCGTGAGCAAGTTGCACGGCGTGGGCAAGGTGACCGCAGACAAGCTGGCGCGCCTGGGCATCGAAGACTGCCTGCAATTGCGCGAATGGAACAAGCTGGCGCTGGTGCGTGAATTCGGCAGCTTTGGCGAGCGGCTCTGGAGCCTGGCCCGTGGGATAGATGACCGTGTGGTGCAGAATGACAACCGGCGGCAGTCCATCAGTGTGGAAAATACCTACGATGTGGATTTGCCGGATCTCTCAAGCTGCCTGGCGAAACTTCCAGAGTTGATGGAAACCCTGGCCGGGCGAATGGCGCGTATCGACAGCAGCTATAAGGCGGGCAAGCCGTTCGTTAAGGTGAAGTTTCATGACTTTACCCAGACGACGTTGGAACAGGCGGGAGCGGCGCGGGATCTGGAGAGTTATCAACAGCTGATGACCCAGGCGTTTAATCGTGGTGGGAAACCGGTGCGATTGTTGGGTATTGGCGTGCGGTTGCTGGACTTGAGCACCGGCAATGAACAGTTGGAGTTCTCCTGGTAGAAATCGGGAGCAAAAAATGTGGGAGGGGGCTTGCCCCCGATTGCGGCGGGTCAGCTATATATAAGCTTGCTGATCCACTGCTATCGGGGGCAAGCCCCCTCCCACATTTGGATCTTCACATGGCTTGAAGCTCAGCGTGCGCCGGGATCCGCCACCAACCGCCCCGCATCCTTGGTCAGCGCTTGCAGGAACTCCTGCTGCAACTCGGGATCATTGCGGGTCAGTTCGATCAGGCTTTGTTCCAGTTCGCTGGCTTCTTCTTCCAGGCCCAGCTCCGACAGGCGCTTGACCCGGTGCACCCACTGGCTGACTTCATCGTCTTCCAGGTCGTCGTAGATCAGGCCATGGGCTTCCAGCAACTTGCCGCGCAGGGTGCTGCTGATCGCCAGGGTCGAGTCCGAGTGCACGTCGTCCTGGCCATCTTCCACGCTGATCTTCAAGGTTGTGACGCGGTTCAGGTCCTGCTCGGCAAACGGGCTGTCCAACAGGTTCAGGCGCAGGACGCCGTTGCGGTCGGTGGTCAGCTCATGGGTCTGTTTGCCGGCGGTGACCTGGACCGGGCGTTCGCTCCAGGGCAGGCTCGAATACTCCACGCGCTTGTCGCGCTGGACTTCATCGATACCTGCCAGGTTCTGTTGCGCACGGCCATGGGACTGCACGTTCATGAACGGGTTGAGACCGTCCACGCCGTAGGTCAGCCAGTCGTGGGTCATGCTGGTGGGCAGGTTGCCGAGGGCGAAGATGTTCGCCACATTGGCGCCCGCACCCGCTACCAAGGCAACTGCACCCAGGGGCATCTCATAGAGTTTGCGCCAGGGCTGGTAAGGGGTGTAGCGGTCGTAACGACGGGTGACTTCGAATTCGGTGACCTCGAAGGTCTTCTGCTCGTGAATACGAACCCGGCGTTGCGGCAGTTCCAGCACTTTGGGTTCGCCTACATCGATCTGCAGGCTGTGGTCGAGCAACTTACGCTCGACCCGCTCCTCGTGCTCACTGCGTTGCGACATCTGATTGGCGCAGCCGCTGACCAGCAGGGCGCCGCACAAGGCGGCGCCCCCCAGGGCTCTGGTGTTTCGCTTGAACATGACTTCTCTTGATCTGGTTTTCAGCGACGAATACGCGCCTGGAGGAAAGACAGCACGTCAGCCACCGGCAACGGTTGGGCTTCGGCTTCGGTCCGGCTCTTGTATTCCAGATTGCCATCGGCCAGGCCGCGGTCACTGACCACGATCCGGTGCGGGATGCCAATCAGCTCCATGTCGGCGAACTTGATGCCCGGGCTGGTTTTCTTGTCCCGGTCATCCAGCAGCACTTCAAAACCGGCAGCCGTGAGTTCGGCATACAGTTTGTCGGTGGCTTCGCGTACTTGCTCGGTTTCGTAACGCAGCGGTACCAGGGCCACCTGGAACGGCGCCAGGGCGTCACTCCAGATAATGCCTTTCTCGTCGTTGTTCTGCTCGATGGCAGCGGCAACCACACGCGATACGCCAATGCCGTAGCAACCCATGTCCAGGGTGATCGGCTTGCCGTTCTCGCCCAGCACTTCGCACTTCATCGCCTTGCTGTACTTGTTGCCCAGCTGGAAGATGTGCCCGACTTCGATGCCGCGCTTGATTTCCAGGGTGCCCTTGCCATCCGGGCTTGGGTCCCCGGCCACCACGTTGCGCAGGTCGGCAACGGTCGGAACCGGCAGGTCACGCTCCCAGTTCACGCCGAAGTAGTGCTTGTCGTCGATGTTCGCGCCGATACCGAAGTCGCTCATCAGTTCGACCGAACGGTCGATGATGATCGGCAGCGGCAGGTTCAGCGGGCCGAGGGACCCGGCACCGGCGCCAATGGCGTCGCGCAGTTCGGCATCGCTGGCCATGACCAGCGGGCTGGCCACGCCAGGTTGCTGGGCAGCCTTGATTTCGTTGAGTTCGTGGTCGCCACGGATCACCAGGGCGATCAGCTTGCCTTCTTCTTCGGCGTGCACGATCAGGGTCTTGATGGTCTTTTCAATCGGCAGATTGAATTTCTCCACCAACGCCGCGATGGTCTTGGTCTCTGGCGTATCCACCAGGCGCAGCTCTTCAGCCGGGGCTGGACGGGACGTTTCCCGTGGCACGGCTTCGGCTTTCTCGATGTTCGCCGCGTAGTCGGAACCGTTGCTGAACACGATGTCGTCTTCGCCGGACTCGGCCAGCACGTGGAATTCGTGGGAGCCGGCACCGCCGATGGAGCCGTTGTCCGCTTCAACCGGGCGGAACTTCAGGCCCAGGCGTGTGAACACGTTGCAGTAGGCCTGGTGCATGCGGTCGTAGGTGGCCTGCAGCGATGCCTGGTCAGCGTGGAACGAATAGGCGTCCTTCATGATGAATTCGCGGCCGCGCATCAAGCCGAAGCGTGGGCGGATTTCATCACGGAATTTGGTCTGGATCTGATACAGGTTGAGGGGCAGCTGTTTATAGCTGCTCAACTCGTTGCGCATCAGGTCGGTGATCACTTCTTCGTGGGTCGGGCCGGCGCAGAAGTCGCGGCCATGACGGTCCTTGAAGCGCAGCAACTCAGGGCCGTACTCTTCCCAGCGTCCGGATTCCTGCCACAGCTCGGCCGGTTGGGTGCTCGGCATCAACACTTCGAGAGAGCCGGCAGCGTTCATTTCTTCGCGAACGATGGCTTCGACCTTGCGCATCACCTTCAAGCCCATGGGCAGCCAGGTGTACAGGCCGGAGGCCAGTTTGCGGATCATGCCGGCGCGCAGCATCAGCTGGTGGCTGATCACGACCGCATCGGAAGGCGTTTCTTTCTGTGTGGCGAGCAAATATTGACTGGTACGCATGGTAGGCCGTTGTCGGTTGCTTGGACTTGAAATGACTTGGGATTGTACGGGCGCAAACTGCCGCCGTACAGGCATCAGAATGTAGGGCTGTTTGTAGGAGCAGAGCTTGCTCGCGATGGGGGCGTCGCGGTCTGGCTTTTAAAGGGCCCCCAAAATCAGTCCTCTGCCGGCGGATTCAGCCGAATCCGCCGATTCTCCTGATACCAGTGCAACGCAATCAGCAGCAGTGTCGGCACGCCCAGCATGCAGGTGATCAGGAAGAAGTTGTGATAGCCGAACTTCTCCACCATTACCCCTGAATACCCACCGATCAGGCGCGGTAGCAGCAGCATGATCGAGCTGAGCAGCGCATATTGAGTCGCGGAAAACTTGAGGTTGGTCAGGCTCGACAGGTAGGCCACGAACGCCGAGGTGGCCAGGCCCGAGCTGAAGTTATCCAGGGAGATGGTGAAGATCAGCATCTGCAGGTCGGGGCCCATGTCGGCGAGCATCACGAACAGCAGGTTGGTGCCGGCCGACGCGATACCGCCGATAAACAGGATCGGCAGGATGCCGAAGCGCACGATCAGCAGGCCACCCATGCCGGCGCCGAGCAGGGTCATGATCAGGCCGAAAATCTTGCTGACCCCGGCAATCTGGTCCTTGGTAAAGCCCTGGTCGATATAGAACACGTTGGCCATCACGCCCATCACCGTGTCGGACATGCGATAGGTGGCGATCAGCCCCAGCAGCAGCAATGCCTGCCAGCGGTAGCGCAGGATAAAGTCGTTGACCGGCGTGAGCACCGGCGCCAGGCCCCGGCGCCCCATGGCCGACAGGCAAATCGCGGTGAGGGTGATATACAGAATGGCGCGCAGGAAGGCGCGGTCCTCCATCAGCAGGTCCCACAGGCTGACACCTTGAAACAGCACGCTGGCGAAGTCGGTGTTGTACAGCTGGGTAAACATGGCGGGCACCGACACCAGCAACACGATCAGCACAAACACCGACACCAGTTGATGCACGAAGCTGTAGCGCCCGGCTTGCAACTGGGTGCGCAGTGGCACATTGGGTTCGCGCATGAACAAGGTGGTCAGCAGCGCCGGGATCATCAGCACGCCGAACAACACATAGGTGCCGGTCCAGGCCGAGTGCTTATAGTTGAAGCCAGTGGAGCCGAAGCCTTCGGCAAAGAACAGCGCACCGGCCGTGGCCAGCAGGGCGGCGATGCGATAGCCGGACATATAGCTGGCGGCGAGGGCGGCCTGGCGGCTGTCGTCGGCGATTTCCAGGCGGTAGGCGTCGACCGCGATGTCCTGGGTGGCGGAAGCGAAGGCGACCACGACGGCAATGGCGATCAACCAGGACAGGTGTTTCTGCGGGTCGCAGAAACCCATGCCGATCAATCCGAGGATCACCAGCGACTGTGCAAGCACAAGCCAGGAGCGACGACGTCCGAGTTTACCGAGCAGCGGCAGGCGCCATTGGTCAAGCAGTGGCGACCAGACCCATTTGAAGGCATACGCCAAACCGATCAGGCTCGCATAGCCGATGGTCTCGCGGGCCACACCGGCCTCACGCAACCACACCGAAAGCGTCGAGAACACCAACATGTAAGGCAAGCCGGCGGCAAAGCCGAGCAACAACAGCACTAACGTCGAGGGGCTGGCATAGGCGGCGAGCGCGGCGCGCCAGGTTTTACGGGGCATGGGCTGGAGTCTGCCTCAGATTCACGGAAACAAAGCGCGCACTCTAACCGCTGTGCTCTACCGGGCGCCAGCCATGGCGCTGAATATCCACGCGATTGTTGCGCACCGTGACGCCCTCGTCGCGCAAGCGCGCGCGTTGCTCGTCGCCTGAGGCGCTGCCCACCGGCAGACTTATCCGACCACCGGCACCCAGCACGCGATGCCAGGGCAATGTGGTGCCCTCGGGAAGTTGACTCAAGGTGCGTCCCACCCAGCGCGCCGCGCGTCCCAGTCCGGCCAGTTGCGCCAGTTCGCCGTAACTCACCACGCAACCTGGTGGGACTTGCGCCAGTGTCAGGTACAGCGCGGTGCGGCGCATCTCGGCGGGGCTTTGTGGCGCATCGGCAGGTTGATTCACTGTGGGCCTATCCGTTGGGATTGTCGGTCTTTTGTAAGAAACGTCTGTAAGTATGCTGATGAGAATTGAACTCAACACAAATCCTTGAGTCAGTCCTAGCTATCTAACACGATAATCGCCCCTTTTCGCCAACCTCGAGCTCCCTATCCGCTTATGTTGTCCAGAACCCTGCTGTGCCTCGCTGTTTTCAGTGCATCCACGCCCCTGCTGGCCGATACCGTCTGGTTAAAGAACGGTGACCGCCTGACCGGCAAGATCAAGGTCTTCGACGGTGGCAAGCTACTGATCCAGACCGACTACGCCGGCGCCATTCCGGTGGACTGGAAGCAGGTGAAAACCCTCGAGAGCGACCAGGAACTGCTGGTCAAGCAGGATGCCTATACCGGCGAGAAGGCCAAGTCCCTGCAGGCGGCGGACGATGGCAAAGTGGTGCTGGCCAATGGCGAGGCGCCCAAGACGGTCGAGCTGGCAAGTATCCAGCAGATCATCAAGCCCAAGCCGGTGATCGAAGACCTGGTGTGGAAGGGCAATGTCGATATGGCGCTGGACTACAAGCGCGCCGAAAAAGACACCAACGACTACGACATCGACTTCAAGACCACCGCGCGTCATGGCCAGTGGCGTCACACGGGGGAGGGCGAATACAACCGCGAGTTCCAGGACGACGTCACCACCACCGACAACTGGGCCCTGGAATACGACCTGGACCGCTTCATCACCGAACACTGGTTCTGGCAGGGCCGTCTGACCTATAAGCGCGACAAGGTCGAAGACTTGGCGCGCCAGCGCACCGTGGGTACCGGCCCGGGCTACCAGTTCTGGGACGACGAGCTGGGCGCATTCTCCCTTGGCTCGCTGGTCAACCGCACCGATTACGAATACGCCGATGGCGGAAAGGACAACTTCTATTCCCTGGCCATGAAGTGGAACTACAACCGCTACCTGGTGGGCAAGACCGTTGAGTTCTTCACCAATGGCGAGGTGGGCAAACCTATCGGTGGCCCGGCGGAGTACTCCCTGGATGCGGAAATGGGCCTGCGCTACAAAGTGACCGAGTGGGCGTCGCTCAACCTCAAGGCCGAGCGCGACGTGATCAGCGGCGATTCGGAAAGCAGTTTGAGCAAGACCCGCTATACCGCAGGCTTCGGCGTTGCCTGGTAATAGAGCCGCTGGCAACCGGCGCGTATATTGATTACCTTGTGTTGAGATCCATTCCCATACGCTATGGGCGGCTGAATACCCGAGGAGTTATACGTTGAGCGCGCAGGTTGCCAAGAACGCCCGAGAGCTGTTGCTCAAGGAATACCGTGGGGCTCTCTCCACACTGTCCAAGGCCATGCCCGGCTTTCCGTTCGGCTCGGTCGTGCCGTATTGCCTGGACGAGCAGGGTCGCCCGCTGCTCCTGATCAGCCGCATTGCCCAGCACACTCATAACCTGCAAAAAGACCCCAAGTGCTCGCTGCTGGTCGGCGAGCGCGAAGCCGATGACGTGCAGGCCGTGGGGCGCCTGACCTACCTGGCCGAGGCCGAGAAACTTGAGGAGGCGACCGCCATCGAAGTCGCGGCCGAGCGCTATTACCGCTACTTCCCCGATTCGGCCAACTATCACAAGGCGCACGATTTCGACTTCTGGGTGCTCAAGCCGGTACGCCACCGTTATATCGGCGGGTTTGGCGCGATTCACTGGATCGACCAATTGACCCTGGCCAACCCCTTCGCGGGCAAGGCCGAGCGCAGCATGATCGAGCACATGAACAGCGATCACACCAAGGCCATTGCCCATTACGTCGAGTTGGCCGGCTTGCCTGCTTTCGAGCCCGCGCAATTGGCCGGCATCGACAGCGAAGGCATGCACCTGCGCATCGGCCAAGCCCTGCACTGGCTGCCGTTTGCGGAGTCTTGCAACACGCCGACACAAGTACGCGAGGCCCTGGTTTCATTGGCCCACGCCGCTGTCTGGCCGAAAAAAGCCGCTGCTGAAGCTTGAATTCACGAAACGGCGACGTCATCTAAGGTGGACTGGCAAGGCATTCTTGCGTTGAGGAACCATTTGATGCGCCCTTTTTTATTGCTCTTTCTGCTGTTCCCGGTGTTGGAGCTGTTCGTATTCGTTCAAGTCAGCGGTGCGATCGGGTTCTTCCCGGCGCTGTTGCTGATCATTCTCGGCTCGATGCTCGGCGTTCTGGTGCTGCGCGTCGCCGGCCTGGCCACGGCGCTGCGTGCCCGTGAAAGCCTGAATCGTGGCGAACTGCCAGCCCAGACCATGTTGGAAGGGCTGATGATGGCGTTGGCGGGTGGCCTGTTGATCCTGCCGGGCTTTATAAGCGACGTGGTCGGCCTGGTGATGCTGCTGCCGTTCACCCGCAAGCTGTTGGCGGGCAAGATGCGCCAGCGCGCCGAAGAAGCCGCGATTCGCCAACGTGCGTTCGCCGACGACCTGCAACCCCGTGGCGGCCCGGCTCCGCGCCAGCCGTTGGGGCGAGAAGGCGATGTGATCGAAGGCGAGTTCGAACACCGCGACAGCAAATAACCGTTTCACTGGCACGGCACCTTTTGGGTGCCGTGCTGCTTTTATAGGCCGACCGACGCAAAAAAATTCATCCTCGGCCCCTTGTAATAAGCTTATGCGCCCTTATGTAACGGTCACCGCAAGGTTTCTGGTGGCAACACCAGACAGACTTCCGCGTTTCGCCCAGCGAACCGCGACCGGCACCGCCGGATTAAACCTGCCGGTACTGACACCGGCCGATGAAAAACACAATTAGGAGAGATCGACAATGAGCAAGCTTCGTCCTCTGCACGACCGCGTCGTAATCCGTCGCAGCGAAGAAGAAAAGAAAACCGCTGGCGGTATCGTTCTGCCAGGTTCGGCTGCTGAAAAAGCCAACCACGGTGTGATCGTCGCTGCAGGCCCAGGCAAGACTCTGGAAAACGGTGACGTACGTGCGCTGGCCGTTAAAGTCGGTGACAAGGTTGTATTTGGCCCTTACTCCGGCAGCAACACTGTGAAAGTCGACGGCGAAGACCTGCTGGTTATGGCTGAGAACGAGATTCTCGCTGTTCTGGAAGACTGATTTCCCCGCTCATTTTCCCGTTACTACAAAGTATTTAAGGAATATCGATCATGGCTGCTAAAGAAGTTAAATTCGGCGATTCCGCCCGTAAAAAAATGCTCACCGGTGTCAACATCCTGGCTGACGCAGTAAAAGCGACCCTGGGCCCGAAAGGCCGTAACGTGATCATCGAGAAGAGCTTCGGCGCTCCGACCATCACCAAGGACGGCGTTTCCGTCGCCAAAGAAATCGAACTGGAAGACCGTTTCGAAAACATGGGCGCGCAGCTGGTCAAAGACGTTGCCTCCCGTGCCAACGATGACGCAGGCGACGGTACTACCACCGCCACCGTTCTGGCTCAGGCCATTGTCAACGAAGGCTACAAGGCCGTTGCTGCCGGCATGAACCCGATGGACCTCAAGCGCGGCATCGACAAGGCGACCATCGCCATCGTTGCTGAGCTGAAAAACCTGTCCAAGCCTTGCGCTGACACCAAGGCAATCGCTCAGGTAGGCACCATCTCCGCCAACTCCGACAGCTCCATCGGCGACATCATTGCCGAAGCCATGGAAAAAGTCGGTAAAGAAGGCGTGATCACCGTTGAAGAAGGCACTGGCCTGGAAAACGAACTGTCGGTTGTTGAAGGCATGCAGTTCGACCGTGGCTACCTGTCCCCGTACTTCGTCAACAAGCCGGAAACCATGGTTGCCGAGCTGGACAACCCGCTGATCCTGCTGGTCGACAAAAAGATCTCCAACATCCGCGAAATGCTGCCAGTGCTGGAAGCCGTTGCCAAAGCCGGCCGTCCACTGCTGATCGTTTCCGAAGACGTTGAAGGCGAAGCCCTGGCGACCCTGGTTGTGAACAACATGCGTGGCATCGTTAAAGTCGCAGCCGTCAAGGCTCCAGGCTTCGGCGACCGTCGCAAGGCCATGCTGCAGGACATCGCAGTCCTGACCGGCGGTACCGTAATCTCCGAAGAGATCGGCCTGAGCCTGGAAAGCGCCACCCTGGAAAACCTGGGTAGCGCCAAGCGCGTGACCATCTCCAAGGAAAACACCATCATCGTTGACGGTGCTGGCGTTGAAGGCGACATCCAATCGCGCATCACTCAGATCCGTGCCCAGGTTGCCGAGACTTCCTCGGACTACGACCGTGAGAAACTGCAAGAGCGTCTGGCCAAGCTGTCCGGCGGCGTTGCAGTGATCAAGGTTGGCGCTGGTTCCGAAGTTGAAATGAAAGAGAAGAAAGCCCGCGTTGAAGACGCCCTGCACGCAACCCGCGCAGCCGTCGAAGAAGGCGTGGTACCTGGCGGTGGCGTTGCGCTGATCCGTGCCCTGGAAGCGCTGACCAACCTGACCGGCGACAACGCCGACCAGAACGTCGGTATCGCTGTGCTGCGTCGTGCCGTTGAAGCACCGCTGCGCCAGATCGCTGCCAACTCCGGCGACGAGCCAAGCGTTGTGGTCAACGAAGTCAAGAACGGCAAAGGTAACTACGGTTACAACGCTGCGACTGGCGTCTACGGCGACATGATCGAAATGGGCATCCTGGACCCTACCAAGGTGACTCGTTCCGCGCTGCAAGCAGCATCCTCCATCGGCGGCCTGATCCTGACCACCGAAGCTGCGATCGCTGATGCACCGAAGAAAGAAGGCTCGGCTGGCGGCGGTATGCCAGACATGGGCGGCATGGGTGGCATGGGCGGCATGATGTAAGCCAGCTTTACCCTTGTACTGAAAAAGCCCCGCCTGCAGTGATGCAGGCGGGGCTTTTTTTTGGGCGGTGACTTGGGGTCAGGTGGGCGTTGCGTGTTTGGATGGCCGGTAAAGCAACAGGCAATACAGCCCCAGGCAGATCAGCCAGCAGAAAATTGCCGTCCACACGTTATGGGAAAAGAAGTGCGCACCTTGCATCATACGGCTCACTGAAAAGACGCTGCCCAGGCCGACGGCAAAGATGAATGCGTAGCGCGCCATGCGCGGCTGTCGGTCACGCAGTGCAAAAAACAGGGCGAACAAGGCGAACCCGGTGGCGGCATGACCGCCAGGCCAGCAGCGCCCGGGTTTATCGGTGGGTGGGCGAGGGCTCAGCAGTTTGCTGTAGGTTTCCTGGCCGCCGAACTCCTGGACGCTCCAGGGGCACTGGACGCCGGTGATGGTTTTCAGCGGAGAGACAAACGCGGTCGCCAGTCCCAGTGAGAGCACCAGGCAGCCCAGTTCACGACGATAGGGTTTGAGCCGTCGGAGGATAAACGTGCCGGCAAATCCCAGGATCGCCAAGACCGAGAACAGGATGACCAACTGTTTGGCGCGGTCATGCAGGATGTCTTCGAGGAAGAAACTGTAGCGCCCGATGAAACCACCCTCCGCGCCGTTGTAGAACAGCTTGGCGAGGTCCATGTCCAGCGAGGTCAGCTCCAGCAACAGCAATACGAGCGCAGCGCCGCCGGGGAGGCCCAGGCAGAGCCATAAGTTGAGAAGTTTGGAGACGGGTACGGCGGGGGTGGTGCTCATGGTGAACCCTGGTGGAAAACGTCCCGTACTGACCTGCACGGGACGTTTTGGTTAGCGCATGCTCAGTGCCGGGGCCTCTTCCTTGGGTGCTCTCCAGCTCAGCAACTGTTGTTTGAAGTCATAACTGGCGGCCTGGTAGTAGGTGATCGCCCGCTGGATCAACGGGTCATCGCTGCCGACCCGCAACTCCTGGCTCTCACCCAGGGCCTGGTCGTGGCGGCGCAGGCCCAGGCGTGGGCTGAGAATGGCCAGGTCCTTGCCGTCGAACAACCCCAGGTGCTGGTAGTTGCCGACCACGACCCGAGGTGGCAGTGGGTTTTCCAGCAGCAGGTTGCGGCCAAAGAAGGTGGATTCGTAGCTAAGGTTGAGCAGGCCCAGCAGCGTGGGCGCCAGGTCGATCTGGCTGGCCAGTTGCGCGCTTTCCCGTGGGTCGATCAGCTTGGGTGCATAGATGAACAGCGGGATCTGATAGTTGGTAATAGGCAGGTCTTCTTTACCTGCGCTGCCGGCGGTGTGGTCGGCGACGAAGATGAAGATCGTGTTATCGAACCACGGTTTTTGACGGGCGGCGTCCAGGAATTGGCCGATGGCGTGGTCGGTGTATTTCACCGCGCCGTCGCGGCCATTCCCGGATTTGATGTCAATACGCCCATCCGGGTAGGTGTAGGGGCGGTGGTTGGAGGTGGTCATCAGTTGCAGCAAAAACGGCTGCTGCCTGGCGTAGTCGGTGTCGGCCAGTTTCAGGGTTTGGTTGTACAGGTCCTCGTCAGCCATGCCCCAGGCGTTCTTGAACGAGATTTGCGACTCGGGCACGCTGCTCTGGTCCACGACGCGATAACCGTTGCCGCTGAAAAACGCGTTCATGTTATCGAAGTAGCCGCGCCCGCCGTACACGAACACGCTGTCGTAACCGACGGCCGTGAGTTGTTGGCCCAGGCTGGCGAAGCCGCTTTCACGACCAATGCGCTTGACGATCGAGCGTCCAGGCGTAGGGGGGATCGCCAGGGTGATCGCCTCCAGGCCACGGTCGGTGCGGGTGCCGGTGGCATAGAAATTATTGAAATACAGGCTCTGTTTACGCAGCGCATCCAGATTAGGCGTGAGGTTGCGCTCGTCGCCGTTGCTGCCCATGTACTTGGCGCTGAAACTTTCGATGGTCACCAGCACGATATTGGGTTTGCGCGGCGTGCCCGGATTGGTGATGGCACGACGAATATCCAGCGGGTCCTGGCCGATAAAGCGGGCGTTGGGTTCACTGAGCTCTGCACGCAGTTGCTTGGCGACAACGTCGGTCGGCAAGCTTTTGTAGAACTGTGGGTAATCCAGCTCGTTGTTACGGAATGCGGCGAAAAACTGATACGGACCATTGCTGGCCAGTTCGTTCTTGTAGGCATTGCCGCCCTGGGCGCGCGGGCTGTCCTGACTGATCAGTTGCAGGCTGAGGCCGGCAACGACCAACAGGGCCAAGGCATTCACCAAGCGGCCGCGCATTGCCGGCAGTGGGGCGCTCATCGCCGCATTGAACGGTTTGCGCAAGGCCAGGCTCAAGACAATCGCCAGCATGGCGAGCAGGCTCAGCAGTTTGCCGATCGGGTAGGACTCGAGCAGGTTGTTCAACACCTCATCGGAGTACACCAGGTAATCGACGGCAATGAAGTTGAAGCGCACGCCGAACTCATCCCAGAACAGCCACTCGGCCACCGAGGTAAACAGCATGGCGAACAGGCTGACGGTGAGCACCGCCTGCAGGAACCAGCGGTGGCCGCGACGGCGCCACAGCGCGGGTGGGCACAACAGCAAGTACAGGCCCAGTGGCAGTGCCGCATAGGCGAGGAAACCCAGGTCGTACAGCAGGCCCACACTAAACACCGGCAGCAGGTTGCCGCCGACTTCATCCAAATGAGTGATGAGCAGCACGCTGCGAGTGAGCAGGAAAATAACCAGCCAGGCACCGGTTACCAACAGCAAATAGCGCATTGGCGCCGTCTTGAGAAACCCCATGTCCATGTTCCTTATATCAATGGGGGGCGATCTTCTGCCTGACACTGTAGTCAGTTTGTGAAGCTATAGTGAAAAACTCGTTGGTAAACTGAATCGGTTGAAAACCTTTATCGGCACGCCTTTCAGCTCTATCCCTGAGCCACACTTGGCCTTAAGCTGCGCGAGCCAACACGGCCGTTACCGCGTACGGAGACACTGCCCATGCGAATTCTATTGGTTGAAGACAACCGCGATATTCTGGCCAACCTGGCCGACTACCTGGGGCTAAAAGGCTACACCGTGGACTGTGCGCAGGACGGTTTGTCGGGCCTGCACCTGGCCGCGACCGAGCATTACGACTTGATCGTGCTCGACATCATGCTGCCTGGCATCGATGGCTACACCTTGTGCAAACGCCTGCGTGAAGACGCCCGCCGCGACACACCGGTGATCATGCTCACCGCCCGCGACCAGTTGGATGACCGGCTGCAGGGCTTCAAGTCCGGCGCCGATGATTATTTGCTCAAACCGTTTGCCCTGTCGGAATTGGCCGCGCGCATCGAAGCCGTGCTGCGCCGTGCCCAAGGAGGCGGTCGCCGCGCCCTGCAAGTGGCCGATCTGAATTACGACCTCGATACCCTGGAAGTTACTCGCGAAGGGCGCCTGCTCAAACTCAACCCGGTCGGCCTGAAGCTGCTCGCGGTCTTGATGCAGAAAAGCCCCCACGTACTGCGTCGCGAAGTGCTCGAAGAAGCGCTGTGGGGCGATGATTGCCCGGACAGCGACAGCCTGCGCAGCCACGTGCACCAGTTGCGCCAAGTGATCGATAAGCCGTTCGCCAAGCCGTTGCTGCAAACGGTGCATGGTGTGGGTTACCGCCTGGCCGAGGGCCGTGATGGAGTTTAAGCAAAGCCTTGCCCAGCGGATCATCATTGCCTTTGCCTTGATGAGTGCGTTGGTGGCGGGGGCCTTCGCCATGGGCATCGTCGCGACCGTGCACCTGGTGGAAGAGAAGTTGATTTCGGCAGGCTTGGGCGGTGACTTGCAGCGCCTGCTGTTGATGGACACCGTCGAGGACTGGCGGCACCGGCCCGAGCCCGACCAGCTGTTTTACTTCAGCGGTGGCCCCGGCGATTTTGAATTGCCCAAGGACCTGCGACATCTGGAACCAGGGTTTCATGAGGTGTTTCGCGAGGCGCTGTCGTACCACGCCATGGTCGAAGTGGTCGACGGTCGGCGCTATGTGCTGCTGCAGGATCAAAGCGATTTCGAAGAGCGTGAGCGCGTGCTGTTTGCCGTGGTGCTGGTGGGCTTCGTGCTCAGCCTCGCGCTGGCGGTGTTCCTCGGCTGGGTGCTGGCCCGCAAAGTGATGGCGCCGGTGGTGCGTCTGGCCCGCCAGGTGCGGCACCGCGACCAATTGCTTGGCCTGGCACCGCCCCTGGCACCGGACTACGCGGCCGACGAAGTCGGGGAGCTGGCCGTGGCCTTCGACGCCACGCTGGGGCGCCTGCGTCAGGCGCTATCCCGCGAGCAGTTGTTTACCAGCGATGTCAGCCACGAACTGCGCACGCCCTTGATGGTGCTGGCCAGCTCGTGCGAATTGCTGCTGGAAAACCCCGCCATCGATCAGCGTGGGCGCAACCAGGTCGAGCGAATTGCCCGTGCCTGTGAAGAAATGCGTGAACTGGTCCAGACCTTCCTGATGCTCGCTCGTGCGCAACATGACGACGGCAGCATGTCGCCCAAGGCCAACCTGTCGCAGGTGGCTGATGATCTGCTCGGCATCTGGCGCGAGCCCATCGAGCACAAGGGCCTGGAGTTGATCTACCAGCCGGGCAACCCCTTGGATACCCGCTACAACGCGACCTTCCTGCATGCCGTGATGGGCAACCTGTTGCGAAATGCCCTGCACTACACCGAGCGCGGCTTTATCCGGCTGACCCTCGAACCGACCGGATTTGTGGTGGAAGACAGCGGCGTCGGCATTCCCGAAGACAAGCGTGAAGCGATGTTCGAGCCGTTCGTACGCGGCAGTGAGAAGCGCGGTGAGGGCCTGGGGTTGGGTTTGTCTCTGGTCCAGCGCATCTGCGAGAACCAGGGCTGGAGCGTTACCCTCAGCACCATGGAGCCCAATGGCTGTCGCTTTCATGTCCAGTTGAGTCAGGTCAACGCCTGACCATTCCCCCTGCCGCTATCCTGCCAGAGATCCCCGTAATTCGGCGAAGATGGCCCCATGATATTGCTTGTGTCTGTAAAGTTTTGAAATGTATGAGAGTGGACAGGACAAGTTTTTCACAAAGGGTTGACCTGTTGATCACAGGTCGCTGCTTAAGGTCGTAGGCATCAGCAACAGGAGATCCGTTGATGCCTACCCCGATCAAGCTCGAATTTTCCGACAAGTACGACGATCAGCACGCCCAAGAATATTTGCTCAAGCATCAGGACAATCTGGCTCGCCGGTTGTCCCACAAACGCGACGAGCAACTGGCCCGTGGCGCGCTGGCAATGGCCGGCGAGCCTGGCCTGGTGCTGGACCTGCCGTGCGGCGCCGGGCGTTTCTGGCCGCTGCTGGCGGAAAAGCCCAACCGTGTGATCATCGGCGCCGACAATTCGGCATCCATGTTGAAGGTAGCGACGGTCGCCCAACCCGCGGATGTGGTGAAACGGGTACGGCCCTTGCAGACGTCTGCCTTTGATATTGATTTGCCGGATAACTCGGTCGACAGCATTTTCTGTATGCGCCTGCTCCACCACATTGGTGACCCGGCGCACCGGCTGGCGATTTTGCGCGAGTTTCAGCGGGTTACCCGTGACAGCGTGATCATTTCGCTGTGGGTCGATGGCAATTTCAAAGCCTGGAAACGCAAGCGTCTCGAAGGAAAGCGTCGCAAGAAAGGTGAGCAGGAAGGTTACCAAAACAGATTTGTGTTACCGGCTGCTACTGTTGAAGCAGAGTTCGAGCAAGCCGGTTTCCGTGTTCAGGATTCCCTGGACTTCATTCCGCTCTACGCCATGTGGCGTGTGTATGTATTGCGCAAGAGGTAACAGGATGGCAGTTGAGTGCGTAGCAGGCAGTCACGTAGCTCCCGAAGAACGCTTCGATTATTTCTGGCGTCAGCAAGGCGAATGGGTCGAAGAGCCCAATCGCCGGCGTGGCGGTGAGAGTGGTGTACAGCGTGTAATGACTGCCAATGGCCGTTTGCTCTACAGCAAGCGCCAGACGGGCCATATCTACCGCAGTTGGCTGCACCCGTTTGGACGCCCCACCGTGCTGCGCGAGCGTGATGCCCTCAGGGGCTTGCGGGGGTTGGATGTACGTGTCCCCGAAATGGTCTTTTGTGAGGCGCGTCGTGACCCCGAGCACCACTGGAAGGCACTGCTGGTTACCGCTGCCCTCGACGGCTTCGACGAAATTGAAAACTGGTACGCCGCCGGTGCCCGCGAACAGTACGGCGAGCGTGTGCATGAGCGCTTGCTCAAAGAGTTGGCCACCACCCTGGCCCGTATGCACAAAGGACGCTGGCAGCACGGTTGCCTTTACATCAAGCATATTTTCGTGCGGGTGACGGGCGAGGGCGACGCGGCCCAGGTGGAAGTGGCGTTGCTGGATTTTGAGAAGTGCCGCCAGCGCTTGACGGCTTATCGTGCGGCTTCCCATGACATGTTGCAGCTGCGTCGCCATTCGTCGTGGAATAGCACCGACTGGGAAAAACTCAGCTACTTTTACGAGACGGCGTTTGGCAGCGCTATCAAGGGTTTAACCAAATGAAGTTAGAAATAGCACGAGGTTTGTTCCTGATCGGGGCCCTGGGCATTGCAGCCCTGGCCCTGGCAGCATGGGAGCAACCTCGCACACAAGTGCTCAGCGCGGTGCCAGGTGGCGCGCAATGCCTGCTGCCGCGCGTCGCCAAGGCGAGCACGGCGGCCAAGCCTGATCATGAGCTGTTGCTGTTCATGTTTGGGATGTCTCAAGGGATGAGGCCGCAGAGTTGAAACGATTCAAACCCCCGAAAAAGGGCCTTGCGATGCGAGGCCCTTTTTTTTGCCTTTCAAACCTTATCCGCAACGCGTCTGACGCAGTTCAGTTCAGATCAGATGCAGATGGTTATCCCAAAGCCCCGCCGGTAATTCCAACGGTTTGGCGACCAGCTGTTTCTGGCGGCAATCGTAGTAGCGGCAACGGCCCTGGCCCGAGGTGACGACAAACCCGTCTGCCACCGCACCGACGCCTGCGCAATCGGGCAACGGTCCATCCAGGCGCAGCTCAGCGGTGTCCATGTCCCAGATAAAGAAGCGGTTGCCACGCGGTGCGGTCAACGCCACCAGGCGCAATTCGCTGTGCACTGCGACGCTGGCGGTGTAATGCCCCATGGCCTGCAACTGCTCATCGGCCGCTGGGAAGGCCACGAACGGCTGGCCCGGACGCTTGATCGCGAGCAACTCGGAACGCTCCTGGGAAGGCCCCATGAACTGCTGGCCGGTCAGAATGGTGCCATCGCTGGCGATGCCCATGTGGCGCACGCTGTTCATTTGCTGGCCGAGGGTTTCCTTGCTGATCAGGGTGCCATCGCGCTGCATCAGCACCAGGCTCGGTTCCATGGCGTTGAGGTTCATCTCCACGCGGCTTTCGGCTTCGGTGCGAATGCCGCCATTGGCCACCACCAGGGTTTCGCCGTCGGGCATCCACGACACCTGGTGCGGTCCGATGCCATGGGTGGAAATCTCGCCGCTGTGCACCAGCCGCTCGCCTTCAAACTTATACACACCGAGCAGGCCACGGCCGGGGTCGGACGTGTCGTTCTCGGTGGCGTACAGCCAATCGCCGCTCTTGTGGATGACCGCATGGCCATAGAAGTGGCGGTTGGCGTTCGAGGTGATGGTTTGCAGCAGGCTGCCATCGCGCAGGTCGATCAGGTAGCTCTCGGTGCCCGGCCGGCGGGCAACGAACAGCGCAATCGGCAGCGTCGGGTGGTTGATGATGTCGTGGCAGCGCTGGCCGACCTGGGTGGCAAACACCTGCTTGCCGTCCAAGTGAAAGCCTACGGCGTAGTGCTTGCCGTCTGCATCATCGCGCGCCGACAGCAGCAGCGGGCGCTTGTCTTTCCCTTTGAACAGCGTCCAGCCACCCAACGTGAGTGCGCTGAGCAGCACGCTGCCGATGGCCAAAGCCTGTCGCCTGAGCATCATCAGTCACCGTCGTTGGCATTGAAGCCCAGTTGGATCCCCAGCGCCTTGGCCAGCTCGCCTTCGTGCAGGCGGTGGACGACGTTGAGGCTGTCGTAAATGTCGTTGAGCTGCTGGCGCCCGGCGTCATCGTTCAACAGTTCGTTGAGGGTGCGCTGGTTGCTGGCGAACAGTTTCAGCGAGGCGGCATAGGCCGCGTCGATCTTGTCGGCCAATGGCTTTTGATCCGCCGGCAGCAAACCACGCAGGCCCTTGTTGTCGACGCCGACCCACACGGTCTGGGCGGCGGCGAGGCTGGCCTCCAGGCTTTGCAGGGACGACTGGCTGCGCCATGCATCGGCCTGGAACGGCTGCGGGATGCCCTTGGTCTGGCGGCCCATGGGCGTGCCGAGTTTTTTCTTCAGGGTGTCCAGTGCGGTCACTTGTACGCGCAGCAGGTCGGCGATGGCTTCGTGGGAATCGGCGTAGCGCTGGTTCGGAAACTTGCTCATCTGCGCGAGCATGCCGTCGGTGCTGTTCCAACTGGCCAGGATCTCTTCGGCCAGGGCTTTCTGGCGATCACCGATGGCTACCAGCAGCGGGCAGTAGCGGGCTTTCTGCGCATCGTCGGCGATGTCGGTCTTGGCGTCATAGAGAATGTATTCGTAGGCCGACAGGCCCTGAACCACCACGCTGGACTTGGCCAGTGCGGCGCCGTCGATCTGCGGCTGGGCGGCGACCAATTGCTCGACCTGGCGGCCCACGAGGTTCTTCTTGTCCGGCCAGAACTGCACCTGCCACGAGCGGTTGCCCTCGGCCAGCGGGCCGATCAGCAGCGGCTGCAACTCGGCCCAGGCTTTTTGCGCGTGGAGGAAGTCGGCGCGGGCGGTGTCCAGGCTTTCCTTGCCCTGGCAGTAGGCGAGGGCGCTGACGGCCAACTGGCGGTCGGCTTCGACCCAACGGCTGTAGGTCGGCAGGATCACCTGCTTGGCGATCGCCGCCGAGGTCACGGCTTGCGGGTCTTGGGGCGAGCAGGCACCCAGGGCGAGGGCGGCCAGGCTGGTGAACAACAACTTGGGACGGAACATGTCGAGCTCCCTTCTGTAATTGGGGCGAAGCTTATAAAGAATTCAGGAACGCCAGCAACGCAGCGCGCTGCTCGGCATTGAAGGACAACACATGCTGCTGCGCCGCTTGTGCTTCACCGCCGTGCCACAACACGGCTTCGAGCAGGTTGCGGGCGCGGCCGTCATGCAGGAACTGGGTATGGCCGCTGACGGTCTGCGTCAGCCCGATGCCCCACAACGGCGGCGTGCGCCAGTCGCGGCCACCGGCCTTGAATTCCGTGCGGTGGTCGGCCAGGCCTGGGCCCATGTCGTGCAACAGCAAATCGCTGTAGGGGCGAATCACTTGGTTGGCCAACTCGGGTTCGGCGGCATTCCCGGCGGTGGTGAATGTCGGTTTATGGCAACCCTGGCAACCGGCCTGGTAGAACAGGTTTTTCCCGGCCAGCACCTGCGGCGTGTTGACGTCGCGGCGCACGGGCACGGCCAGGTTGCGGGTGTAGAACAGCACTAGGCGCAGGATGTTATCGCTGACTTCCGGCTCGCCATCGCGGCCATTGCCGTTGGGCGCCTGTTTGCAGGCGACTTGGGC
This sequence comes from Pseudomonas sp. SB113, assembly GCF_040754745.1. Lineage (NCBI taxonomy): Bacteria > Pseudomonadati > Pseudomonadota > Gammaproteobacteria > Pseudomonadales > Pseudomonadaceae > Pseudomonas > Pseudomonas sp. SB113. Next base: position 129,273 of record NZ_JBFMHW010000003.1, read on the forward strand.
GTCGGTGCAGTCATCGAAGGGTCTCAGGGAGGTGGTGAGGCCCATATCACCAGAAAACGCGTGAACATTTTGTTGATTGAGGTTGGGTTGCCCGGCTTTCCAGCCAAAACGCCCGAGTACGGTTTTTTGCGTGTCGTCATCCCAGACCCAATTCGCCCGGCCGATGAGGGCTTCCTTGTCGGCGGTCTTCGGCTCGGTGTTGCGCAGGATGTCCGCGTCGCTGATGGCTTCGAGCAGGCCCAGGCCGATCATCGGCGGGGCGATGCGCGCGGAGAAGCGCGTGTCCGGGTGCATCGGGCCATAGCCGAGCTGGGTGATCTGCAGGTCGGGCTTGCGCAGCTCGACGACGCTGCCGTCCTTGAACGTGACGTTGACCGGTGTGTAGTCGACCCGGACCTTGCCTTCAGGCGGCACGCCGGGCACTGCCATGTCCTGCAATTGCCCGCCGTAGACGGGCTCGGGCACCACGCCCGCCTGCTCGATGAGCTTGGCGTAGAGCGGCTGCTCCTGGATAGACACGGGGATCGACAGGCGCACCAGCATCGACACCGCATTGGCCGCGTCGGGCAGCGGCGGGTGGCCACGGCCGTCCTTGATATGGCAGTTCTGGCAGGCGTTGGTGTTGAACAGCGGGCCCAGGCCATCACGGGCGGTGGTGGTGGACGGCGCGATCACCCAAGGGCTGCGAAAGAAGCTGTTGCCCACGCTGAAATCCAGGCGGCGCGTGGGCGACAGGTTGGCCGAGGGCAGGGAATACGCATTCTGGTCGCGCTTGTTCACCGTCGTCGCGCCGCCCGCTCGCGATTCACCCGGCTCGGCCTTGGTGAAGCGCGGGGCGTCATCGCAGGCGGCCAGGCTCAAGGCCATCAACGCTGCGCACAGGCGAATAAGCGAACGAAACATCGAGTTTCCCGGACGAAGGCTGAAAATAAGGTCGCAAAGTCTAACAGGGCCGGGCGGATTGAATAAGAGCAATTATCGTTTGGTGGCATCCCGATTGATTCCCGCTAGAATGAGCGCACATTTTTTCTGGAGGTGGCCAATGCAGGCTCTCGACGCTTTGCTCAACCGTGTTTCCGTGCCGCGTTTGCTGGAACCGGCACCGACCCAGGAGCAGCGCGATGTGCTGTTCGCCGCCGCCATGCGTGCGCCCGACCACGGCCAACTGCGCCCTTGGCGTTTCCTCACCGTGGAAGGTGCCGCCCGTGAGCAGCTGGGCACGCTGTTGGCCGAAGCCGCCCGCCTGCAAGACGCCGATGCCCCGCAAGCCGCCATCGACAAGGCCCAGAACGGCCCGTTGCGCGCGCCGCTGGTGGTGGTGGTGATTGCCCGCCTGCAGGAGCACTTCAAGGTGCCCAAATCCGAACAACGGCTGGCAGCCGCCTGCGCGGCCCACGGCATTCTGCTGGCGGCCTATGCCCAGGGGATTGGTGCGGTGTGGCGCACGGGTGAATTGTCCTACTCGGCCCACGTCGCCAAAGGCCTGGGGCTGACGGCGGATGAGGAAGTGATTGGCTTCCTCTATTTGGGGACACCACAGAATCCACCGCGTACCGCAGCTAAAGAAGATGTGGCGGCGTTTGTGAAGGCCTGGCCTGGTCTTTGACAATGTGGGAGGGGGCTTGCCCCCGATTGCAGTGTGTCAGTCAACTCATCTGTAGCTGACACATCGCCATCGGGGGCAAGCCCCCTCCCACATTGGTCCTGTGGTGTTTCTTAAACCTTGAACTGATCCATGAGTTTCATCTGCTGGCTGGCCAAGGCATTGAGCTGGCTGCTGATGGCCGCCGATTCGGTGGCCTGGCCGGTGAGGGTTTCGGTCACGGTGCGGATCGCCGAGACGTTGCGGTTGACCTCTTCGGCCACGGCGCTTTGCTGCTCGGCGGCGCTGGCGATTTGCAGGTTCATGTCACTGATCACCGTCACTGCATCACTGATCTTGCCCAAGGCCTGCACGGCTTGATGGATCTGTCCGGCATTGCTCTGGGCTTGGCTTTGGCTGGAGTGCATGGTCGCCACCACCCCTCGGGTGCCGCTCTGGATGCGTTCGATCACCAGGCGGATTTCCTCCACCGAATCCTGGGTGCGCTTGGCCAGGTTGCGCACTTCGTCGGCCACCACCGCAAACCCCCGGCCGCTTTCCCCGGCGCGTGCGGCTTCGATCGCCGCGTTGAGCGCCAGCAGGTTGGTCTGCTCGGCAATGCTGCGGATCACTTCCAGGACTGAACCGATCTGTTCGCTGTTGACGGCCAGGGCTTCGACTTCGCCCACGGCCTTGCTGACTTCTTCGGCGAGGGTGGTGATGTCGCGGGTGCTCTGCTCGATGATCGACATGCCTTCACGCGCTGACTGGTCGGCGCCGCGCGCTGCGTTGGCAGCATTGGAGGCGCTGTTGGCGACGTCGTGGGCGGTGGCGCTCATCTCGTTGGACGCCGTGGCCACTTGGTCGATTTCGCGGAACTGCACCTGCATGCCTTCGCTGGTCTGGCGCGCGATGGCCGAGGACTGGTCAGCCGTGCCGCGTGCTTCGGTGATGCTTTGCTTGATCTGCGCGATGGTCGGTTGCAGCTTGTCGAGGAAGCGGTTGAACCAGTTCACCAGTTCGCCCAGCTCATCCTTCTTGGCGTAGGCCAGGCGCTGGGTGAGGTCGCCGTCGCCGCTGGCGATGTCTTTAAGCATGGCTGCCACGCTGTTGATCGGACGGGTGACGCCGGTGGCGGTGAGCCAGATCAGCAGCAAGCCGAGCAGGCCGGCGGCGGCACCGACCAGCAGGGCCTTGAGGGTGCCGCTGGCCTGGGCTGCGTCGAGCACGCCTTGAAGTTTCGTGCTGTCGGCAAGCATCACGTGTTTGGGCAGTTTGATCACTACGCCCCAGGCTTTGGCATCGGCAATGGGCTTGACCGGGTAAACCGCGCGGATGGTGTCGCCTTGTTCGCGGTTGACATAGCTGCCACTGGCGAGCAGTTGCACGATCTCCTTGCCTTCTGCACCGAGGGTGTCGACCAGGTTTTTTCCAACCTTGGCGGGTTCGCCACTGTAGGCCGCAATCAGGCCGTTGCTGGAAATGATCTCAAGGTGTGCCGCACCGTCGAACAGCTCTTTTTGCGCGGCGTCCGTGCTGGCTTGCAGGGTGTTGAGGGCGATATCGACACCGACCACGCCAATGACTTTCCCGTCCACGATCATCGGCAAGGAGATGGTGGTCATCAGTACTGGTGTGCCGGTCACCGTGTCTTCATATGGGTCCAGCAGGCAGGTGCTTCGGGTGTCCCGGGGGCAGGTGTACCAAATGTTGTAGGGCGTTCCGCTGAGGTTGAGGGTGGTCTTGGTCAGGTCTTCCTCGAGCATGATGGTGTTCAATGGTTCACCACCGACGCGGTTCCAGTAGCTGGAGAAGCGGCCTTTTTCGTTGGACGCGCGGGTCTTGTCATTGGCGAACTCGCTGTCCTTGCCGTCCAGGCCATTGGGCTCGAACGCCAGCCAGATGCCGAGCACTTTGCTGTTGCGTTCGAAGGTGGTTTTCAGGCTCTGGTTGAGTTCTTCACGCAAGGCGCCGGGGTCCAGCGAGCGCTTGGTGGCCAGGTTGCGCAGGTCTTTGACCTGATCGGCGATGGCGGTGATCACGGTAAGATTTTCACCAAAGGTTTTCCGCAGCAGCACGGCTTGCTCCGCTGCCTTGGCTTGCAGCAGGTTCTGCACGCTGCTGGTGAGCATTCGCGAGCTTGAATCGCTGATCAGATGGTCGTTCTGGTTGGTTTCGTAAAGGTTGATGCTGATGATCAACGCTATTACGCCCAGCAGACATAGCCCGGACAGCAGCACGATTTTCAAACGTATGGAGAGGGTGTCGAACATAGGTTCACTCGCGAATGGGCGTGTGGAAATGCATGCAATCCAGGGCCAAGTCCATTCAGCGCTATGTCTGAAACATCGGCGTAACAGATCAATTCATGAGAGATAGGCGATGGGCGGTAGGAAAACACCTACAGCCAGCGTCACACGGGCTGTGCGAGCCGTTCGGGGCGTGACCAGATCCACAGGTTGCCCAGGCTCATCCCGGCAATCGCCAGGTAGATCGGCCAGCTGTGGTCGAGCATCACCAGCATCAGGATGGCGCACAGCAGCATGCTCACGGTGGCACTGACTTTGGCCTGGCGCGCGATGATCTTGCCGTTGCGCCAGTTGAACAGGATCGGCCCGAACAGGCGGTGGTTTTCCAACCAGGCACTGAGACGCGGCGAGCTTTTGGTCGCGGCCCAGGCGGCCAGCAGGATGAATTCGGTAGTGGGCAAACCCGGCACGACAATCGCCACCAGCCCGATGCCGAGGCTGACGTAGGCCAGCAGGCCGAAGAGGATCTGCGCGATTTTCGAGGTGGATTGGGGTTTGCGGGTCATGGTGTGTGCAAAGTAGGGGATAACAAAAGAGTCGGCATTGACATGCGGTTTAAATGTGGGAGGGGGCTTGCCCCCGATAGCCATAGGTATCTACACAATTTTCAGAGACTGGCGAGTTCCCCTGTGGCGAGCGGGCTGGTCCCGCGTGGGGCCGCGTAGCGGCCCAAAAACAGCCGCTATGGAGTTTCTGATACACCGCATTCTGCTTTACTGGGCTGCTACGCAGCCCAACGCGGGACCAGCCCGCTCGCCACAGGGAGATTTGTCAGGGGCTGAAAAGTTGTGTAGATACCCATGCCCCGATAGCGGTGCATCAGCCAACAAATAGGTAACTGACCCTACGCCATCGGGGGCAAGCCCCCTCCCACAGTTGATTGCATTTCAATGTGGGCGATCAGGCCAGTTCAGGGGCGCTAGCGTACGCCTGTTCCAGCAGCACGGTGAAGCGTACAAACGCATCCACCGCGCCTTTTTCCGCTGCGGCTTCTTCCTCGGCGCTCAATTGCAGCACATCCAGGGTGCGAGTGAAGCTTTTCCAGCCTTCGGCGCGACCACCGGCCGGCTCACCCAGGTGGCGGGCACCGAAGGTTTCGCTCAGGCCCAGGCCTACGGCGCGCTTGATCAGGAACGCAGCGCCCAGCTTGGAGCCTTCGGACACGAACAGCCAGCCCAGGGCTTCGGCCTTGCTCGGGTTCTTCAGTGCACCCGCGACCGGGGCAGGCACTTCGGTATCCAGGTCTGCCAGGTCCAGCTTGGCGGCCTCGGCGCGGCAGCGTTCGGCCAGGTCAGGCACGATCTTGATCAGTTCGGCATCGTTGTACAGGGGCGCCAGTTCCGACTGAAACAGGTACTGCGCGACCACGAAACGCGCGAAGTTGGCCTGGGTTTCAAACGGGCCGTGGGCCTTGACCAGTGCATCCAGCTTGGTGTGCGGCGCGTGGGTGATCTGGTTCAGGCGCTGGGAGCGCAGGCTTGGGCGTTCTGCGGTAGGAGAAGCGGTCATGAAAAAGTCCTTGAGAAGGGGAGCGCCTTGTTGCCCTAAAGAGAGCTGTTATCAACTAGACGAACAAGAAGACGCGGCACAGTAAAAAATCCTCACCTCGCCGCTGAAATTTCGACGAGGTGAGGAAAGCTTTGTCAGATGTCCCAGATCACGTTGATCGCAAAGTTGCGGCCTGGCTGGGTCAGGCGGTCGAGGTTGGCCGGGCCGGTCACAGCGGCTTCGCCGACACTGTCGTAGCTGCGCACGTCATCCCAGTTCCAGTATTTCTTGTCGGTGAGGTTGTAGAGGCCGCCGTTGATGGTCACGTCGTTGGTGACTTTGTAGAAGGCAGTCAGGTCGACAACACCGAAGCCAGGGGTTTTGAAGGGGCCGCTGGTGTCGCCGTCCGGCGCGTGGAAGGTACTGCTGTCGACGCGATCCTGCTTTTTCACCAGGGTCCAGCTCAACAGGCCACCGTAGTTGTCCTGGTCGTAGCCCAGGCCGAATACGCCCTTGAGCGGGTTGACGCTGTTCAGCGGCTCGCCGTTATCGTCGTTGCGGCCGTAGGCATAGGACACCGAACCCTGGGTGTAGAGCCCTTGCGGGGCTCCGAATGCATCCAGGTTCAGGCGGCCTTTGGCTTCGGTCCCCCTGATGGTGGCGCGCTTGATATTGACGGCTTGGAACTGCTCAACGGTGCCGCCGACGACGGCGTTATCTTCGTCGATAAAGTCGCGGTACTTGTTGTAAAACACGGCGATCTCGAAGGAGCCTTCGTCGAACTTGCCGCGAATCCCGGTTTCGATGCCTTTGCTGGTTTCTGGCTTGAGGTCGGGGTTCGGCTCGACGGTGTAGCCCAGGTTCAGGTTTTCAAAGCGGCCGTACAGCGCCTTGGCGGATGGCGTACGGAAACCTTCGGCATATTGACCGAACCAGGTGTATTGATCGGTCAGGGCATAGGTCAGGCCAAACTTGGGCGTCACACGGTGCCAGGTTTTTTCCTTGTCGCTCACCGGGTCCGCACCTGTCGGGTTGACGGTGTTGAGGAACTCCTGGGTCAGCTTGGGTTTGAGCTGGGTGTAGTCGTAGCGCACGGCGGGCAGGAAAGTCCATTTGTCCCAGGTGATCTGGTCCTGTGCGAACAGCGAATACGTGTTGATGGTCGGGTCGGGGAAGTCGCTGGACTTCTTCACACTGTCGGAAGCCATCGGGCTGGGCGCGCCGATGGCGGTGCAACCACTGCCGACGGCCACGCAGGTCGCGTTGCCCTCCCGTGAGCCGGTGACTTTCTGCTGCTTGAGGGTGGTGCCGTAGGTCACTTGGTGATCGGTTTCACCGAGGCTGAACGCTTTGTCCAACTGGGCATCGAAAATCCACTGTTTTTCCTGGTAGAGCGTGTCGCGGGTGCGCAGGACACGACGGCCTGACTGATAGATCTCGGCGGTGGTCTGGTCGGTCTTGGCGATCTGGTAATTGAGGCTGGTCTTGATCCGGTCGGCAATCGGCGACTCAAGGGCGAAGCTGTTTTCCAGGCCGAAACGTTCACGGGTAATGGTGTCGTTACCACGACGATCGCGGTAGAGGTTGAAGCCTCGGCCGCCGACGAACGGGCCGCCCACCGCGTTCTTCAGGTTGACGTCGCGATCATCCTTGTACTTCTCATAGGTCAGGCCCAGGCGGTTGTCATCGCCATAGTTCCAGCCGAGCTTGGCCAGGATGTTGGTGGTGCGCGCGTCCTCGGGGTTGGCGCCGGTACGGGCCAGGCCGGTGGCGTTGTTGCCGTCGTAGGACTCGGTCTCGTGGCCGTTGCGCTGGCTCAGGTGCAGCAAGCCATCGAAGTCCTGCACGCGGCCGGCGACAGTGCCGGAGGTGAGCCAGCTTTCATCGGCGGAACTGTAGCCGGTCTTCAGGCGTGCGCCGACGTCCTGGCCGGGCTTGATGATGTCATCCGGGTCGAGGGTGAAGTAACTCACGGCGCCGCCGATGGCGCTGCTGCCGTAGAGGGCCGAGGCCGGGCCGCGCAGGATCTCGACGCGCTTGACGATCTCCGGGTCGACGTAATTGCGACGGGTCTTGGCGTAGGGGCCGTTGAAGAAGTTGTCGGGCACTTCCACACCGTCCACCTGGGTGAGGATGCGGTCGCCGTCGATACCGCGGATGTTGAAGCCGGCATTGCCGGCACGGGTGCCTGCGCCGCCCACCGAGACGCCGGGCTCGTAGCGCACCAGTTCGCGGATGTTGTTGACGTTCTGGCGGTCCAGCTCTTCGCGTTCATGCACGCTGACGGTGCTCGGTACGCTGTTCACATCCTGCTCGTTACGGGTGGCGCTGATGGTCACCTGTTGCAGGTTGAGGGTGCTGCCCGCCGTACGCTTTTCCAGCACGATGTTGTTATTGCCCAGCTTGCGGTAGCTCAGGTTGGTCCCCACCAACAGCCGGTCCAGGGCTTTCTCCGGCGACAGTGCGCCGCGCACGCCAGGGGACGACACGCCCTGGCCCAGCTCGGCGGGCAGGCCGACTTGCCAGCCGGTCACGGTGGTAAAGGCGTTCAGGGCCGAGACCAGTGGCTGCTGCTCGATGCTGAAGCTGTAGTTACCGTGACTGCGGGCGGCAGGTTCGGCGGCAGTCGCGGCCATCACTGGCGAACCGGCCAGCAGGATGGCGGCGGTCAGCAAGGACAGCACGGGCGAGGAGGACCGGCGGTTGAAGCAAGAGGACATCGAGAGCGCTCCGGAAGGTACGAATCTTATAGTTGCGAACCGAATCAAATAGGAATCAGTTGCATTGGCTAAGACGAGACGTACCGCCGAGGGCTATCGAGTAAAAATAATTCTCATTTAGTTCAAGATCACCAGCGCGGGGTATTCCGACAACGTGGCGGAAGTGATGTGGGCCAGCGAGCGCACTACGTCGAGGGGCTGATCAAGGCGGTAATTGCCGGTGACGGCAACGCTGGCGAGCTTGTCGTTGGTGTTGACGATCCAACCGGGGTAGTAACGACGCAACTCGGCGAGCACTTCGCTCATCGGGCAGTTTTCGAAAATCAGCCGGCCTTGTACCCAGGCCAGGTCCTTGTTGGCATCCAGCCTGGCCGGTTGGCCAAAGCCCTTGGGCCCGATGCGGATGCTTTCCCCGGCGCGAAGGCGTACGCGGGCATCGTCGAAGGTGTTGCTCAGGTCGACATCGCCGCGTTGCACCTGCACCTGGGCTTCGCCATTGAGGTAGCGCACGGCAAAGGCGGTATCACGCACGCTGGCGCGCACGGGGCCAGCGTCGATCTCCAGCGGCAGGCCATGGCCGGGCATGATTTCGAAAAAGGCTTCGCCCTGATACAGGCGGGCGATGCGCTGGTGGTCCTTGATGCTGCTGGAAAACGCCGAATTGGTGTTCAGTAACACTTTCGAGCCGTCGTCCAATTGCAGGCGTTGGCGTTCGCCCACCACCGTGAGATGGTCGGCTTGCAGGCGCACCGGCAGGTTGCTGAAGCTGAACAGGCCGATCAACAGCACGGCGGCGGTGGCCAGCGGTTTCCAGTGCGGCTTGATCCGGCGCCAGCCGCTGGGCTTGCGCGGCGCGGCCAGGGCGACGGCGGCGCTGTGTACCGGCGCGCCACCCCAGGCGGCCTGGGCCTTGCCGAAGGCGTGGACGTGGGCGGGGTCTTGGGCCAGCCAGGCTTCAAACTCGGCCTGCTGCCCAGGCGCTGGGCACTGCAAGGCGATCAGCCAGTCGAGGGCTTGGTCCATCGCCGTGTCTTGCAACACCTCATGAGCCAGCTCATGGGGGCGCAGTTTATTCGGGTCCGTCACGGTGTACCTCGGGTCTTCGCCACGTTCTATTCATCTTTCCTACAGCTTGGATCGACACTTCTGTCGGCTGAAGCTTAAGGCCGATCCAGTCTTTCGGCCACACCTACACAAATAGCCATGATCAATTTCAGTTCCTTTTGCACGGTGCTCAAGGACACGTCCAACTGATCGGCAATCTCCTGGTAACTGCACCCGTGCAGGCGGTTGAGGATGAAAATCTGCTGCTGGCGAGCGCTCAACTGGCCGAGGCTGATGCTCAGGTGCTCAAGCAATTGCTCGGCCTGGGTTGCGTCTTCGGGGGTGCTGATGGGGGCGGCGACGCTTTGCAGGATGTCCAACGGTACATCTTCCTGCAACGTACGCGCCTGAATCCTGCGCGAACGCAAGTGATCCAGCGCCAGGTTACGCGCGGTTTGGTAGACGAAGGGTTCGAGGTGATCGATCGGCCGCTCGCTGAGGGCCCGGGTGACGCGCAGGTAGGTTTCCTGCAACAGGTCCTCGGCGGTGCTGTGGTTATTCACCATCCGCTGCAAGGTGCGTAGCAGAATCACCCGTTGGGTGAGAAAGACTTGATTGAAGCGAGATTGGCTCACAGTGATACCAGACCGATTTGCAGTTAATGATAATGCTTATCATCAACTTAAATGGCAAGTGGCTATTTCTGCAGGCGTACTTAGATCAAATGTGGGAGGGGGCTTGCCCCCGATTGCAGTGTGTCAGCAGTACATTCATAACTGACCCACCGCCGTCGGGGGCAAGCCCCCTCCCACATAAGCTCATCACAAGACGGGGTTACTCTGCGTTGCACAGCGCCAGGCAGTTATCCAGCATGCGGTTCGAGAAGCCCCACTCGTTGTCGTACCAGGCCAGCACTTTCAGCAACTTGCCGCTGACCTTGGTGTGGTTGGCATCGAAGATCGACGACAGCGGGTTGTGGTTGAAGTCACTGGAAACCAGCGGCAGGGTGTTATAGCCGAGGATCTTCGAGTGTTGGCTGGCTTCCTTGAGCAGTGCGTTGACTTCGTCGGCGGTGGCTTCTTTCTTCAACTGCACGGTGAGGTCCACCAGCGACACGTTGATCACCGGTACACGCACGGCCATGCCGGTCAGCTTGCCTGCCAGCTCCGGCAGCACCAGCCCGACCGCTTCGGCGGCGCCGGTCTTGCTCGGGATCATGTTCTGGGTGGCCGAACGCGCGCGGTACGGGTCGGTGTGGTAGACGTCGGTCAGGTTCTGGTCGTTGGTGTAGGCATGGATCGTGGTCATCAAACCGCTTTCGATGCCCAGCTCGCGGTGCAGCACCTGGGCGACCGGCGCCAGGCAGTTGGTGGTGCACGACGCGTTGGAGATGATCTGGTGGGATTGACGCAGGATGTCGTGGTTCACACCGTAGACCACGGTCGCGTCCGCGCCTTTGGCCGGGGCGGAGATGATCACCTTGCGTGCACCGGCGGTAATATGGGCGGCAGCCTTGTCGCGGTCGGTGAACAGACCGGTGCATTCGAACACCACGTCGACCTTGTGCGCAGCCCACGGCAGGTCGGCCGGGTTGCGAATGGCGCTGACGGCAATCCGGTCACCATTGACGGTCAGGCTTTCCTGATCGTGGGCGACCTCTGCATCGAAAGTGCCATGGACGGTGTCGTATTTAAGCAGGTGGGCATTGATCGAGCTGTCGCCCAAATCATTGATGGCGACGATCTGCAAATCCTGGCGATAGCCTTGGGTATACAGTGCGCGCAGGACATTACGGCCGATACGGCCAAAACCATTGATTGCGATACGAAGAGTCATTGGAAAGTGCCTGTCGTCGATTTGTTGTAAGAATTACAAGATTATTCGCATAAAAATAGAAAACAAGCCTTTTTAGTGGCAATATTTTGTTCAATCTACAACGAGTGACCTGAATCAACTGGTCCGATGATCCAAACGACTCCCTGCCATCCGATGAGCGGTGGGCGTTTGATCAGCATAGACACTCAGGTCGCCACATCCGTTAGCCTGGAGTTCTACACATGCATCCCCGCGTCCTTGAGGTCACCGAACGGCTTATCGCCCGCAGCCGCGCCACTCGTGAGGCTTACCTTGCGCTCATTCGCGGCGCAGCCAGCGACGGTCCGATGCGCGGCAAGCTGCAATGCGCCAACTTCGCCCATGGCGTGGCCGGTTGCGGCACCGAAGATAAAAACAGCCTGCGCATGATGAACGCCGCCAACGTGGCAATTGTTTCGTCATATAACGACATGCTCTCGGCGCATCAGCCGTACGAACATTTCCCCGAACAGATCAAGAAAGCCCTGCGCGAAGTCGGCTCGGTCGGCCAGTTCGCCGGCGGCACCCCGGCCATGTGCGACGGCGTGACCCAAGGCGAGCCCGGCATGGAGCTGAGCCTGCTCAGCCGTGAAGTCATCGCCATGTCCACGGCGGTAGCGCTGTCCCACAACATGTTCGACGCGGCGCTGATGCTGGGCATCTGCGACAAGATCGTGCCCGGCCTGATGATGGGCGCGCTGCGCTACGGCCACCTGCCGATGATCTTCGTCCCGGGCGGGCCGATGCCGTCGGGTATCTCCAACAAGCAGAAGGCCGACGTGCGCCAGCGCTACGCCGAAGGCAAGGCCAGCCGCGAAGAGCTGCTGGAATCGGAGATGAAGTCCTACCACAGCCCCGGTACCTGCACCTTCTACGGCACCGCCAACACCAACCAATTGCTGATGGAAGTGATGGGCCTGCACCTGCCCGGCGCCTCGTTCGTCAACCCGTACACGCCGCTGCGTGACGCCCTGACCCGCGAAGCTGCGCACCAGGTCACGCGCCTGACCAAGGCCAACGGCAACTTCACGCCGATCGGCGAGATCGTCGATGAGAAATCCATCGTCAACGCCATCGTTGCGCTCAACGCTACCGGCGGTTCCACCAACCACACCCTGCACATGCCGGCCATCGCCATGTCGGCGGGCATCCTCCTCACTTGGGACGACATGGCCGACCTCTCCGAGGTGGTGCCGACCCTGTCCCACGTGTATCCAAACGGCAAGGCCGACATCAACCACTTCCAGGCGGCGGGCGGCATGTCGTTCCTGATTCGCGAACTGCTCGAAGCCGGCCTGCTTCACGACGACGTCAACACCGTGGCCGGCAAGGGCCTGAGCCGTTATGTCCAGGAACCGTTCCTGGTCGATGGCGAACTGGTATGGCGCGACGGCCCGATCGAAAGCCTCGACGAAACCATCCTGCGCCCTGTGGCGCGCGCGTTCTCGCCGGAAGGTGGCCTGCGTGTGATGGAAGGCAACCTCGGTCGCGGTGTGATGAAAGTCTCTGCTGTAGCTCCTGAGCACCAGATCGTCGAAGCACCGGCGGTGGTGTTTCAGGACCAGCAGGACCTGGCCGATGCGTTCAAGGCCGGCCAACTGGAAAAAGATTTTGTCGCGGTGATGCGCTTCCAGGGCCCGCGCTCCAACGGCATGCCGGAACTGCACAAGATGACGCCGTTCCTCGGTGTGTTGCAGGACCGTGGTTTCAAAGTCGCGTTGGTAACGGATGGGCGTATGTCCGGCGCGTCGGGTAAGATCCCCGCCGCGATTCACGTCAACCCCGAAGCCCAGAGCGGCGGGCCGCTGGCGCGGGTGCGCGATGGCGATATCATTCGCGTGGATGGCGTCAAAGGCACCTTGGAGCTTAAGGTGGACGCCGAAGAATTTGCAGCGCGCACGCCTGCCACGGGCCTGTTGGGCAATAACGTGGGGGCCGGTCGCGAGCTGTTTGCATTTATGCGCTTGGCCGCAAGCTCCGCAGAGCAGGGCGCCAGCGCCTTTACCTCTGCCTTGGAGACGCTTAAGTGAAGTTAGCGCTGGTCGGTGACATCGGGGGTACCAACGCCCGTTTTGCGTTGTGGCGAGATCAGGCACTGCATTCGATTCGGGTGCAGGCCACGGCTGATCACCAAAGCCCTGAGGACGCGATCAAGGTCTATCTCAAGGAAGAAGGCCTGGAAATTGGCGACATCGGTGCCGTGTGCCTGTCCGTCGCCGGGCCGGTGGGTGGGGATGAATTTAAATTCACCAACAATCACTGGCGCCTGAGCAAGACTGCGTTTTGCCAGACGTTGCAAGTGGATGAGCTGCTGCTGGTGAATGACTTCTCGGCCATGGCCCTGGGCATGACGCGCCTCAAGCCCGACGAATTCCGCGTGGTGTGCGAGGGTACGCCGGAACCGTTGCGCCCGGCGGTGGTAATCGGTCCGGGCACCGGCCTGGGTGTCGGTACCCTGCTGGACCTCGGCGCTGGCCGTTATGCGGCGTTGCCAGGGGAGGGCGGTCACGTCGACCTGCCCCTGAGCAGCCCACGGGAAACCCAGCTGTGGCAGCATATCTACAACGAGATCGGCCACGTCAGCGCCGAAACCGCCTTGAGCGGCGGCGGTCTGCCGCGTCTGTACCGGGCGATTTGTGCGGTCGATGGCCATACACCGGTGCTCGACACGCCCGAAGCCATCACGGCGGCGGGCCTGGCGGGCGACCCGGTGGCCATGGAAGTGTTGGATCAATTCAGCATCTGGCTGGGCCGGGTGGCCGGCAACAATGTGCTGACCACCGGTGGACGCGGTGGTGTGTATATCGTGGGCGGGGTGATACCGAGGTTTGCCGACTTCTTTATCAACAGCGGTTTTGCCAAGAGTTTCAGTGACAAAGGCTGCATGAGCGACTACTTCAAAGGCATTCCGGTGTGGCTGGTGACCGCGCCGTATTCCGGGTTGACCGGGGCTGGCGTCGCGTTAGAGCAGGCATTTGCTTAGGCCGTGATGGCCTCATCGGGCGCAAGTCGAATCGTCGCACCGCGCCTCCCACATTGGAATGCGTTTCAAATGTGGGAGGGGGCTTGCCCCCGATGAGGCCATCAAGAACACCCCATAACAACAAGGAGGACCCCGTGAGCGTAATCAGTAAATCGATTCTCCTCGTCGATGACGACCAGGAAATCCGCGAATTGCTGCAAACCTACCTCAGTCGCGCCGGTTTCCAGGTGCGTGGCGTGCCGGACGGCGCGGGGTTCCGCCAGGCGATGAACGAGGCGCCGTGCGACCTGGTCATCCTCGATGTGATGCTGCCGGACGAAGACGGTTTCAGCCTTTGCCGCTGGATTCGCCAACACCCGCGCCAAGCTCAGGTGCCGATCATCATGCTCACCGCCAGTTCCGACGAAGCCGACCGCGTGATCGGCCTGGAACTGGGGGCCGACGACTATATCGGCAAGCCGTTCAGCCCGCGCGAGTTGCAGGCACGGATCAAGGCCCTGTTGCGTCGCTGCCAGTTCGGCCAGGAGCGCAGCGGAAATGGCGATGTGCTGGTGTTCGATGAATGGCGCCTGGACATGATCAGCCACCGGCTGTTCCATGTGGATGGCGAAGAGGTGATCCTCTCCGGTGCCGACTTTGCCCTGCTCAAGCTGTTTCTCGATCATCCCCAACAGATTCTCGACCGCGACACCATCGGCAACGCCACCCGTGGCCGTGACCTGATGCCGCTGGACCGGATCGTCGACATGGCTGTCAGCCGCTTGCGCCAACGCCTGCGCGACACCGAAAAACCCCCGAGGCTGATTCGTACCGTGCGCGGCAGCGGTTATCAACTGGCAGCCAGCGTGGTTGCCGGCAATGCCCACTGAACTGCTGACCGAGCGCCGCCGCCGCTTCCCGGTCCCGCGCTCGTTGCTGGGGCGCATGTTGCTGCTGACCTTGCTCGCGGTGCTGTTCGCGCAGACGCTGTCCAGCGTGATCTGGGTCTCGCAGTTGCGTGCCACCCAGCTCGAAGGCCTGGTCACCAGCGCACGTAGCCTGGCGCACTCGATGACCGCCAGCGTGAGTTACTTCCGTTCGTTGCCGGTGGCCTATCGCCCGTTGGTCCTCGACCAGTTGCGCAGCATGGGCGGGACCCGTTTTGTCGTGACCCTCAATGACCGGCCGCTCGACATGCAAGTGTTGCCGCAAACCCCGCGTAAACAGGCGGTGCTGGTGGCCGTGGATGACGTCCTGCGCCAGACCTTGGGCGCTGACGTACCTATCTCGGTGGAGTTCGTCAGTGCTGAAGACCTGCGCATCTTCAACGCCGGCTTGAAACTGGATGAGTTGCCACGCTCCTGGGCGCATTACGCGCTGACCCTGGAACCCGTCAACCCGCCGGTATTGGTCACCCAGATCGAACTCGCCCCCGGCGAATGGCTGTACATCGCTTCGCTGTTGCCCGAGCCCTACACCAGCCTGGAAGAACAGGGCCTGCCGTCCCAGCAAGTGTGGTTTATCGTGCTGACCAGCGGCTTTTTGCTGCTGTTCATCGGCCTGTTGGTGCACTGGCAAAGCCGGCCGCTCAAGCGCCTGGCGCGGGCGGCGCGGGACATGTCCCTGGGCGCCGATGTGGAACCGGTGGCCGAAGGCGGCGGCAGTGAAGTGGTGGAAGTGGGCCGCGCGTTCAATGCCATGCGCGAGCGCATCAGCCGTTACCTGACCGAGCGCAGCCAGTTGTTCAGCGCGATTTCCCACGACCTGCGTACGCCGATTACGCGTCTGCGCCTGCGCGTGGAATTGCTCGAAGACGAGAACCTGCAAACCAAGTTCGGCCGTGACCTGGATGAGTTGGAGTTGCTGGTCAAAGGCGCGCTGCAATGTGTGAAAGACACCGATATTCACGAGAACATCCAGCCGGTCGACCTCAACCATGTGCTCGAATGCCTGGTGGAGCCTTATGTGGCCCCCAACGGTAATGGCCGGGTTACCCTGGACGGCGCAGCAGTGGCGGCGTACCCGGGCAAGCCGCTGGCGCTCAAGCGCTGCATCGGCAACCTGATCGACAATGCCTTGAAGTACGGGCAGAACGCCCATTTGCATATCGAGGACGATGGCGCGGAGTTCATCCTGCACGTCGACGACGAAGGCCCCGGCGTGCCGGAACAGCGCCTGGAACAAGTGTTCGAACCGCACTTTCGCCTGGCCGGCCAGCAGCAGGGTTACGGTTTGGGGCTGGGCATTGCGCGCAATATCGCCCACAGCCATGGCGGTGAGGTGAGTCTGCAGAATTTGCGCGAAGGCGGCTTGCGGGTCACCCTGCAACTGCCCCGGACCTTGGACTGAAAAATACCATTGGGCAAATGTGGGAGGGGGCTTGCCCCCGATGGCGGTGGGTCAGCGACAGATAAACTGACTGATACTCTGCCATCGGGAGCAAGCCCCCTCCCACATTTTGATCTTCATTGGGTCAGACGCTTTGGCGCAGTCTGGCCAAATCCCTCAGCGGTGGTGCCCCAAACAACCGGCTGTACTCCCGGCTGAACTGCGACGGGCTTTCATACCCCACCCGATACCCCGCCGCCGACGCTTCCAGCCCTTCGGCAATCATCAGCCGACGTGCCTCCTGCAAACGCAACTGCTTCTGGTACTGCAGCGGGCTCATGGCCGTAATCGCCTTGAAACGGTGGTGCAGGGTCGAGACGCTGAGGTTCACTTCCTTGGCCAGGTCATCGATGCGCAGCGGTTGTTCGTAGTTGCCATTAAGCCACTTGATCGCCTGGCTGACGCGATGGCTCTGGCTGTTGGCCACGGCAATTTCGTACAGGCGATAACCCTGCGGCCCGCGCAGCAAGCGGTAGAGAATTTCACGATTGATCAGCGGCGCCAGCATGGCGATGTCTTTGGGCGTATCCAGTAAGCGTGCCAGGCGCAGTACTGCGTCGAGCAACTGGGGGTCGATGCGGTCCACATACATCCCGCGCGATGTCGGGCGCGTTGGCACGCCCATGGGGCCCGCCTCGGCGATCAAGGCCGTGAGCTGCGCCGGGTCGATATTGATGCGCACTGACAGGTTCGGATCTTCCGGCGTGGCATCGATGATCCGCCCGGCCACCGGCATCGCCACCGAGAACACCAGGTAATTGAGTGGGTCGTAGGCAAAGATTTCGTCGGCCAGGCGCACTTCCTTACTGCCGTTGGCGAGGATGCACAATGCCGGCTCCACCAGCACCGGCATGAAGTCACGCGGTGTGTTATGGCGGTTCAGGAACAGTGACGTAATCGCCGTGCCATAGGAGCCGTCTTCCCAAGTATGACGACGCACGATGCTCGCCAGTTCGGCGCGCTGTTTTTCCGTCTCGGCATCGAGGGGCATGGACTGATGTTCGGGCGACGGCATAAGGCGTCCTCTGCATGCTTTTTTGATGGGCTCAGCTTAGCGGCGGCTTTTCAAACAGTGTTAGGTCGATTCTGCACAATCCTTGCCTGATCCTGCGACACCGCGTGAATCAGGCAAGCGTCGGGGCTGTCATCTCCCTGAAACAAGGCGTTGGCCTGTGGAATAAACCGGCGGGGCAAACGTCCTGTCTGCGCTTCTCGCAGGATTGTGCAATAAGGCTGCAGGAATTGACTAACCGCGCCCGCACCCGCGCCGTTATCTTTGATCCTGTGGCAGCACGCCCTCACAGTGCTTGCCGAGCATCACTTCTCAACGGGAGAGTCGAACATGTCCACCCCCATTCCCGCGAGCCATATGGCCTTTATCCGCGCCCGCATCGGGTGCAGCACCGAACTGGGTGCACGCTTGAGCAGTTTGATCGAACCGGGCCGTCAGGCTCAGGGTTGCCTGCAATTCTCGTTGCAGCATTCCCAGGTCGATCCCGATGTCTGGTTGATCTCGGGTTTCTGGAGCAGCGAGCAGGCGATGAGCGCCTACTTCAACTCTCCGGCCCTGATGATCTTTACCGAGCTGTTGAACGACATGGTCGTGCGCAGCATGGACTTCCAGACCTTCACCGACGCAACCGCCGCGAATGCCTACGGCGAGTACCTGCAACTGGCCGGTTAATGGTTAGAATGGCCAACTTTTCCATTGGCCAGGACCTGCAACATGGCACGTAAACAATTTGCCCACCACGAAGCCGTATCCGCCGTAGTACCGGGTGAAGGGGGCTACAGCGCCGCCGTCGCCGTCAAGGCACTGGATGGCATGGGCGCACCGCAGTTTCACAAGATCCTGGATGGACAGACGTTCAAGACGGCCTCCGATGCCGATGATGCAGCCACCGTGCAGCTTGAGCGGTTGATCGGCGTGGATGAAGAGGGTCAATTGACCTGGGCGAGCGCCGCGAGCTGAACAACGCCGACCATCTAATGTGGGAGGGGGCTTGCTCCCGATAGCAGTGTGTCAGTCAACAACGATGTTGGATGTGCCATTGCCATCGGGGGCAAGCCCCCTCCCACTTTTTTGGTGTATTTCAGTCAGGGTTTGCTGGCGCCTGGGCGGTACATCTTGAACAACGCCTCCGGTCCCAGCTGGAAGTAATCCGCCGGGCCACCGCCACGCAAGATCGGCTCGGCGGCGGCGGTGTCGTACACCCCATCCTTGAGCAACCACTTGGCAATGTGCACCGCGACCACCTCGCCCAGCACCAACCAGCTTGGCACCAACTGCTGGTCGGCGCGCTGCAGCTGGATGATCTGCGTCACCTTACACTCGAAAGACACCGGACTCTCGCCCACCCGTGGTACGCCGACGATTTTCGACGCCACCGGCGTCAGGCCGGACAACTCGAATTCATTCACATCCGGCGAGACTGCCGCGCAACTCTGGTTCATCTGCTCGGCCAACGGGCGGGTGGCCAGGTTCCACACAAACTCGCCGGTCTGTTCGATGTTGTTCAGGCTGTCTTTGCGCCCGACGCTGGAAAACCCAATGATCGGCGGAATGTAGTTGAACGCATTGAAGAAACTGTAGGGCGCCAGGTTCAGGCGGCCTTCGTGGTCGTGTGACGAGATCCAGCCGATCGGCCGTGGTCCGACGATGGCATTGAAGGGGTCATGGGGCAGGCCGTGGCCGTTGGCGGGTTCGTAGAAATGGATAGCGTCAGACATGGCCGGGGTTCTGTTCTTAATTCTGGGGCAAACATCATAACCAATGTGGGAGGGGGCTTGCCCCCGATAGCAGTGTGTCAGTCAGCTGGTTTGTAGCTGATACACCGCCATCGGGGGCAAGCCCCCTCTCACATTTTTAGTCGGTGGTAATCCGCGAATGCTTGCGTGTGTCCTTCATGGTCACATAGACCACGAGTGACACCGCGATGCACGCGGTCACGTACCAGTAGTAACCGGTTTCCATGCCGATGCTCTTGAACCACAGCGCGATGTATTCAGCGGTGCCACCGAAGATCGACACGGTCAATGCATACGGCAGGCCTACGCCCAGGGCGCGGATTTCGGTCGGGAACAGTTCAGCTTTGACCACTGCGTTGATCGAGGTGTAGCCGCTGACGATGATCAGCGCCGCCATGATCAGGAAGAACGCGCCCCACCAGGTCTGGATGGTGTGCAGGGTGGTGAGGATCGGCACGGTGAACAGGGTGCCGAGGATGCCGAAGGCGATCAGGATCGGCCGACGGCCGACTTTGTCCGACAGCCCACCGACGATCGGTTGCAGGCACATGAACAGGAACAGCGTTGCCGCCGAGATGGTGGTGGAGTCGGAAATGCTCATGCCGACGGTGTTCACCAGGTACTTCTGCATGTAGGTGGTGTAGGTGTAGAAGGCCAGGGTGCCGCCCATGGTCAGGCCGACCACGGTCATCAGTTCCTTGGGGTGGCGCATCAAGGTGCGCATGGCGCTTTCCTTGGCTTTTTCCTTCTTGGTAAACGACTCGGTTTCTTCCATGCCGCGACGCAGGTATAGCGCGACCACTGCGCACAGGGCACCGATGGCAAACGGGATACGCCAGCCCCAGTCGTACAGTTGCTCGGTGGTGAGCACTTGTTGCAGCACGATCAGTACCGCCAGGGCGATGAGCTGGCCGGAGATCAGGGTCACGTACTGGAAGCTGGAGAAGAAGCCGCGACGCTCCTTGGTCGCCATTTCACTCAGGTAGGTGGCCGAGGTGCCGTATTCGCCACCCACCGACAAGCCTTGCAGCAAGCGGGCGAACACCAGCAGGATCGGCGCGCCGACGCCGATGGTTTCGTAACCGGGGCTCAGGGCGATGATCAATGAGCCGAAGCACATCAACAGGACCGAAGCCATCAGTGCCGCTTTACGACCCGCACGGTCGGCGTACAGGCCCATCAGCCAGCCGCCGATCGGGCGCATCAGGAAGCCCACGGCGAAGATCGCGGCGGTGTTGAGCAATTGGGCGGTGGTGTCGCCTTTCGGGAAGAAGGCTTTGGCGAAGTACAGCGAGAAAGCGGCGTAGACGTACCAGTCGTACCACTCGACCATGTTGCCGACGGATCCGCTGAAGATCGATTTGATCCGGCTGGTGGTGGTGCGTTCTTTAGCCGGCGCGGCCGCCGACCCCAGAGGCAAGGTGTTGGAGTTATCCATTAAAGGATCCTTCATCTAGTTGTTTTTATGGAGCGGCGCGAGCGCAGCCTGGCTGGGGCTATAGCACGAGCTGTGCCAGATAGATGAAGGCCCGGCCCAGAAGGGTTTGGGGTTTTTTTTGAGCGGAAATTCGCTGACGTTTTTGAGGGTGATGAGCGGAAATCCGCTTATTCGTCTTTGAGGAACATGTCCCTGGCCAACCCATGGCGCTGCATCTTTTCGTTAAAGGTGCGCCGTGGCAGCTGCAACTCCGCCAGCACCGCCTTGATGTCGCCTTTATGCCGGGTCAATGCGGCCTTCAGGCAATGCGCTTCGAACGCCTCCTGCTGCGCGGCCAACGATTGTCCGGCTTCGATACCTTCCGGCTCCGGCTCGCCAAGGCCCAACACCTGGCGTTCGGCGACATTGGCCAACTCGCGCACGTTGCCCGGCCAGTTATGGCTGAGCAGGCGCCCCAACTGCGCGCCGCTCAGCGGTTCCACGCTGCGGCCCAGGCGCTCGGCGGCGCTTTGGGCAAAGTGGTCGAACAGCAGCGGGATGTCTTCGCGGCGCTCGCGCAGAGGCGGCAGGCGCAGTTGTGCGACGTTCAGTCGATAGGCCAGGTCTTCGCGAAAGCGCCCGGCGCGGGCTTCTTCCAGCAGGTCCGGCTTGGTGGCGGCAATGATGCGTAAATCCACATGAATGCTTTGATTGGAGCCCAAGCGTTCCAGCTTCTGGTCCTGCAACACCCGCAACAGCTTCACTTGCTGGGCCAGGGGCATGCTTTCGATTTCATCGAGGAACAGCGTGCCGCCATGGGCGTACTCCAGTTTGCCGATACGCTTGCCCTGGGCGCCGGTGAAGGCGCCGCTTTCGTGGCCGAACAGTTCGGCCTCGAACAGTTGCTCGGGGATCGCCGCACAATTGAGCGCCACAAACTGCTTTTTCGCGCGGGGGCCGAAATCATGCAGGCAACGGGCGACCAGCTCCTTGCCGCTGCCGGTCTCGCCACGAATCAGGACGTTGACCGGCAAGGTCGCCAGGTCGAGTACCTGCCGGCGCAGGTTCTGCAAGCCACGGGAGACGCCGAGCAGGCTCGACTCCAACTGCGCTCGATGATCGGCTTGTTGGTGCAGGCGGCGGTTTTCGAGGATCAGCCTGCGCTTGTCCAGCGCGCGGCGCAGGCTGTTGAGCAGGGCATCGGGGCTGAAGGGTTTTTCGAGGAAGTCGTAGGCACCGTCGCGCATGGCTTCGACGGCCATCGGTACATCGCCATGTCCGGTCAGCAGGATGACGGGCAGGTCGGCGTCACGGCGCTGCACTTCGGCCAGCAGCTCCAGGCCGCTGAGCCCGGGCATGCGCACGTCGCTCAGGATCACTCCGGGAAAGTCCTTGGGCAGTTGTGCCAGGCAGGCTTCGGCGCGGCTGAACAGCTTCACCTCGAACCCCGACAAGCTCAACCATTGCTCGACGGCCGTACGAATGCTGGCTTCGTCATCGACCACAATCACCGCGTTCAACATAAGTCGGGTGTCTCCAGCGCGATAGGCAAGGTCAGGGTAAATACCGCGCCGTCGCCACGGTTACTGGCGATCAGGCGCCCGCCCAATTCGTGCACGATAGCGTAGGAAACCGCCAGCCCCAAGCCGAGCCCGTCGCCCACCGGCTTGGTGGTGAAGAACGGGTCGAACACGCTGTTGAGGTGCTCTTCGGCAATCCCGCCGCCGCTGTCGCTGACCGTGAGTTGCCACAGTTGCTGATCGGCGTGCAGGCGGATTTCCAGGCGCTTGCGTGGTTTGTCGGCCATGGCGTCGAGGGCGTTGCGCAGCAGGTTGATCAGCACCTGTTCGAGGCGGATCGCATCGCCACGTACCCAGGCGGGGCGGGTCAGGTCCAGCACGGTGCCGATGGCTTCATCACGCAGGCGTGCGTCGAGCAGGTGCAGGGATTGGTCGACCACGGTGGCCAGGTCCAGGCGTTCGCGCAGGCCGCTGGGGCTCTTGCGCGCAAAGGTCTTGAGGTGGCCGGTGAGCGCTGCCATGCGTGTGAGCATATCGTCCAGCGGGGTCAGGGCCTTGTAGGCGTCGTCCACCCGGCCGTGGTCCAGCAGCAATCGCAGGGTCGCCAACTGCATGCGCTGGGCGGTCAGGGGCTGGTTGATCTCATGGGCGAGGGCGGCGGACATCTGCCCCAGCGCCGCCAGCTTGGCCGATTGCACCAAGCCATCCTGGGCGGTGCGCAGGGCCTGGGTGCGCTCTTCGACAAGCTGTTCGAGTTCTTCGCGGCTGCGCTGGCGCAAACGGGCCAGTCGCCAGCGTTGGCTGAGGAACAACACCAGGAACACCAGCGCCAGCCAGGAGCCGGCGGCGGCGAGGCCGGCGTTGCGTTGGTCTTCAAAGGCGAACTGGGGTTTGCGCAGCAGGTGCAGGGTCCAGCCCTCGGCCTTCAGCGGGAGGGACTCCCAGATGTAATTGGCGTTGCCATCGGGGCCGTTGACGCGCATCAGGTGGCTGTTTTCGTCGAAGCGTTGCAACGTTTGGGTGTCCAGCGGCTGCAGTTGTTTCTTGTCGTATTGGCGGGTGGCCTTGAGTTCGGCGAGGTCACTGGCGGACAGCGCGCGCAGGTTGCGATAACGCCAGCCCGGTTGGTTGGCGATAAACACGATGCCGCGTGCATCGCTGACCAGCAACAGGTCATTGCCCTGGGCCCATTCGCGCTCCAGCTCAGGGAATTCCAGTTTCACCACCATGGCGCCAAGGAACTGCTCGTGTTCATCCAGCACCGCGCTGGAGAGGAAGTACCCCGGAATCCCGGTGGTCACGCCTACCGCGTAAAAGCGCCCGGTGCCCTGGCTCTTGGTCTGGCTGAAATATGGCCGAAACCCGTAGTTGTGCCCGACATAGCTGCTCGGCAACGCCCAGTTGCTGGCCGCCACGGCGAGGCCGGTGCGGTCCATCAACTCCAGGGTGGAGGACTGCGCCGCACCGTTGATGCGTTCGAGCTTGCGATTGAGCAGGTCCTGGGTGCTGGCATCCAACGGGCCTTTGAGCGCGTTGATCATCTCCGAGTCCAGCGCGAGCACGGCGGGCAGGGCGCGGTAGCGTTCAATCAGGGTGTGCAGGGAATTGGCGTACAGCGCGAGTTGCTGGTTGGCGCGGGCGGCATCGTCCACCAATGCCTGGCGTTCGGCATGGCGCGTGGCCAAGGCGGCGGCGAGCAACGCACCGGCGATGATCAGCAGGGAATAGAAGGTCAGGCGCAGGGGACGAGGGATCACGATCATACAGTGATGGGCAGGCACAGTAAGGGGAGTGCACCATAGCATGCGCCATGAAAAAGGCGACTGGGCCATGGGGCCGCAGTCGCCTTTATCCGTGCGGGAAAAGTGCTTACTGCACTTCTACCGCCAGGCTTTCACTGATCTTTTTCTGCCAGATGGCAGGACCGGTGATGTGGACGGATTCGCCCTTGCTGTCCACCGCAACGGTGACCGGCATGTCTTTTACGTCGAACTCGTAGATCGCTTCCATGCCCAGTTCGGCGAAGGCAACCACGCGCGACTTCTTGATGGCTTGCGCCACCAGGTAAGCGGCGCCGCCCACGGCCATCAGGTACACGGCCTTGTGGTCCTTGATCGCTTCGATCGCGGTAGGGCCGCGCTCGGATTTACCGATCATGCCCAGCAGGCCGGTTTGCTCGAGGATCTGACGGGTGAACTTGTCCATCCGCGTCGCGGTAGTCGGGCCAGCTGGGCCAACCACTTCTTCGCGCACCGGATCAACCGGGCCGACGTAGTAGATGAAGCGACCCTTGAGGTCCACCGGCAGGGTTTCGCCCTTGTTCAGCATCTCGACCATGCGCTTGTGCGCCGCGTCGCGCCCGGTGAGCATCTTGCCGTTGAGCAACACGGTTTCGCCCGGTTTCCAGCTCTGCACTTCTTCCGGGGTCAGGGTGTCGAGGTTGACGCGACGGGCCGATGGGCCGGCTTCCCAGACGATTTCCGGGTAGGCGTCCAGCGGAGGCGCTTCCAGCGACGCCGGGCCCGAACCGTCGAGCACGAAGTGCGCGTGACGGGTGGCGGCGCAGTTGGGGATCATGCACACCGGCAGCGACGCGGCGTGGGTCGGGTAGTCCATGATCTTCACGTCGAGCACGGTGGTCAGGCCACCCAGGCCCTGGGCGCCGATGCCCAGTTGGTTGACCTTCTCGAACAACTCCAGGCGCATCTCTTCGATACGGTTCTGCGGGCCGCGCTTTTTCAGCTCGTGGATGTCGATGGATTCCATCAACACTTCCTTGGCCATCACTGCGGCCTTCTCGGCGGTGCCGCCGATGCCGATACCGAGCATGCCCGGTGGGCACCAGCCCGCGCCCATAGTCGGAACGGTCTTGAGCACCCAGTCGACGATCGAGTCGGACGGGTTGAGCATGGCCATTTTCGACTTGTTCTCGGAACCGCCGCCCTTGGCCGCCACGTCCACTTCCACGGTGTTACCCGGCACGATGGAGTAATGGATCACGGCCGGGGTGTTGTCCTTGGTGTTCTTACGTGCGCCTGCCGGGTCGGCCAGGATGGATGCACGCAGGACGTTTTCCGGCAGGTTGTAGGCGCGACGCACGCCTTCGTTGATCATGTCGTCCAGGCCCATGGTGGCGCCATCCCAACGTACGTCCATGCCTACGCGCACGAACACGGTGACGATACCGGTGTCCTGGCAGATCGGGCGATGGCCGGTGGCGCACATGCGCGAGTTGATCAGGATCTGCGCGATGGAGTCACGGGCTGCCGGCGATTCTTCGCGCAGGTAGGCCTCGTGCATCGCCTGGATGAAGTCAACGGGGTGGTAGTAGGAAATGAATTGCAGGGCGTCGGCAACGCTCTGAATCAGGTCGTCTTGCTTGATCACGGTCATGAGTCGCGCTCCTCTATAAGGGAACATTCAATAAAGGTGGCTCCAGTGTTGCATCGGTCGGCTGAAACCACCTTTCCAAGGCACGCCAAAGTGGTGCAGGCGCGACGCTAAAAAGGCGCGGCAGTATAACCCGGCACGGTGGCCGATACACCCGACTATGGTCAAACTGTCGCAGGCATGATTCCCTGTGCGCGCCCCTTGTGATTGAGTCCTGATATGCCTGAACTGTACGTCGGCGAACGCCATTGGTCGGTAGCCACCGGCAGCAACCTGCTGGATGCCTTGAACCAGGCGGGTGTGGCCGTGCCTTACAGTTGCCGTGCCGGCAGTTGCCATGCGTGCCTGGTGCGCTGCCAGGGCGAGGTCGAGGACCCGCAACCCGATGCCCTGAGCCCGGTGCAACGCCAGGAGGGCTGGCGCCTGGCGTGCCAGTGCCAGGTGATCGGCGATCTGCAGGTCGAAGCCTTCGATCCGCTGCGTGACGGTTTGCCGGCCCAGGTCGTGGGTGCCGATTGGTTGAATGCCTCGGTGCTGCGTCTGCGGCTGCAACCGGAGCGCGGGTTGCGGTATCGCGCCGGGCAGCATCTGGTGGTGTGGGCGGGGCAGGTGGCACGGCCTTATTCCCTGGCCAGCCTGCCTCAGGAGGATGCCTTCCTGGAGTTTCATATCGATTGCCGCCAGCCCGGCGCATTCAGCGATGCCGCGCGCGCGTTGTCGGTGGGTGATCACCTGCGCCTGGGAGAGTTGCGTGGCGGCGCGCTGCAATACGATCCCGACTGGCAATCCCGGCCGCTGTGGCTGCTGGCTTCCGGTACCGGCCTGGGACCTTTGTGGGGTGTGCTGCGCGAGGCGTTGCGCCAGGATCACCAGGGCGCCATCCGCCTGATTCACCTGGCCCATGATGGCGACGGGCATTACCTGGCTGGGCCCCTGGCCGAGCTGGCGGCACATCATCCCAACCTGACGGTGGAGTTGTGGACCGCGGCGGAGTTGACCCAGGCATTGGCGCAACTGCGGCTTGTTTCCCGGCAAACGCTGGCCTTACTCTGCGGGCACCCCGTCAGCGTCGAGGCGTTTTCCAAACGCTTGTTCCTGGCGGGACTGCCGCGCAATCAACTGCTGGCCGACGTGTTCCTGCCCCGTGGTTGAGTGCTGAATTCCACTGCCGTGAGATTCGCCATGACCGACGCCATCCTGCAGCACCGCGAGCGCGGGCTGCTGACCCTGCAGCTCAATCGCCCGGACAAGAAAAACGCTCTCACTCGAGCCATGTACAGCCAATTGGCCGAGGCGTTGGAGCAGGCCGACGCGGACCCGGACATCACCGCCGTGCTGATCCAGGGCAGCGGCGAGTGTTTTACCGCCGGCAACGACATCGGCGATTTTCTCGAACAACCGCCCAGCGACCTCGACAGCCCGCCGTTTCACTTCATGAAAAGCCTGCTCAACTGCCGCAAGCCGGTGATCGCAGCCGTCGCGGGTGCGGCGGTGGGTATCGGCACGACCCTGCTGCTGCATTGCGACCTGGTGTACATCAGCCGCGATGCACGGTTGCGCATGCCGTTCGTCAATTTGGGGCTGTGTCCGGAGTTTGGCTCCAGCCTGATCCTGCCGCGTTTGCTGGGGCACGCGAAGGCGGCTGAATTGTTGCTGCTGGGCGAAGGGTTCAGTGGTGAACAGGCTGCCGCGTGGGGCATCGCCACCGAGGCGTTGGGCAGCGGTGAAGCTGCGTTGGCCAAGGCACGTGAGATAGCCTTGCGCTTTGAAACCCTGGCGCCGGGCGCGGTGCAGGTGACCAAGCAGTTGATGAAAAGCGTTGATCGCGAGCAGTTGAGGCAGGTGATCGAGGAGGAGGGCGCGCTGTTTACCCAGCGGCTGAGGTCGCCGGAGGCGATTGCGGCGTTGTCGGGTTTCAGGGACAGGCGCTAACCAAATGTGGGAGGGGGCTTGCTCCCGATGCGGTGTGTCAGTCAGCTAGTTTGTAGCTGATTCACCGCCATCGGGAGCAAGCCCCCTCCCACATTTTTTTCAGCGGGTCACTCAGACCATTGGGTCGCCAACGTGCAGGATCTTCATGCCGTTGGTGCCGCCGATGGTGTGGTAGCTGTCGCCCTTGGTCAGGATAACCCAGTCGCCTTTCTCTACAACGCCGCGCTTGATCAGCTCGTCGATGGCAGCCTGGCTGACTTCATGGGGCGGCAACGAAGCCGGGTCGAACGGTACGGTGTACACACCACGGAACAGGGCCGCACGGGCCTGGGTTTCGCGGTGCGGGGAGAACGCGTAGATCGGCACCGAAGAACGGATACGCGACATGATCAACGGTGTATAGCCACTTTCGGTCAGGGCAATGATCGCTTTCACGCCCGGGAAGTGGTTGGCGGTGTACATGGCTGCCAGGGCGATGCTCTGGTCGCAGCTCTCGAACACTTTGCCGATACGGTGGCTGGAGGTCTTGCTGGTCGGGTGCTTTTCGGCACCGACGCAGATGCGCGCCATGGCCTGCACGGCTTCCAGTGGGTACGGACCGGCGGCACTTTCAGCCGAGAGCATCACGGCGTCGGTGTAGTCGAGCACGGCGTTGGCCACGTCGGACACTTCGGCTCGGGTCGGCATCGGGTTCTGGATCATCGACTCCATCATCTGGGTCGCGACGATCACCGCTTTGTTGTGGCGGCGGGCGTGCAGGATGATCTTCTTCTGGATACCGATCAGTTCGGCGTCACCGATTTCCACACCCAGGTCGCCACGGGCAACCATCACGGCGTCGGACGCCTTGATCAGGCCGTCGAGGGTTTCGTCATCGGCCACGGCTTCGGCGCGTTCGATCTTCGCCACCAGCCAGGCGGTACCGCCGGCTTCATCGCGCAGTTTACGAGCGTATTCCATGTCGGCGGCGTCGCGCGGGAAGGACACGGCGAGGTAGTCCACTTCCATTTCAGCGGCGAGCTTGATGTCGGCCTTGTCTTTTTCAGTCAGGGCTGGGGCGGTCAGGCCACCACCGCGACGGTTGATGCCTTTGTGATCGGACA
This sequence comes from Pseudomonas sp. SB113, assembly GCF_040754745.1. NCBI lineage: Bacteria > Pseudomonadati > Pseudomonadota > Gammaproteobacteria > Pseudomonadales > Pseudomonadaceae > Pseudomonas > Pseudomonas sp. SB113. Next base: position 157,730 of record NZ_JBFMHW010000003.1, read on the forward strand.
GCGGGCCGCCGATGATCACGGTGCAATTCAATTCAGTCGGAGTCGCGGTATCAACGCGCATTACAACGCGACCGTCGTCCAGCAGCAGCTCGTCACCGACACCGCAATCCTTGACCAGGTCCGGGTAGTCGATACCCACGACGTCCTGGGTGCCTTCGGTCAGCGGGTGGCTGGTGGAGAAGCTGAACTTGTCACCGATCTTCAGCTCGATACGCTTGTTAGCGAACTTGGCGATACGGATTTTCGGGCCTTGCAGGTCACCCAGCAGTGCGACGAAGCGGCCGTGCTTGGCGGCCAGGTCACGCACCAGCTTGGCGCGAGCCTTGTGCTCGTCCGGGGTGCCGTGGGAGAAGTTCAGACGGGCAACGTCCAAACCAGCCAGAATCAGCTGTTCGAGGACTTCCGGCGAGTTGCTGGCCGGGCCAAGGGTGGCGACGATTTTGGTACGACGGACGGACATGCACAGACTCCTGAGTTCAAGCGCTGAGGAAGGCTACTATGCTCTTTGGTTGTAGTCATTGTTCGTTTGCACTACTTATCGATGATTCGTTTGTTTTCGCTTCGATTGAATAGATGAACAGCCTTGAAGATTTTTGACGAGGGGTCGATACACTGCACAAGACAGGAGAACCCTCATGCGAATTTTGCTCATTGCTGCCCTGGCCGTCAGTGTTGGCGGCTGCACCCGTTGGTCGATGGACCACCATTTGAACAATGCCTACCGTGCGTACAAGGTCGGTGATTGCGAGCGTGTCACTTTGGAACTATCCCAGGTCGACCGCGAGAGCCGTACCCGGCGTTATGTACAGCCGGAAGTCTCGATGTTGCGCGGGCAATGCCTGGAACGACAGAAGCTGTTCGTTGACGCAGTGCAAACCTATCAATTCATCATTAACCAATATCCGTCGAGCGAGTATGCCTACCGTGCCCGCGCGAGGCTGGACACCCTGCAGCAACTGGGTCATTACCCTGGTGCGAGCGTGGCACAGCCGCGTCCTGCCTCGTTGTAATGGCATTCGTCGTTTAATCACTGGCCCGTTGCCAGTCTTGGGCTATTCTTTCAATGTTCGTTTGTACAAGTTTCTATTCGAGCGGATGCAAGGCCCGGATTCGGCAGCTGTCTAGTGACGAAATGTTGTTCGTTGTCACACCGAGATCCAGGGAGAGCGAGCGCTCGCGCTCGTTCCGAATCACTGGCACGGCCAGAGTCATGGCCACTGGATGGCGATCTCACCATGTTTACCGACCGACGGATCGAGCGGCATCAACTACCGTATTTCCTGCAAGTGTTTAACCGTCTCACCGACAAACCCATAGGTTTTCTGGGTAACGTCTCTGAAGATGGGCTGATGTTGATCAGCCAGTTACCCATGATGGTCGATGTTGATTTCGAGTTGTGCTTGAAGATACCCGGGGCGGACGACACGTTCCATGTCATCGACATCACGGCGACCTGTCTGTGGAGCCATGAAGATATTAACCCGCAGCACTACGATTCCGGGTTCAGCGTGCTTGAGGCTCCCGAGGAATATGGGCAACTGATCAACGTGTTGTTGCAGTACTTCAGTTTTGATCCCTTGCAGGCTTCGGCCTAGACGCAGCGCGTCGTCGACGCGGCCGGGGGCTACTGTCCCTGCCGCAGTCGTGCGCTTTTTTTAGAAAACCCCGGCTTTCTTCCAGCCCAGGTAGCGTGTCACCAGGGCCGCCCCCATTTCTGATGGCAACGTATCCAACACCGACAGGCCGTGGGCGGTCATGCGGTCATGCAATTCATCCCGCGTATTGAGGTAGTCGACAGTGCCGCTGTAGGCCAGGGCCTCGGGCAAGGTTTGTACGGGGGATTGGCGCAGCAGATCGAGTACTTCCTCACGCATACTGGCCACCAGCACCCGATGTTGGCGACTGATGCGCTTGACGGCGGAGAGCAGGGCTTCATCGTCCTCATCCCGCAGGTTGCTGACCACGATTACCAATGCCCGACGTTTTTGCCGGGCCAGCAGTTGGCTGGCTGCTGCCTGGTAGTCGGCGGTTCGGCGGGTGGTGTCCAGGTCATAGACCGTATTGAGTAACAGGTTCAACTGGCTACTGCCCTTGACCGGCGCCAGGTAGCGTGGCTGGTCAGTGGCAAAGGTGCACAACCCCACCGCATCGCCCTGGCGCAGGGCCACATAACTGAGCAGCAGGCAGGCATTGAGGGCGTGGTCGAAATGGGACAGCTCATCATCCTGGCTGCGCATGCGGCGGCCGCAATCGAGCATGAACACGATCTGCTGGTCGCGCTCGTCCTGATACTCCCGGGCGATGGGGGTACGTTGCCGCGCAGTAGCTTTCCAGTCGATTTGCCGCAGGCTGTCGCCCTCACGAAATTCGCGTAACTGATGAAACTCCAGTCCCAAGCCTCGTCGTTGCCGTTGACGTACCCCCAGTTGGCTCAGCCAGTTATCCACACCCAGCAGTTGTGCCCCGTACAGGCGGGCGAAATCCGGATAGACACGGGTGGCATCCTCGGCTTCGATAAAGCGTCTTGCAGACCAGAGCCCCAAGGGGCTGGGCAGGTGGATTTCGCAGCGACTGAAAGTGAAATGCCCGCGCCGCAAGGGGCGCAGGCGATAACCCAGTTCACTGCGTTCACCGGGGCGCAATTCGATGGCCTGGGGCAGGTTTTCCACACTTAACCCATCGGGGACGTGATCGAACACCTGCACCGTCAGCGCCTGTGGGTAGTCATATTCCAGGGTCAGACGGACTTCGCCCCAGCGGCCCAACGCCAGGCTGCCGGGCATCTGCCGGTACACGCGCGGCGACGGGCGACGGCGCAGTCGCAGCGCGTCCAGCATGGCCAGCAGCAACAGCGCCAGGAGCAAGCCCCACGCTATTGAGTGCAAGGTGTCGGGGACCTTGAACTGCAAGGCTGCCGCAGCGCCCAGCAGGATGCTCAAGCCCAGCAGTACGCCAAGCCAGGCCAATAACAGACGGGTCGGTTTCATGGACGGGTCATTGCCGGGGGGCCGGAATCTGGTCCAGCAGTTGCTTGAGCACCTGGTCGACCTCCAGCCCATCTATATCCAGTTCTGGCGCAAGACGTACACGGTGGCGCAGTACTGCCAGGGCACAGCCCTTGATGTCATCCGGCGTGACGAACTCGCCTGCACGTAACAATGCGCGTGCGCGTGCGCCGCGGACCAAGGCGATGGAGGCTCGTGGGCCGGCGCCTATGGCCAGTCCCGGCCAGCTGCGAGTAGCTCGCGCCAGGCGCACGGCATAGTCGAGCACTTGTTCATCCAAGGCCAGTTCACTGGCGACCAATTGCAGTTGCAGTACGTCCTCGGCCTTCAGCACGGTGCGCAACGGTTGCACGTCCAGCATGTCGGCCCGTGATGAGCGCGTCACTTCACGCACCATATCCAGTTCCTGCTGCGCTTCGGGGTAGTCCATGCGTACCTTGAGCATGAAACGGTCCAGTTCGGCTTCCGGCAGGGGGTAGGTACCTTCCTGTTCGATGGGGTTTTGCGTGGCAAGTACCATGAACGGCTGACCGATGGGCAGCGCCTCGCCTTCGAGGGTGACTTGCCGTTCCTGCATGGCTTCGAGCAGGGCCGCCTGGGTCTTGGCCGGGGCGCGGTTGATTTCGTCAGCCAGCAACAAGTGGGTGAACACGGGACCCTTGCGCAGCTTGAACTGTTCGGTGTGCAGGTCGTACACCGCGTGGCCGGTGACATCGCTTGGCATCAGGTCCGGGGTGAACTGGATCCGCGCGAATTCGCCGTCAAAGCAACGGGCCAGGGCACGCACCAGCAAGGTCTTGCCCAGCCCGGGTACGCCCTCGAGCAATACGTGGCCGCCGGCGATCAGGGCGGTGAGTACATCATCGATCACCTGATCCTGCCCGATCACCGCCTTGCGCAGTTCAATGCGCAGGGCCTGGGCCTGCTGGCTGGCACGTTGCAGGGGTTCGCCGGGCAGGGTGTTAGCGCTGGGAAATTCGCTCATAGGGCATTCCTGAGGGTTTGCAGGCACGCCACCTGCCGGCTGAAATCGGCACTGGAAAGCCGTTTTGCCGGGAGTGGGCCGAGGGCCTGGCTGATGACGTGAGAAGGTTGGCGCGTCAGGTGGGCAAGCACTCGCCCCCGTTCGGTGTTGTCGAGATGTTCAAAGCCGGGATGACGCCGCTTTGCGGCGCGCAGGATGTCGCGCTGCAAGGCCTGCAATAGCGTGCCTTGGCCGCTGCGGCGCAGCAGGAAGTCGGCGCTGGCCTTCAGGTGTTCCTGCAATTGCCGACGCGCCTTGGGGCCGGGCGCCTGGATTGGTCCCTGGCGCATCCCCGCCTGCCAGAGTGCCAGGGCAATCAGGGCAATGAGCGCCACCAACGCCTGGGGGAAGTAACGCAACAGCAGGGTGAACAGGTCATCCACATGGCTGTTGAACAACAAGGTCACGGCACTGCCCTGAGTCAGATACCACAGCAGCCAGGCATTGTCGTGCTTGCCAATAGCCGGTGTTTTCCACAGGTCGCTGTCGGTGATCACCGTTACGCGGCCCTGCCCTAGGTCGAGTTGCATCAAGTGGCTCGACCTGGCGCTATTGGCTGAAAATTGTGCCAGGTGCTTGGGGTCGATGAGGTTGAAGTCGGTGTCGAAACTGAAATACGCCAGGGCGGTGTCATTGTCGACATAGAGTTTGGTCAAGTCCGGTGCTTTGTTTTTGCGGGCCGGGGCTGTGTCCTCGGGTTCGTCGCTCAGAGCCTGGTGGATATGCAGGCGATCAAGCAGCAGGTCGCCGCTCTTGCCGGTTTCTTCATCCCACAGAGCCTCGGCGACTACCAGTAGATGGCCGCCGGACTTGGCCCAGTCCAGGAGTTGACCTACCTGGCGTGGCGACATGTTGCTGCGTTCGCCCAGTAACAGCAGGCTGTTGCCCTTGGCGGGCAGGGTAGTCAGGCGTTCCAGGCCATTGGCGTGTTCCACGGCCAGGCCTTGCTGGCGCAGAAAGTGTTCGGCCGCCAGGTAAGGGTTGGCCATGGCTTCCGGGGAGGGGCCGCGGTCCACCACTTCTTCATAGGGGATCGCTTTGCTCCAGGCATAAAAGCCGCCCGCTCCAAGCAGGCACGCCAACAGCAGCCCCACCCACAGTAATGGCCGGTTCATTGGGCGCCTCCCGAACTGAACAGGACGCGCCAATCGTTGCACAATTTCTGCTGGGCTGAGACCGGGGGCAGGTGGTGGCCATAGGCAAGGTTTTGCCAGTGCCGAGTCAATTCATCACTGAAGGCCAGTAACTGCGGCTGTTGCAACTGGTGAACGCGTTGCAGGACCTGACCTTCGGTGTCAGCGCTTTTAAGGGGCAGGTTGAAGTCATGCAGCAACCTGCTCAGCAGGCCACGATACAAAAGGCCGAGGGCTTCCCGTGGTTGGTTAGGCCAGAGTTGCTCGGCAGTGCTGGCGATATCCTCAGGCAGGGTCTCGGTGCCCAGTTCCAGGCCGAACAATTGCGCGGGTGATGGTTTCGCCGCTTTGGGTATACGTGCCCCGCGCTGGCTGACAAAGGTGCGCAACCAGTCCCGATAACGCCATATCACCAGGGCCACGCCACCGATAAGCAGGCTCCATAACAGTACTTCCAGGCCTTGGGCGACAGGCTTGAAAGTATCGCTGTTGAGGTTGTCCAGTAGTGCCTGCAGCCACGCCGGAAGTTTGCCGTCACTGTGCGCCTTGTTTTTAACGACGGGCTTTTCTTCGCCAAAGCGATAGCGGGTGACGGTTTCCGGATTTTTGAAGGGTGGTTTGTCCAGCAGCGACTTGATGGACTGGCTTGCGCTTTGGGGTGGCAGTGGTTTGGTTTCATCCGCCATGGCGGGCGGGTTGAATGGCAGCAAGGTCAGCCCGAGCACCAGCATTAACAGGGGCGCCACATTGCTCAGGCGCTGGCGCAGGCGTCGGAATACCAGCTCCAGGTCCCACGCCTCCAGTAGGGTGCGACGATTCAGATAAAGGCTGAAACCGCAGGCGACGTAGATGGGCTCCCAAAATACCAGGATCAAGGCGTAGAAGGCGTTGCTCAAGTGCTCCAGCCAGACCCCCTCGGCGCCTGTCGCCAGCGCCAACCGTTGCCAATCCCAATCCAGTTCAAGTTGTTGCGGAATGAATAGATAGAACAGCGCCATGCAGCCGAACCACAACCCGATTTCCAGGTGCACCCCAACGGTGGTCAACCAGCGCGCCGCACCGGAATTGCGCTGTTGCAGCACGCCCAGGCGTTTCTGACGCGCCTGGCCGTCCAGGCCTTCGAGCTGGCTGACTGGCATCACAAAACTGCGGCTGAGGCTAAGTCGGCGCCAGGTCAGGCTGGCCAGCAGTTGGTGGTTGAGCAGTCTTGGCCATTCGCGCACAGCCTGCTTAAGGCTTGGCGTTTCGCCGAACAGGGCTTTGGAGAGGATATATAGAGGCAAGCGGTCGAACGCCGGTTTGAACCACCAGAACAGGAACATGGCTGTGGACGGGTATTTCCACAGCAACGCGGTAAGCAGGGCAAAAACCGGCAGGGTCACCAGCGCCCAACTGCTCATCAACAGCAGGCGATGTTCCCGGGCCATTAGTACCCCAAGGTCCATGGCCTCCCATGCGGTACGCGGGCGAATCGCCACGCTGGCATTACTCAGGCGCATGGCGAGTCCGTCCGGCAAAGGTAAGGTAAGTCGCCACCAGCAGCCAGAGTGCAGCGCCTACCAGGTATTTGACCCAAGGGGCGATCTGGGTGGTGGAAGACCAGTAGGCTTCGATAAATGCGGCGATCAGCAGGAACACCATGACACCGCACAGCAGTTGCACACTCTTGCGCGCTGCGAGCCGCAGGGATTCGCCACGGGTCAGTTGCCCCGGGGCGATCAACGCCCAGCCCAGTTGCAAGCCCGCGGCACCGGCGAGTGCAATGGCCGTCAACTCAAAGGCCCCATGGCCGATGACAAATGACCAGAAGGTCTGTCCATAGCCGATTTCGGTCAGGTGCCCGGAAACCGCGCCGATGATCAGCCCGTTGAATATCAGGAAAAACACACTGCCCAGGCCGAACAGCAAACCGGCGGCAAATGTCTGAAAGGCGATACCGATGTTGTGCATGACGTAGTAGCCAAACATCATCCAGTCTTCGCTCGACGCACGTTCGGCGGCGCGCCCCAGCCGGCTGGCCTCAGGGTCATACATGCCCTGCATCTCGGCCACCTGCTGGGGGCTGACAATGCTGTAGATCAGGTCGGGGAACAGGTAGACCAGCAGGGCAATGCCCAGCAGGCTGCCAAAGAACAGCAGGCTGGCAATCAACACGAAACGCCACTGTTCTCGCACCAGTCGCGGGAAGTCGGCGAGTATGAAACCCAGCACATTCGCCGCCAATTGGCTGCGGTGGCGATACAGTTGTTGATGGCCGCGCAACGCCAGTTGTTGCAGGGGGTCCACCAGGTAACTGCTGTAGCCGCGCTCCTGGGCGAGGGCCAGGTGCTGGCATAGGCGTCGGTATTGATGAGGGAAATCGGCCACGTCACTGGCCTTGGCCTTGCCTTGTTCCAACTGTTTCAGTTGTTCGGCAAAAGATTGCCACTGGTGTTGGTGACGGCTTTCGAAAAGACTCTGCTTCATGTTGGCCCCAGCAGGCCGCGGGCCACGCCATTGAGTTGCTCCACGGCGCGGGCCGGAGACACTTGCAGCGGCGTTGCAAGGATCGAGGCGAGCTCGTGTACCCGTTCTACGGACAGTTCACCCTGGCGTTCCGCGAAGCCAAGAATCGCTCGCTGCTCACTCAGGTCCAGGGCAAACGGCAAGCGCAGTGCCGCAGCTGGAGGTACCTGTGGACGTGCCAGAGGCTGTTCGCGGTAGACCACCAGGGTGCCGGCGGCCAGGTCGCCAAGGCGTTTGAAGTGAGGGTGTTGCAGGCAACTGATTGCGCCGAGAAAGTAGCCGAAAGGCAGCATGTCGACAAACCGCAGGAGGTTGCGAATCAGCGACGCTGACCAGCCTATGGGGGTGCCGTCGTCCTGCACGACCCGTAAGCCCATGACCTGTTTGCCCGGTGAGCAGCCCTGGTTGAGTACCTCGAACAGCACCATGTACCACCAACTGACCAGGAACAGCAGAAGCGACCCCAGGCCGATACCTATATTGCCGAGCAACGCCAATGGCACCAGCAGCACGCCCATGATCACGGCACGTGCGCCGAGGTCGAAGGCAAATGCCAGCGCCCGTGGCACCAGGCCGGCGGGGCGAAGTGGCAGGTCGATGCCCTCCGGGGTCTCGATCTGGTAGAGGGTATCCAATGGGGCTGATGGCATCGCGATCCTTGGCAGTGCAGAGCGGTTGGAGACACGGATGCTAACAGCGTCGGCGATGGAAGCAACTATTCAAGGTTTTGCTGGATGTTTGTACAGTTTAATTGGTGCTGGCCCCGAACACGGCTCAACGCCTAGACTTTGTCGATCTTCAGCACAGGAACAGCCCGTGACCTCCATTTTCTGGTACGACTATGAAACCACCGGCATCAACCCACGCAGCGATCGCCCACTCCAGGTTGCCGGCATTCGCACGGATCTCGATCTCAACGAAGTCGGCCCGCCGGTCAATCTTTACTGCCAGCCCAGCGACGACATCCTGCCCCATCCCGCCGCCTGTGCCATTACCGGCATCACCCCTGTAACACTGGCGGAAAAAGGCCTGGCCGAGGCCGATTTCATGACCCGTGTACATGCCGAACTGGCGGCTCCGGGTACGTGCGGCGCAGGCTACAACACCTTGCGGTTTGACGATGAAATGACGCGCTACAGCCTGTATCGCAATTTTTTCGATCCCTACGCGCGGGAATGGCAGGGCGGTAACAGCCGTTGGGACCTGATCGATGTGGTTCGCACTGCCTACGCCCTGCGCCCGGAAGGCATCGAGTGGCCGCAGCAGGACGGGCGCGTGACCCTCAAGCTCGAGCGCCTGACCGCCGCCAACGGCATTGACCACGGCCAGGCCCACGATGCGTTATCCGACGTGCGTGCCACGATCGCCCTGGCGCGCCTGATTCGTGAGAAGCAGCCCAAGCTATACGACTGGCTGTTTCAACTGCGCAGCAAGCAACGGGTGATGGACCAGGTGCGCTTGCTGCAACCCATGGTGCATATCTCCGGACGTTTTTCTGCCGAGCGTCATTACCTGGGGGTCGTGCTGCCCTTGGCCTGGCACCCGCGTAACCGCAATGCGCTGATTGTCTGCGACCTGGGGCTCGATCCCCAGGGGCTGCTGGACCTGGATGCCGCTGCCTTGCGCCAACGCCTGTATACCCGTCGTGAGGACCTTGCCGAAGGTGAGCTGCCGGTGCCGCTCAAGTTGGTGCATATCAACCGTTGCCCCGTGGTCGCGCCCTTGAACGTACTGCGGGCCGAGGATCGTGAACGCCTGCAATTGGATATGGATATTTGCCAGGCGCGGGCGCTGCGGCTAACTGACGCACAGGAACTTTGGCGCGATAAGTTGGCGGTCATTTACGCCGAGGAAGATTTTGCACCGAGTTCAGACCCGGAACAGCAGCTTTACGAGGGTTTTATCGGGGATCGTGACCGACGCTTATGCGAGCAAGTCCGGGCGGCTGAGCCTGCGCAATTAGCTAGCCAGCAGTGGCCTTTTGATGATCACCGTTTGCCTGAACTATTGTTTCGCTACCGGGCGCGTAACTTCCCCGATACGCTGAACAGCGAGGAGCAACAACGCTGGAAACTTTTCTGTCAGCAACGTTTGGAAAATCCTCAATTCGGCGCGCCGAATACCCTGGAGGCATTTAATCAGGCTCGGCAGGAGTTGGCCGTTAGTGCCACGCCGTTTCAGCAGCAGGTGCTGGAGCAGTGGCAGGAATATGCTGACTCTTTAGCCGCTCGTGTGAATGCGTAATAGCGGTTTGTAGAAAAGACGATCAATAAAAAACGCCAGCAGGCTGGCGTTTTTAATGGGTCGCGTATCAAGCGCAGACCTGGCGAAGCTTAGCCCAGCAGGGTAGCCCAGCCTTCAACCACATCACCGCCCCACTTGGCTTTCCACTCTTTCAGGGTTTTGTGGTTGCCGCCTTTGGTTTCAATCACTTCGCCATTGTGTGGGTTTTTGTATTGTTTGACCTTGCGAGCACGCTTGGTACCGGTAGTTTTTACGGCGCCACGGGGTGCTTTAACTTTCGACTCTGGATCCAGCAGCGCGATGATGTCACGCAGGGATTTGGAGTACTCGCCCATGAGGGTGCGCAGTTTGCCTTCGAATTCCAGCTCGGTTTTGAGTTTGTCATCTTGGGACAGATTCTTCAAACGAGCTTGCAGCTCTTTGATAGCTTCTTCGGTGGCACGGTATTCGTTGATCAGAGACATGTGGACTACCTTATGTAGAACGCTGATTGACAGGATAGTGGCCCAATAATAGTCAGGCGGTTTCCTCAAGTAAACATTTAACAACGCATTTAGGTGAATTACTTTAAATGTTTGTGAAGGCGCTATGCAATCGAGTTAATTAATAGGTGCTACCCCGAAAATAATGTCCTTAAAATTTGCATAATTGCTGCAGCTTGCGCTGTTCGTTCATATAGCGCTGGTAAACCATGCGCTATTAAGGGGGGTGGCCAGGGCAGGGGATCAGAATAAGGCTCATCGAATACTGCAGTTTTTCTGCACAATCGCTAGAATGGCGGCCTTTGCGAAGTTCTGGAGTTCCCCCCTAATGCGCACTTTTCGGCTGGTGATTGCTTGCCCGGACCGGGTCGGCATCGTTGCCAAAGTCAGTAACTTTCTGGCCTCCCACAACGGCTGGATCACCGAGGCGAGTCATCACTCGGACAATCTCAGCGGTTGGTTCTTCATGCGTCACGAAATCCGTGCCGACACGCTGCCCTTTGGTCTTGAGGCTTTCCGCGAGGCATTTGCGCCAATCGCAGAAGAGTTTTCGATGACCTGGCACATCACCGACACCGAGCAGAAAAAGCGCGTGGTGTTGATGGCCAGCCGCGAATCCCACTGCCTGGCTGACTTGCTGCACCGCTGGCACAGCGATGAGCTGGACTGCGAGATCGCTTGCGTGATCTCCAACCATGACGACCTGCGCAGCATGGTCGAGTGGCATGGCATTCCCTACTACCACGTGCCCGTCAACCCGCAGGACAAGGAGCCGGCGTTCGCCGAGGTCTCTCGCCTGGTCAAGCAGCACGAGGCCGACGTGGTCGTGCTGGCGCGCTACATGCAGATCCTGCCGCCGGAGCTGTGCCGCGAATACGCGGGCAAGGTGATCAACATTCACCACAGCTTCCTGCCGTCGTTTGTGGGGGCCAAGCCTTACCACCAGGCTTCGCTGCGTGGCGTGAAGTTGATTGGCGCAACCTGCCATTACGTCACCGAAGAGCTGGATGCCGGTCCGATCATCGAGCAGGACGTGGTGCGCGTCAGCCACAGCGACAGCATTGAGGACATGGTGCGGTTTGGTCGGGATGTCGAGAAGATGGTACTGGCCCGTGGCCTGCGCTATCACCTGGAAGACCGCGTGCTGGTGCACGGCAACAAGACCGTCGTGTTCTGATCAACGCGTTCGGATTGAAGAATGGAGGGCCTGGGCGTTAAATCGCTGCAGGCCCTTTTTCTTTGTCTGCCGTTGAGGATTGAGTGATGAGTGACCCATTCGACAAAGCGACCTCCAAAGCCCCCGCGACACTGGGTGAGGGGTGTTTGAGCCGGTATGACCCGGACGAGCTGGACAGTGACGACGGCACCGAATTTCCAGGTGCCGCCGAGTTGTGGGAGCAGGAACAGGAAACGTCCCAATCCATAGAAGAAAAATAACCCGCCGCTGAATCCAGCGACGGGTGCCTGGATCAGATCCGGAAGCTCCCCACCAGCTGTTTCAACCGCGCCGCCTGTTGTTCCAGGTCGGCGCATGCGCGCAGCGTCGATTGCAGGTTTTCCACACCTTCCTGATTGAGGGTGTTGATCTCGGTGATGTCCATGTTGATCGACTCCACGACCGAGGTCTGCTCCTCAGTGGCGGTGGCCACCGATTGGTTCATGCCGTCGATCTCGCCAATACGTTGGGTCACGCTGTTAAGGCGCTCACCGGCCAGGTTGGCGATTTCCACGCTGTCATGGCTATGGCGCTGGCTGTCGCTCATGGTGCTGACGGAGTCTCGGGCGCCGACTTGCAGTTCCTCGATCATCTTTTGTACTTGCTGTGCCGATTCCTGGGTGCGATGGGCCAGGTTACGCACTTCATCGGCGACCACCGCAAACCCGCGCCCGGCTTCCCCGGCGCGTGCAGCTTCGATGGCAGCGTTCAATGCCAGCAGGTTGGTTTGCTGGGAAATACTGGTGATCACTTCGAGAATCTGGCCGATATTCACCGTCTTGCTGTTAAGTGCTTCGATATTGCTGCTTGAAGCACTGATCATTGCAGACAGCTGAGTCATCGCCTTGATATTGCGCTCAACCACCTGTTGACCGTCTTCGGCCAGGTGGCGCGCATCGCTGGCCTGATTGGAGGCTTGTGCGGCGTTACGGGCGATTTCCTGGGCGGCGGCGCCCAGTTCGTTGATCGCGGCGGCAACGCTGTTGGTGCGGTTGGCCTGTTCGTCGGAGTTGACCATCGACGAGTTGGACGCGCTGACAACCCGAAGTGCGACTTCATTGACCTGTTCGGTGGCCGAGGATACTTCGCGGATGGATGTATGAATCCGCTCCACGAAGCGATTGAATGCAGTGCCCAGGGTGCCGAACTCATCGTGATTCTCGATGGTCAGGCGGCGAGTCAGGTCACCTTCGCCGTCGGCGATGTCTTGCATGGCACGGGTCATCACGTGCAGCGGTTGCAACAGGACGCGAATCAGCATGCCCAACAAGGCAATGATGATCACCACCGCAATGAGCGTGGCGATCACCGCCGAGGTGCGGAATTCGCTGAGCATGGCGTAGGATTTGTCTTTATCCACCGAAATGCCCAGGTACCAGTTCACCGACGGCAGGCCCTTGATCGGTCTGAAGGTCACGATGTTGTCCTTGCCGTTGGCTTGGACTTCACTGAAGTCGCCGCTGATCTTCGGCGTGTTTTTTGGATACATGTCGGCCAGGGTTTTCATCACCAGGTTTTTGTCCGGGTGCACCAGCACTTTGCCGTCGGCGCTGACCAGGAACGCGTAGCCCATGCCGCCGAAGTTCAGCGCACCAATGTTATCCACCAGGGTTTGCAGGCTCAGGTCGCCGCCCACCACGCCGATGCTCTGGCCGCCTTTGGCGCTGGGGGTGGCGATGGAAATGATCAACTGCCCGGTAGCGGCATCGATATACGGTTCGGTCAGTGTTGAGCCGTTGCTGCTTTGGGCGCCCTTGTACCAAGGCCGAACGCGTGGGTCGAAGCCATCTGACATCTTCGTGTCGGGGCGGATGGTGAAGGCCCCTTTGCTGTCGCCCACGTAGGTAGCCATGAAGGACGACGTCAGGGCTTTCTGCTCCAGCAGGCTGGCAACGGTCGAAGGCTCAGGGTTGATGGCGATGTTTTGTGCCGCGTTTTCCACCAGCGCAATGCGCCCGGTGAGCCAGGTCTGAATGTTGCTGGCGGTGACATCGCCCATTTCATGCAGGTAATTGTTGAGGTCGTCGCGAATGGCGTTGCGTTGCAGGTAGTCGTTGTAGAGGGTGAACAGTGCGAAGGCCGCGATGACGATAAGGGAGGCTGCAAGCAGGATTTTATGGCTGAAACGCAAGTTTTTATTCATAGCTTGAAGGGTCCGCTAAGGTCTTAATATCCGAAGCGCGTCCTTGTGGAACACGCGGGAGGGTAGCGTCAAAAAAGTTTGATATTTCCGTTGGTCCCTGTAGGAACTATCTGAGCGTTTTTTAGACTTTGTAGGTCTCACATCTGTCTTATCGACCTGGCGACATTAAAGATTAACCATGGGTGACGAAATGCCTGACTCCACGCAACTCCTTATCGGGGCCGGTCTTGACGGCCAGCCCATTGCCCAGGCCATGCGCCTGGCCAACCGTCACGGGTTGATCGCCGGCGCCACGGGCACCGGCAAGACGGTCACGTTGCAACGCCTGGCCGAAGCCTTCAGTGATGCGGGCGTGGCGGTATTTGCGGCTGATATCAAAGGTGACCTCTGTGGCCTGGGTGCCGCCGCCACCCCCCAGGGCAAGGTGGCAGAGCGTATCGCCGGCATGCCTTTCCTTAATTACACAGCCAAGGCGTACCCCGTCACGCTGTGGGACATCCATGGGCAGTCCGGTCATCCGCTGCGCACCACCATCAGCGAAATGGGGCCGTTGTTGCTCGGCAGTTTGCTGGAACTCACCGACAGCCAGCAGTCGGCCCTTTATGCGGCCTTCAAGGTGGCGGATCGCGAAGGCCTGTTGCTGCTGGATCTCAAGGACCTCAAGGCACTGCTCAACCACCTGCGCTATCACCCGGAGTTGCTCGGCGAAGACGCGGCGCTGATGACCACCGGCTCCAGCCAGGCGCTGTTGCGGCGCCTGGCAGTATTGGAGCAGCAGGGCGCCGAGGCCCTGTTTGGCGAGCCGGCCTTGCAGCTTGAAGACATCTTGCAGCCCGCCAGCGATGGGCGCGGGCGTATCCATCTGTTAGACGCCAGCCGCCTGGTGCATGAAGCCCCGAAGGTGTACGCGACCTTCCTGCTGTGGCTGTTGGCGGAATTGTTCGAGCAACTGCCGGAGCGCGGCGATGCCGACAAACCGTTGCTGGCGCTGTTTTTCGACGAGGCGCATTTGTTGTTCGCCGACACGCCCAAGGCTTTGCAAGAGCGCCTGGAGCAAGTGGTGCGGCTGATTCGCTCCAAAGGTGTGGGGGTGTATTTCGTTACCCAATCACCGGGCGACCTGCCGGACAGCGTGCTGGCGCAACTGGGTTTGCGGGTCCAGCATGGCCTGCGGGCATTCACCACGAAAGAACAGAAATCCTTGCGGGCGGTAGCAGACGGGTTCCGGCCGAACCCGGCGTTTGATGCTTTATCGGTATTGACCGAGTTGGGCACCGGTGAGGCATTGGTGGGCACGTTGCAGGAAAAAGGTACCCCGGAAGTCGTCCAGCGCATATTGGTCGCTCCGCCGCAATCGCGAATCGGGCCGCTCAGCGCCGCTGAACGCGTCGCATTGGTGACCAGTTCGCCGTTGCAGGGGCGCTATGACAAGCCGATTGATCGCGAGTCGGCCTATGAAGTATTGATGGCGCGCAAGGAGCTTGGACCGACCGAAGAGGCCAGGCAGGCGGACGAAGAACCTAGCTTCACTGACAAGGCCGGGGCGTTTCTGGGAACCACCGCAGGCAAGGCGCTGAAATCCGCGATGCAGCAGGCGGCCAATCAGATGGGGCGCCAACTGGTGCGTGGTTTGTTGGGGTCTTTGCTGGGGGGCAGCAAGCGCAAGTAGCGGTTCAGGGCTTGGGCTTGCCATGGGCGGCCAGCCGCTCAAGTGCCGCGCGCAAGCCCGGATCGCTGATGCCGTCGGCCGTGGCCTGAATCGTCTCGGCCGCCGTCTCCGACAAGTCCATCGTGTGGCCTGCCGCGCCTTGCTGTACGGTCGGCGGCTGCACCTTGAACTGGATGCGCGTCAAGCTGGCAAACTCATCGAATGCCATTAATTGACGCTGCAGGCGTTTTTGCTGATAGCGCAGGCGGGTTGCCCAGTGACCATCTGTGACAATCAGCAGTAGGTTGCCTTCACGCCAGGACGCCACATGGCAGTGTTCGCGGGCGGCCGGTTGCAGTTGGCTTTCGAGCAGGCGTTGCAAATGGCCCAAGCGCTGCGCATGGCCAAAGATGGCTTTCAACGGCTTGGCTTCGCGAAGCAACACGCTGGGGGCGCGGGCTGTAAGAGGGCGAAATGCCATGATTGGACACCTTAAGTAACAGAGCGGCCATCTTAGCAGAAAGCGTCTACGCGGCCCCGGGCAATGCATTGCCGGGGCTTTATCCACAAAATCCATAAGCTCCACGGGTTGAAGTTCGCGCAAAAGCCCTTATTTTAAACAAGCCCTCTCATAGCCCCATGCCAGCCTCGGGGAACAACGCCACTTTCCTCACCCACGATTCCGGGTAGAATGCGCGTTCGCATGCGGCCGTGAGGGCTGCTCGGGCCACTCACGGTGCGCCCTCCATCCCTATGTGTGGAAGAACCTGCCGATATGTTTGCGCCTTTGTTAAAGAAACTTTTTGGAAGCAAGAATGAGCGCGAAGTCAAACGCATGCTCAAGACGGTGCAGCTGGTCAATGCCTTCGAAGAGCAGATGGTTGCTCTTTCGGACGAGCAATTGCGCGCCAAGACCGAAGAGTTCAAGGCCCGCATAGCCAAAGGTGAAACCCTCGACAAGCTGCTTCCCGAAGCCTTTGCGGTTGCCCGTGAAGCCGGTAAGCGTGTCATGGGCATGCGCCACTTCGACGTCCAGTTGATCGGCGGCATGACCTTGCATGAAGGCATGATTGCCGAAATGCGTACCGGTGAAGGCAAGACCCTGGTGGCAACCCTGGGTGTTTACCTCAACGCACTGTCCGGCAAGGGCGTGCACGTTGTGACGGTGAACGACTACCTGGCTCGCCGGGACGCCAACTGGATGCGCCCGCTGTATGAATTCCTCGGCCTGACCGTCGGCGTGGTAACGCCGTTCCAGCCGCCGGAAGAGAAACGCGCCGCCTACGCCGCCGACATTACCTACGGCACCAACAACGAATTCGGTTTCGACTACCTGCGCGACAACATGGCGTTCAGCATGGAAGAAAAATTCCAGCGCGAACTCAACTTTGCCGTGATCGACGAAGTCGACTCCATCCTCATCGACGAAGCCCGTACCCCACTGATCATCTCCGGCCAGGCCGAAGACAGCTCGCGCCTGTACACCGAGATCAACAAGTTGATCCCGCGTCTTGAGCAGCACATCGAGGAAGTGGAAGGCGTGGTGACCAAAGAAGGTCACTTCACCATCGACGAGAAGACCCGCCAGGTTGAACTCAACGAAGCCGGTCACCAGTTCGTCGAAGATATGCTGACCCAGATCGGCCTGCTGGCCGAGGGCGAAAGCCTCTACTCGGCACACAACCTGGGCCTGTTGACCCACGTGTATGCCGGCCTGCGCGCCCACAAGCTGTTCCACCGCAACGTCGAATACATCGTGCAGGACGGCCAGGTCGTACTGGTTGACGAACACACCGGTCGTACCATGCCGGGTCGTCGTCTGTCCGAAGGCCTGCACCAGGCCATCGAAGCCAAGGAAGTGCTTAACATCCAGGCCGAAAGCCAGACGTTGGCGTCCACCACGTTCCAGAACTACTTCCGTCTGTACAACAAGCTGTCCGGCATGACCGGTACCGCCGACACCGAAGCGTTCGAATTCCACCAGATCTACGGTCTGTCGGTAGTGGTTATCCCGCCGAACAAGCCGCTGGCCCGTAAAGACTTCAACGACCTGGTGTTCCTGACCGCCGAAGAGAAATACGCGGCGATCATCAACGACATCAAGGACGGCATGGCCCAGGGTCGTCCGATCCTGGTGGGTACCGCCACCATCGAGACTTCCGAGCACGTCTCCAACCTGCTCAACAAGGAAGGCATCGAGCACAAGGTCCTCAACGCCAAGTTCCACGAAAAAGAAGCCGAGATCATTGCCCAGGCCGGTCGCCCAGGCGCGCTGACCATCGCCACCAACATGGCCGGTCGTGGTACCGACATCCTGTTGGGCGGCAACTGGGAAGTGGAAGTGGCTTCGCTGGACAACCCGACCCCCGAGCAGATCGCCCAGATCAAGGCCGACTGGCAGAAACGCCACCAGGCCGTGCTGGAATCCGGTGGCTTGCAGGTGATCGCGTCCGAGCGTCACGAATCGCGTCGTATCGACAACCAGCTGCGTGGTCGTGCCGGCCGCCAGGGTGACGCCGGTTCCAGCCGCTTCTACCTGTCCCTGGAAGACAGCCTGATGCGTATCTTCGCCTCGGATCGGGTGAAGAACTTCATGAAGGCCCTGGGCATGCAGTCCGGTGAAGCGATCGAGCACCGCATGGTGACCAATGCCATCGAGAAGGCCCAGCGCAAGGTCGAAGGCCGTAACTTCGACATTCGTAAGCAACTGCTCGAGTTCGATGACGTCAACAACGAACAGCGTAAAGTGATCTATCACATGCGTAACACGTTGCTGGCCGCCGACAACATTGGCGAGACCATCGCCGATTTCCGTCAGGACGTGCTCAACGCCACCGTCAGCGCCCATATCCCGCCACAATCGCTGCCTGAGCAGTGGGACGTCGCCGGTCTGGAAGCTGCATTGAAGAGCGACTTCGGTGTCGACTTGCCGGTCCAGCAATGGCTCGACGAAGACGACCACCTGTACGAAGAAACCCTGCGCGAGAAGCTCATGACCGAGCTGCTGGCCGCGTACAACGAGAAGGAAGAGCAGGCGAGTGCCGAAGCACTGCGCACCTTCGAGAAGCAAATCGTACTGCGCGTGCTGGACGACCTGTGGAAAGACCACCTGTCGACCATGGATCACCTGCGTCACGGCATCCACCTGCGTGGCTATGCCCAGAAGAACCCGAAGCAGGAGTACAAGCGCGAGTCGTTCACGCTGTTCTCCGAGTTGCTGGATTCGATCAAGCGCGATTCGATTCGTGTGCTGTCCCACGTTCAAGTGCGTCGCGAAGACCCGGTCGAGGAGGAAGCTCGCCTGCGTCAGGAAGCCGAAGCACTGGCGGCGCGCATGCAGTTCCAGCACGACGAAGCGCCGGGCCTGGAAGTACCTGAGGTGTTGGGCGAGGAGGTCGATGTGGCCCTGGCCCAGACCCCGGTACGCAACGATCAGAAGCTGGGCCGCAACGAACTGTGCTACTGCGGTTCGGGCAAGAAATTCAAACACTGCCACGGCCAGATCGAATAAGATTTTCGCCTGACGCTGCAACACCCCGCGCCGCGACCGGCCTCTGCCGTCGCGGCGTTTTGCCATTAATTTCACCGTCGATCACGACGGCACAGACATCACCTATTTTTAAGGAGCGCATTCATGGCTGTTGGTCTTGGTCCTTTGCCCACATTGCACCCGGTTGCCGGTTTTGAACTCGGTATCGCTTCGGCCGGCATCAAGCGCCCAGGGCGCAAGGATGTGGTGGTGATGCGCTGTGCCGAAGGCTCGACCGTTGCGGGCGTGTTCACCCTCAACGCCTTCTGCGCCGCGCCGGTGATCCTGGCCAAACAACGTGTTGCCGGCCCGATCCGTTACCTGCTGACCAATACCGGTAATGCCAACGCTGGTACCGGCGAGCCTGGACTGGTCGCCGCTGCGCGCACCTGCGCCAAGCTGGCCCAACTGGCCGGTGTGGACGCCAGCCAGGTGCTGCCGTACTCCACCGGGGTCATCGGTGAGCCGCTGCCGGTGGAGAAAATCGAAGGCGCCCTGCAAGCCGCGCTGGATGACTTGTCTGTGGATAACTGGGCAGCCGCCGCCACCGGCATCATGACCACCGATACCCTGCCAAAAGGTGCGAGCCGCCAGTTCGTGCACGATGGCGTGACGGTCACCGTGACCGGCATCAGCAAAGGCGCGGGCATGATCCGCCCGAACATGGCCACCATGCTTGGCTATATCGCCACCGACGCCAAGGTCTCCCGCGACGTGCTGCACAGCCTGATGCTGGATGGCGCCAACAAGTCGTTCAACCGCATCACCATCGACGGCGATACCTCGACCAACGATTGCTGCATGCTGATCGCCACCGGTAAAGCCAACCTGCCGGAAATCACCTCCACCAGCGGCCCGCTGTTCGCGGCGCTGAAGCAAGCGGTGTTCGAGGTGTGCATGGAAGTGGCCCAGGCCATCGTGCGTGACGGCGAAGGCGCGACCAAGTTCGTGACGGTTGAAGTCAACGGCGGCGGCAACCACCAGGAATGCCTGGATGTCGGCTACACCGTGGCCCACTCGCCGCTGATCAAGACCGCGCTGTTCGCCTCCGACCCGAACTGGGGCCGCATACTGGCTGCCGTCGGCCGTGCCGGTGTGCCGGACCTGGACGTGAGCAAGATCGACGTGTTCCTTGGCGACGTGTGCATCGCCAGCCGTGGCGCCCGCGCCGAAACCTACACCGAAGCCCAGGGCTCGGCGGTGATGCAGCAGGAAGAAATCACCATCCGCATCGAACTCGGTCGTGGTGAGTGCAGCGAAACCATCTGGACCACCGACCTGTCCCACGAGTACGTGAAGATCAATGCGGAATACCGTACCTGATAGAAGAGGATAAGCGCGGTGAAACGAGTGCATGTAGCAGCAGCGGTGATCCGCGGTGTCGACGGCAGGATCCTGCTGGCGCGCCGTGCCGATACCCAGCATCAGGGCGGTCTCTGGGAGTTTCCCGGTGGCAAGGTGGAGGCCGATGAGTCGGTCGCCACGGCCCTGTCCCGTGAATTGCAGGAAGAGCTGGGTATCCAGGTCACCACGGCGCGACCGCTGATCAAGGTGCAGCATGACTACCCGGACAAGCAGGTGTTGCTGGATGTCTGGGAAGTCTCGGCCTTTACCGACGAGCCCCACGGTGCCGAGGGACAACCGCTGGAATGGGTGGCCCCGAGGGATTTGCCCAACTATGAGTTTCCAGCAGCCAATGCGCCGATCGTGGCTGCTGCGCGCTTGCCCGCCGACTACCTGATCACTCCCGGCGAGCTGGAAACGCCAACGCTCTTGCGCGGGATTCAGAAGGCTGTCGCCGGCGGTATCAAGCTGATCCAGCTGCGTGCGCCCAACGGTTACGACCCCAAATACCGCGACCTTGCGGTAGATGCGGTGGGCCTGTGCGCCGGTAAGGCGCAGTTGATGCTCAAGGGGCCGTTTGAATGGCTCGGGGACTTCCCGGCGGCCGGCTGGCATATGACCTCGGCTCAACTGCGCAAATATGCGAGCAAAGGTCGGCCATTGCCGAAGGATCGCTGGTTGGCGGCGTCATGCCATAACGCGGAAGAACTGGCATTGGCGCAATTGATGGACGTGGATTTTGTCACGCTGTCGCCGGTGCAGCCGACCCAGACCCATCCCGATGCCCAGCCGTTGGGCTGGGAGCAGGCTGCGGAGTTGATCCGTGGGTTCAGCAAGCCGGTATTTCTGTTGGGTGGGGTAGGGCCTGCGCAGCGGGAGCAGGCGTGGGAAGCCGGCGCTCAAGGTGTCGCAGGGATTCGGGCGTTCTGGCCTGAGGTTTGATGGTGCTCTGAAGGACCCTATCGGGGGCAAGCCCCCTCCCACATTCGACCGAGTTCCAACTTTGGAATGTGATCAAAATGTGGGAGGCGGCTTGCCCCCGATGAGGCCCTATCAGTCACCGAATCATCATCAGTGTGGCTTTGCCGCCGCCTGCCACAACACTTCTGCAACACCCTGGCGCTTGGCAATCACCCGCGCGGCCACAAACAGCAAATCCGACAACCGATTGATATACGCCAACCCCACCCCTTCCAGCGGTTCCACTGCATTCAGGTGCTGACAGCGTCGCTCGGCACTGCGCGCCAGGCTGCGGCATACATGGGCCTGGGCAATCAGCGCTGAACCACCAGGCAAGATAAAGTTTTCCAGCGGCCCCACTTCCTCATTCCAGCGATCAATCGCCGCTTCCAGCCGATCCACTTCTGCTGCATTCAGGGCTTTGTACTCTGGCATCGCCAACTCGCCGCCCAGATCGAACAATCGATGCTGGCAAGGCGTCAGCACCTCGATCACATCCTGTAAGCCTGGATACTGCCCGCCGAGTGCTTCGAGATAGGCCAGCAATAATCCGAGCTGACTGTTCAACGTATCCACTTCGCCGATGGCTTCCACCCGTGGATGGTCCTTGGGCACGCGGCGACCGTCGCCGAGGCCGGTTTCGCCTTTATCGCCGGTACGGGTGTAAATCTTCGACAGGCGAAAGCCCATGGTCAGTGCTCCAGTTGGGTGAGTTCGTAAGCTGGCAGTTGGCCCGCCAAGGGCAGGCGCAAGGTGAAGCAGGTGCCCTGGCCGAGGGTGGAGTGCACTTCCATCTGGCCTTTGTGGTTGTTGGTGATGATGAAATACGACACCGACAGCCCAAGCCCGGTGCCCTGGCCGATTTCCTTGGTGGTAAAGAACGGCTCGAAGGTGCGTTTGCGCACGTTCTCGCTCATGCCGATGCCGTTGTCTTCCACCTGGATTTCTGCCCACGGCGGGTTGAGGCGCGTGCGCAGGATGATGCGCCCCGGCTCGCTGTCGTCTTCACGTAGATGAATGGCCTGGGCGGCGTTTTTCAGCAGGTTGAGCAGCACCTGTTCGAGTTCGTTGGCAGTGCCGGGCACCGGGCCCAGTTGCGGATCGAACTGACGGATGATCGCCTGGCCCTTGAAGTCGAAGCCAATGGCCAGGTCAAAGTCGTTACCGGCGATCTCTACCGCCTGGTCGATCAGCGCCGGCAAGTCGCAAGGTGCCATCTGCCGGTTGCTGCGGCGGCTGAAACTGAGCATGTGGGTGACGATTTTCGCCGCCCGTGCCCCCGCCTGCTGGATGCCGTCGAGCAATTGCGGCACTTCGCGGCTTTGCAGGTAGCGGTTGACGGTGTCCAGCTCAATGCCCACCTGTTCGGCATGCTCCAGGTTCTTGGGCAGGTCCGGGGACAGGCGACGGCGAATGTTCTGCACGTTATGCAGGATCGCCCCCAGCGGGTTGTTGATCTCGTGGGCCATGCCGGCAGCAAGCCCGCCGACGGAGAGCATTTTTTCCGACTGCACCATCATTTCTTCCAGTGACAGGCGCTGGGTGATGTCGTCGATACGGATCACCACGCCGCGTCCGGCACCGCCCATCAGCGGGTAGAAAGTCAGGGCGTAATGCTTGGGTTCGTCGTCCTTGATCCAGGTAACGCGCTCGATGCGTTCCACCGTGTGTTGCTCCACCGTAGCCTTGATCTGTGGCAGGTAGGGCTTGAGCGGTTGGAAGGCGAGGTAGATCGGTTGATTCAGCGCTTCATCCAGGCGTGTGCCGGACAGGGCCGTGGCCTCCTGATTCCACTGGGTGACGTAGAGCTGTTCGTCCAAGGCGATCAGTGCCGAAGGCATGGAGTCGATGATGCTGTTCAGGTAGTTCTGGAAACCGGTGAGTTTTTTCTCGATCTTGCTGCGCACCTGGACTTCCAGCTCCAGCTTGCGGTTGGTGTGGCGTGTCTCTTCGGCCAACCCTTGTGCCTGGTCGTAGGCCGCCTGGGAATCGTCCCGCGCGCGTTTGAGCTGCTGCTCACGGGCTTCGATGCGCGACAACATGGTGTTGAAGGCTTCGGCCAGGCTGCCGATTTCATCGTGGTTGCCACGGCTGGCGCGCAGGGCGTAGTTCTCTTCGCGGGTTACCTGGCGCGACAGTTCTTCGAGTTCATGGATCGGCCGGGTGATCAGGCGTTTGATCTGCCGGGCGATGATCAGCCACAGCAGCACACTGAAAATCAGGATGCCCAGGCTCGCCGTCAATGTGCCGGTATAGAAGGCCACCGGCAGTTCACTGCTGGCCACCAGCAGCAGGTGACCGGACGCTTGGCCGGGGCGGGGCAGGGTGATGACCTGGTTACTGCGAAACTCGGTCACTCGCCAGGCTTCGATATGCCGGTAGTTGTCCGGCAGGTGCAGGCGATCGCCGTGTTGCATCTGCGCCAGGAGATTGCCTTCGCTGTCGTACAGGGCGGCAGCGCGCAGGGGCGAATAGCTGGTCAGTTCATTGAGCAGCGCATCGGCCTTGGCCGGGGATTCGAGGGCTTCGGCAGCGAGGGCCGGGTTGGACACCAGCCGGCCGATGGCCTGCAAGGCCTGGGGTGCCATGCTTTCCTGGGAGATCCAGTAGGCGGCACTGATAAAGGTCAGGTTGGCCACCAGCAAGACGGTGGTCAGCAGCACCAGCAGGGCGGCCAGCAGTTTCTGCCCGACCGGTAGGTTTTCTAGACGCTGGCGCAGCGGCATCAGGGTTTTCCTAGGTGATAGACAGGCGGGCAGGGTAGCGCGTGGCTCAGTCGCGGGGCAATCCGCGTGCAAGTAACTGGTCAACCAGGCGCACTTGCAGCTGTTGCAAATGCGGCAGGCTCAATTGGTGACGGGCAGCCGCCTGGCAAGCATAGCCCAACAGGTAGCTGATTTCGGTGCGGCGGGCGTTGGCCACGTCCTGGTACATGGAGGAATAGTTGGCGGCCGTGGCCTGGATGACCCGTTCCACTTCATGTTGCAGATCCAGCGCGGCAGCGGGCTGGCCGCAGCATTCCAGCAGTTCGCCGAGTTCGGCGCACAGGGTCGCGACTTCACATTGATGGCTTTGCAGTTCGCCGTTGCGGCATTGGTAAAGCACGGTCAGCGGGTTGATCGCGCAATTGAGCGCCAGCTTGCGCCACAGCCGCGTCAGAATGTCGGTACTCCATTCGTGGGGGATGCCGGCGGTGTGCAGATCCTCCAGCCAGATCGGTGGGGTAGGGTGGCTCGCGTCCCCCAGCCAGGTGTAGCCATGGCCGGCAAATACCACGCGCCAGTCACCGTCGCGAAACGCGCCTTCGGTGCTGGAGGCAAAAATGCAGCGCGCCTGGGGCAGTTGCGCGGCTACCGCGTCCTGGCTGCCGAGGCCGTTTTGCAGCAGGATCAGCTCGGCGTCCGGTGCCAGGCGATGTTGCAGTTGTGCGACAGCGCCCTCGGCGTCGTAGGCCTTGCAGGCCACCAGCAGGCGATGAATCGGCTCGGGGCTGTCGGGTTTTTCGGCGAACACCGGGTAGGTGTGGGCTACGCCGTGTTCCACCAGGGTCAAACCGGGTGAAGCCCGGTAGCTGGCCAGGCGCGCGGCATCGCGCAGGATCAACCTGACGGGCACGCCGGCGCGAGCCAGGCGGGTGGCCCACAGTGTGCCCAGGCTGCCGGCGCCGAGAATATGCCAGATGGTCGACATCAGTTTTTGCTCCGTAGGGTCTCTCACAGTGAACGGGACGAAAGAACCGCTATAATGCCCCGGCATTTTAGCTCGGGCGCGCTCCATCTCTACTGAGCCGGCCCCTTATATTGGAGAAATCACATGCCTTCGTTCGACGTGGTATCTGAACTGGACAAACACGAAGTCACCAACGCCGTCGAGAACGCCGTCAAGGAGCTGGACCGCCGCTATGACTTGAAAGGCAAGGGCAGCTTCGAATTCAAGGAAAAGGAGCTGACGGTCAACCTGACCGCTGAAGCCGATTTCCAACTGGAAGCGATGATCGAGATCCTCAAACTGTCGCTGGTCAAGCGCAAGATCGACGCGCAGTGCCTTGAAGTCAAGGACGCCTACGCCTCCGGCAAGCTGATGAAGCAGGAAGCCGTACTCAAGGAAGGCATCGACAAGGAGCTGGCGAAGAAGATCGTCGCCCATATCAAGGATGCCAAGCTGAAAGTCCAGGCTGCCATCCAGGGTGAGCAGGTTCGCGTCACCGGCAAGAAGCGCGATGATCTGCAGGACGCCATTGCCGCCCTGCGCGCCAAGACCTTCGATATGCCGCTGCAGTTCAATAACTTCCGCGACTGATGGCACTTTGGGGAACCTGTGGGTTTTTTTGACGTCCCACGCCCCAGAACCTGTGCCTGCACTTGAGCCCTACGGGGCTCATTTGCGTTATTAGGCCGCCAATAAAACCGCACATCCGCCATACAGGAGACGCTACATGGATTTAAACGCTGAAATGGATCACTTGATCAAGACTTCACAGTCGTGGATCCCGATGATCATGGAATATGGCAGCCGGGTGTTGCTGGCGGTGATCACCCTGGCCATCGGCTGGTGGCTGATCAACGTATTGACCCACCGCGTGGGCCGCCTGCTGGCCATGCGGAACGCGGACCTGGCGCTGCAGCACTTCATCACCAGCCTGGCCAATATTGCGCTGAAAGTCATGCTGATCGTCAGTGTGGCCTCGATGATCGGCGTGGCAACCACCTCGTTCGTGGCTGCCATCGGTGCCGCTACCCTGGCCATCGGCCTGGCGTTGCAAGGGAGCCTGGCCAACTTCGCCGGTGGCGTGCTGATTCTGTTGTTCCGCCCGTTCCGCATTGGTGACTGGATCGAAGCCCAGGGCACCTCGGGGACTGTCGATAGCATCCAGATCTTCCATACCGTACTGCGTACCGGCGACAACAAGACCGTGATCGTGCCCAACGGCATCCTGTCCAACGGCATTATCACCAACACCAACCGTCAGCCGACCCGCAAGGTGGTGTTTGATGTGGGTGTGGACTACGAGGCTGATCTGCAGAAAGCCCGTGAAGTGCTGCTGGAACTGGCAAAAGACCCGCGCGTATTGACTGATCCGGCTGCAGTGGCCGTGGTTTCGACCTTGGGCGATAGCTCGATCACCGTTTCCCTGCGCTGCTGGACCAACACCCCGGATTATTGGGATGTAGTGTTCATGCTTAATGAACTGTCGCGTGACCGTTTAAAGGCCGCGGGGATTGATATTCCATTTCCGCAGCGCGTTATTCGAGTCATGCAGGAAGCAGTACCGAAGTAAGCGAAAGACGCGTGTTTAACTTGGCCGAAAGGTCAGGTTAAACGTGTCATCTGAATCTCGTTAGTTAGCTTGCTAGTTATTTAGTTGCTGAAATAAAACTGCAATAAAAAGCCGCTCCCTTGTAAACAGGGGAGCGGCTTTTTTGTTTAAGGCCGAGGCCTTAAGTCATCGTTGTAATTGAACCGGCAATTACAGGATGTTCAGCGGGTAGTTCGCGATCAGACGCAGTTCGTCGATCGAAGGCGAACCGTAGTACACGCCATCACCGGAGCGATAGGTCGCTTGACGCAGACGCAGGCTCAGGTCTTTGGCAGGACCGCTTTGGATCACGTACTTGGCTTCGATGTCGCGTTCCCACTCTTTACCGTTCGAGGTGGTGGCGGTGTTGGCGCCGCTACCGGTTACGTAACGAGTCATGAAGCTCAGGCCAGGAATGCCGAAGGTTGCCATGTTAATGTCGTAACGAGCCTGGTAAGACTTCTCGCCTTCGGCGTTGAAGTCGGAACGGGCAATGGAGTTGGCCAGGAACACTGTGCCGCCGCCGTCTACACCGTAGCCGTAGTCGCCGTCGCCGGTAACCTTCTGGGCTGCCAGGGTAAAGGTGTGAGCACCGATGGTGTAAGCACCCTGCAAGCTGAATGCGCGGTTGTCGAGCTTGGTCGTGCCATCTTTTTCGGCGCGCTGCAGGCCGGCACCGTCGCTCTTGGTGTCGTAGATGTTGAAGTCCAAGGCGAACGACTGGTCGTCGCTAAGTGCATGGGTCCAGTTCAGGTTGCTGTAGTACTTGCGGAAGTAATCTTCGGTTTTCGCGTAGTACAGGCTGCCGGTGAACTCTGGGGTAAACGAGTAGACGCCGCCGACAAAGTCGGTCTTCGTCAGGCCCAGGCTGTCATGGTAGGTCTGGCTCTGCGCGACGCTGGAAGTGAAGTGACCGCCTTCCAGTTTCAGGCCCTTGATCTCGTTGCTTGTGATCGAGATGCCTTGTGGCAGCTCTGGCAGCAGACGGCTGTCATCGGAAGCGAACACTGGAGCTGTGGTGTACTGGTCACCGATTTTCAGGACGGTATTGGAGATACGGAACTTAACGGCGCCACCGCCTTTGGAGTAATCGTCTTGTGAACGACCATCGGAGCCGGTTGGGAACAGGCCGGTACCTGCACGACCCTTACCGCTGTCGAGTTTCACGCCCAGCAGGCCGATTACGTCAACACCGACACCTATAGTGCCTTGGGTGAAGCCGGACTCGTACAGAGCATTGAAGCCTAAGCCAGTTTCTTCAGCCCGGCTTTTACGCTTGCCGTTGACGGTGTCGTAACCGCCCGCTGGCTCATTACGGAAATCGCGGCTGAAGTACAGAGCGCGAGTGTTAATGCTGAACGTACTGTCTTCAACAAAGCCCTTGGAATCGTCCTGGGCGGACGCCATTGCGAACTGCGAGGTGCCTGCTGAAACAGCCAGGGCGATCATGCTCCACTTCATCACGCGCATCGTGATTTGCTCCTTTGGTTTTAGGAAGAGTACTGCCGTCCCACCTGTATTTTTATCTGGGCGGCTCTTTCTTTTTTGTGTCGGCGCAAAGTTATATCACGCAGACCCTATTGACGATACTTACCCATCTTTCCTTTCAGCTTCTTTACGAGGCTGTCGTAAATTGCTAGCTCCATGTCGCAAATTCACAGTCCGAATGTAACGGGACTGACAACTTCAATGCTGTTTTAAAACGCCTCTCCGCGTTTGCCGTCTTCCTTGGTGCGCATTGAAACGCCACTGTTTCTTATCGCGAAACACTCACTTCCATGCGGGTGCCGTTGTCGACGATATGGGGTTGAATGCAACAAGCGCGCCCAAACCGGTAACTGAATGTCATTTTTTCGTGAAAAACGTTACGGCGGTGTAAAAACCGCATAAGCACGGGCTTTTTACGCCGTTTGGTTTGGGCTTGACGCCCGTGTGTTACGGCTGTTGGGTGGTACAAAAAAACGCTCCAAGAGAAAAACGTTACCGGTCCACCCTCATGGGTGGGTAGTTGGCGGATCTCTTTGAAGCACAAGTGGGTCATTTTGGTGCATCCCGGTGAGGCCCGAATTAGCGTAGCTCAATTATTCGCCTGCCTCGAAAGAGTGCGATTTTTTTATCGAGATGCGCCGGGGCTCTCCCGTATTCGCCGTGAAGCCGCATGCATTCGAAGGTATGCTGGGCGCCAGAACTTGACTTGCCAAACGGAGTGCCCGTGGTGTTCGCCTTAGATCAACGCCTGCAACAAGACACACTGGTCATCGGGGACTTCCCGTTGTGCCGCCTGCTGCTGTCCAATGACTCGAACTACCCCTGGTTCATCCTGGTGCCACGCATCAACGGTATCAGCGAAGTGTTTCAGCTGGATGTCGCAGATCAACAAATCCTCTGGAAGGAAACTACGTTTCTGGCGCAGTTACTCAACGAAGGCCTGGGCGCCGACAAGATGAATATCGGTGCGCTGGGCAATGTCGTCAGCCAATTGCATGTGCATGTGATCGTACGCAAACGGGATGACGCCGCCTGGCCGGCGCCAGTGTGGGGCAAGCATCCGGCACAGCCGTACACTGAAGAACAAGTGGCGGCGATTCGTGTGCGCCTGCGCGAGTTGCTGCCTGCCGACTTCATCTTTACCCAGGGTTGAACCATGGACTTGCAAGACCGCGTCACCGATCTGGAAAGCCGCCTGGCGTTTCAGGACGACACCATCGAGACCCTCAATGACATCCTGGTCGCCCAGCAACGCGCGGTTGAACGCCTGCAACTGCAGATGACCGCGCTGCTCAAGCGTCAGGAAGAAATGGGCGGTCAGTTCGAGACGTCCGAAGAAGAGGCGCCGCCACCGCACTATTAATCCGGGTGCAATAAAAAACCGCGACCCAGCCAGGCTGGATCGCGGTTTTTTTTGCTGCGCCGGCTGGAATCAGCGGCGCGGCAGGGCAGCGATCACGTCTTCGGCTTGCAGGCCTTTGTCGCGATTCATCACGGAGAACTCCACGCGCTGGCCTTCCACCAGGACGCGATGGCCTTCGCCACGGATCGCCCGGAAGTGCACGAAGATGTCGTCGCCCGAATCACGGGAAATAAAGCCGAAGCCTTTGGAGGTATTGAACCACTTGACGGTACCGGTATCCCGGTTGGTCATGTCGTAGTTTTGCGACGCGGCCGCTGGGGACGAACGGTAGAAGCTGATGGCCAGGTGAAGAACGATGGCGACCACAGCAATCACCAGGCTGAGCAGGATAGCCGGATGGCCGCCCACTTCAGGCATAGGTGCCAGGAGGGTGAGGGTTTGTACGACAACGGTCAGTACCAGCAGCGCGCTGACCAGGTTTTGCAGTTGATGACGCGTGCCTTTGTTCCAGTAAGGAATTACGGGAGCGAGCGTCAGGTTAAGAAGGCCGAACAAGGCCAGGTACAGAGCGTCGTGTTGTTGCAGGTAGGGCAGGCTTTCAGGCTGCAGGTTCGGGATAAAGGACAGCAGCAAAGCTGCAACGCCCGTTAGCAGGTGGACGATTTTCAACATTTTGATTAACTCACGTTAAGACGGATCACAAGGAAGAGCTGACCGGCACGGTTCGCTTCTGAACAATGGGAGGCGTTGGGCACGTGCGCGGGTATCAGCCTATGCCGCTTGCCGTGGAATTTAACGGCGGCGACACGCTGCCTATTTAACAGCAAAGGCCGTGCCTACTCAAATCAAGCATTTTGTGGGGTTGAAAGGGGTATGGCATTTCCGGGGGAAACGCTGGTCCTAGACATGTGCAGGAGTTTCAGGCGGTCTTAAAGGAAATTTCCTATGCGTCCCACAGGCTTGCCCTGCACGGGGTGACCGGTCGTGCGGGGGCGATTTGCCGCATGTCGCCGGAGGGGGGCGGGCTGCGCATCTCCGGCGCTCTTGCTAGAGTGGTCCTGCACCGGATCAATGAATGCTTGTCAATTGAAGGGGATAAACATGGCAATCGATATCGGTATCAGTGAAGAAGATCGTAAATCCATCGTCGATGGACTTTCACGGCTGCTTTCCGATACCTATGTACTGTACTTGAAGACCCACAACTTCCATTGGAACGTCACGGGCCCCATGTTCCGTACGCTGCACCTGATGTTCGAAGAGCAGTACAACGAGCTGGCGCTGGCGGTGGACTCCATAGCCGAGCGTATCCGTGCCCTGGGTTTCCCGGCACCGGGCGCCTATTCGATCTACGCCCGTCTTTCCTCCATCAAGGAAGAAGAGGGCGTACCCAGCGCAGAAGAGATGATCAAGCAACTGGTGGCGGGCCAGGAGGCGGTCACGCGTACCGCGCGCGGTATTTTCCCGTTGCTCGACAAGGTCAGCGATGAGCCGACTGCGGACCTGCTGACCCAGCGCATGCAGGTTCACGAGAAAACCGCGTGGATGCTGCGCTCCCTGCTCGAAAACCAGTAAACGTCACCCTGAGTGGCGCCATTGTGGCGCCACTTGCTTGTTTCCACGCATTTCCTGGCGTTGTCCTACGCCTATAAACGTCCCGTCTTCTGGCTGCCTGCTGCGTCCTGCTGTCTTATAGGGCCACTGTCCAATGGGAGAACCCATGGGCTGTTGTTTGGCAATGGAGTGTCAGGTGTATGTCACGTGGAGTGGATATTGGAGTGATGGAAACCGCTGGTTTTCATAAGATAAACGTCGACCCCTTCGCCAAGGGTTTCGATATGGGGCTGGCCAAGCCATTGTCCCGATCAGTAAGGCTCAATGGGTTTTCCACTTGTCTTCGGCTTGAGCAGATCTATTGGAATATCCTCACGGAGATAGCCAGGATCAATGCCTGCTCTGTCAGTGCATTGCTGTCCTATGTCGATCGGGAAGTGCACTTGCGCTATGGAGGCGTGAAGAACTTCAGTGGGTTGGTCAGGGTGGTGTGTGTGGTTCATCTGTTAAAAGGCCGTGCCAGCTTACCGAACCCTGAGTAATCGGCAGGCCCCGGGGCTGGTCCGCCGTCGAGGTGGACCAGGCTCCGGGCAGAAAGCCGGCTGCGCTGCCTCGATTTACCAGATATAATCCCGCGCTTTGCTGCTGCCGGGGCTTTCTCCCTCTGCTCTCTATCAGGAGCGGGCGCGGCACAGTAACGATCGATCGCCGAGACATCGCCATGCCCATGTACGACTATCAATGTGCTTCCTGTGGACATCAGTTGGAAGCCATCCAGAAGATCAGCGCCGAGCCGCTGGTCGATTGCCCGGCCTGCCAGGCACCTGAACTCAAGAAGATGTTGTCGATGCCGGGCTTCCGCCTGAGCGGCAGCGGCTGGTACGAGACCGATTTCAAGACCGGTTCGAAAAAGAACCTGGCGGGCGGCGACAAAGCAGACTGAGTTGAACTCCATGCGCAGGCTCCTGCATTATCCGTCCCCTGCTTTAATGTACGGTGACGAGGCAGGCCTCCACCGAATTTCGAATTACGAGAAGTGAAACCACTACCATGATGCGCAGCCACTATTGCGGCCAACTGAACGAGACCCTGGATGGTCAGGAAATCACCCTTTGCGGATGGGTTCACCGTCGCCGCGACCACGGCGGGGTGATCTTCCTCGATATCCGTGATCGTGATGGTCTGGCCCAGGTGGTATTCGATCCGGACCGCGCCGAGAGCTTCGCCGCCGCTGACCGCGTGCGCAGCGAGTACGTCGTGAAGATCACCGGCAAGGTTCGCCTGCGTCCTGCCGGTGCCGTGAACGCGAACATGGCATCCGGTGCGATCGAAGTGCTGGGCTACGAGCTGGAAGTACTGAACGAATCGGAAACCCCGCCGTTCCCGCTGAATGAATACTCCGACGTCGGCGAAGAAACCCGCCTGCGCTACCGCTTCCTGGACCTGCGTCGTCCGGAAATGGCCGAGAAGCTGCGCCTGCGTTCGCGCATGACCACCAGCATCCGCCGCTTCCTCGACGAGAACGGCTTCCTTGACGTCGAGACGCCTATCCTGACCCGGGCCACCCCGGAAGGCGCGCGTGACTACCTGGTGCCTAGCCGTACCCACGCCGGCAGTTTCTTCGCCTTGCCGCAATCGCCGCAGCTGTTCAAGCAACTGCTGATGGTGGCCGGCTTTGACCGTTACTACCAGATCGCCAAGTGCTTCCGCGACGAAGACCTGCGCGCAGACCGTCAGCCGGAATTCACCCAGATCGACATCGAGACCAGCTTCCTCGATGAAAAAGAGATCATGGGCATCACCGAGCAGATGATCCGCAACCTGTTCAAGGAAGTGCTGGACCTGGAGTTCGGCGAATTCCCGCACATGACCTTCGAAGAAGCCATGCGCCGCTACGGTTCCGACAAGCCAGACCTGCGTAACCCGCTGGAACTGGTGGACGTGGCCGACCAACTCACCGAAGTTGATTTCAAGGTATTCAGCGGTCCGGCCAACGACCCGAAATGCCGCATCGCCGCCCTGCGCGTGCCTGGCGGCGCAAGCATGCCGCGCAAGCAGATCGACGACTACACCAAGTTCGTCGGCATCTACGGTGCCAAGGGCCTGGCGTACATCAAGGTCAACGAACGCGCCAAGGGTGTTGAAGGCCTGCAGTCGCCAATCGTGAAGAACATCCCGGAAGCCAACCTCAATGTGATCCTGGATCGCGTGGGCGCGGTCGACGGCGACATCGTGTTCTTCGGCGCCGACAAAGCCAAGATCGTCAGCGAAGCCTTGGGCGCGCTGCGGATCAAGCTGGGCCACGACCTGGACCTGCTGACCTGCAAATGGGCACCGATGTGGGTCGTCGACTTCCCGATGTTCGAAGAAAACGACGACGGCAGCTTCAGCGCCTTGCACCACCCGTTCACCGCGCCGAAGTGCTCGCCCGAAGAGTTGGAAGCCAACCCGGCAGGCGCGCTGTCCCGCGCGTATGACATGGTGTTGAACGGTACTGAGCTGGGTGGCGGTTCGATCCGTATCCACCGTAAAGAGATGCAGCAAGCGGTCTTCCGCCTGCTGGGCATCAACGAAGCGGAACAGGAAGAGAAATTCGGCTTCCTGCTCGACGCCCTGAAATACGGTGCGCCGCCCCACGGTGGCTTGGCTTTCGGCCTCGACCGCCTGGTGATGCTGATGACCGGTGCCCAGTCGATCCGTGAAGTGATCGCCTTCCCGAAAACCCAGAGTGCTGCCGACGTCATGACCCAGGCTCCAGGTGTGGTGGATGCCAAGGCGTTGCGCGAGCTGCACATCCGTCTGCGTGAGACGCCGAAGGCTGAGTAAGGCTGCTGCGTGAAAGCGCACTGAGATTTACGCAGTCTTAAAGGCGCATCTTCGGATGCGCCTTTGCGTTACAAGGGCTGTGCTTTAAAGAAAGAAATCCGGCCTGGGGCGGGATTGATAAGGTTTCTAGAGAATTTCGGAGTTGTGTTATGGCTGGCCATTCCAAGTGGGCGAACATCAAGCACCGCAAAGAGCGTCAGGATGCCAAGAAAGGCAAGATCTTCACCAAGTGGATTCGCGAGCTGACGGTCGCTGCCCGCCAGGGCGGTGGTGACCCGGGCTCCAACCCGCGTCTGCGCCTGGCGCTGGACAAGGCCCTCGGCGCCAACATGAGTCGTGACATTATCGACCGTGCCGTGGCTCGTGGCGCGGGCGCTGCCGACACCGACGATATGGTCGAGTTGAGCTACGAAGGCTACGGCCCGGGTGGCGTGGCAGTGATGGTCGAATGCATGACCGATAACCGCAACCGCACCGCCGCTGCCGTGCGTCATGCGTTCAGCAAGTGTGGCGGTAACCTCGGCACGGATGGTTCGGTGGCTTATCTGTTCGAACGCAAGGGCCAGATTTCCTTTGCGCCGGGCACGGATGAAGACGCGCTGATGGAGGCTGCAATGGAGGCCGATGCCGACGACGTGGTCACCAATGATGATGGCTCCATCGACGTGTTTACCTCGTTCGCCAGTTTCTACGCGGTGCGTAATGCGCTCGAAGCTACCGGTTTCAAAGGTACTGACGCGGAAATCGTGATGCTGCCGACCACCAGCGCCGAGCTGGACCTGGATGGTGCGCAGAAGGTGCTGAAGATGCTGGATATGCTCGAAGACCTGGATGATGTGCAAAACGTGTATTCCAACGCCGACATCCCGGAATCCGTAGCCGAACAGCTAGGCTGAAGAATGACGTAGATCCAAATGTGGGAGGGGGCTTGCTCCCGATAGCGGTGTATCAGTCAGCTTATGTCTAACTGGACGACCGCTATCGGGGGCAAGCCCCCTCCCACATTGGAACTACGGTGTATCAAAAAATGTGTTTACCCGACCTGCAGGCGTTATGACTTTAATCCTAGGTATCGACCCCGGTTCGCGCATCACCGGTTTTGGTGTGGTGCAACACACCCCGCGCGGCTGCGTCTACGTCGCTTCGGGCTGTATTCGCACCGGCGCCGGCGAGTTGGCCGAGCGCCTGCAGATCGTTTATCGCGGTGTGCGTGAAGTAATCCAGACCTACGGGCCGGTGACCATGGGCATCGAAAAAGTGTTCATGGCAAAAAACGCCGACTCGGCCCTTAAGCTCGGGCAAGCCCGTGGCGCTGCCATCGTGGCAGGAGCCGAAGAGGGCATGGAAATCGCCGAATACACCGCGACCCAGGTCAAGCAGGCCGTGGTCGGCACCGGCGCGGCAAATAAAGAACAGGTGCAGATGATGGTCATGCACATGCTCAAGCTCACCTCAAAACCGCAGATCGATGCCTCCGACGCCCTGGCCATTGCCATTTGCCATGCACACACCCGCTCCAGCCTGCTGCCTCACGGCTTGGGTACGGCACGCAGTCGTGGCGGACGCCTGCGTCTCTGATAGCATCAGCGCAATCGTTATTTCCGGTCAGGCCTTGATCTGACCTCCAAGCTTTAAGGATCTGAACCGTGATTGGACGCTTGCGCGGCACCCTGGCTGAGAAACAGCCGCCGCACCTGATTCTGGATGTAAACGGGCTGGGGTATGAGCTGGAAGTGCCCATGACCACCCTGTACCGCCTACCGTCGGTCGGTGAGCCGATAACGCTGCATACCCATCTGGTGGTGCGCGAAGATGCGCAACTACTCTATGGTTTCATTGGCAAGCGCGACCGCGACTTCTTCCGCGAACTGATTCGCCTCAATGGCGTGGGGCCTAAATTGGCCCTGGCGTTGATGTCGAGCCTGGAAGTGGATGAGCTGGTACGTGCCGTTTCGGCCCAGGACACCTCGGCGCTGACCAAGGTGCCGGGTGTGGGCAAGAAAACCGCCGAGCGCCTGCTGGTAGAGCTCAAGGACCGCTTTAAGGCCTGGGAAGTGGTGCCGAGCATGTTCGCCCTGGTGCCGAACCAGCCGGATATGCCGGCGGGCCAGGTCGCGAGTGCTGAAAGCGATGCGGTGAGTGCGCTGATTTCCCTGGGCTACAAGCCGCAGGAGGCCAGCAAGGCCGTATCGGCCATCAAGGACAAGAACCTGAGCAGCGAAGACATGATCCGCCGAGCCCTGAAGGGAATGATTTAAGTGATTGAAGCTGATCGTCTGATCGCGGCCACCGGGCCCCGTGACCGTGAAGAAGTCCAGGACCGGGCCATCCGCCCCCTGAGCCTGGCCGAATACATCGGCCAGCCCACCGTGCGCGAGCAGATGGAGTTGTTTATCCAGGCCGCGCGCGGGCGCAGTGAGTCCTTGGACCACACCTTGATCTTCGGCCCGCCGGGGCTGGGTAAAACCACCCTGGCCAACATCATTGCCCAGGAGATGGGCGTGTCGATCAAGTCCACCTCCGGCCCGGTGCTGGAGCGCCCAGGTGATTTAGCGGCATTGCTCACCAACCTCGAGCCCCATGACGTTCTGTTTATCGACGAGATCCACCGGCTCTCGCCAATCGTCGAGGAAGTGCTGTACCCGGCGATGGAAGACTTCCAGCTCGACATTATGATCGGCGAAGGCCCGGCCGCCCGCTCGATCAAGCTCGACTTGCCACCGTTCACGCTGGTGGGGGCGACGACCCGTGCAGGCATGCTCACCAACCCGCTGCGAGACCGTTTCGGCATCGTTCAACGTCTGGAGTTCTATAGCACTGCCGACCTGGCGACCATCGTCAGCCGTTCGGCCAGTATTCTCGGCTTGCCCCTGGACCCGGAAGGCGCGTTCGAAATTGCCCGTCGGGCCCGGGGCACGCCACGGATTGCCAACCGCCTGCTGCGTCGCGTGCGTGACTTTGCCGAAGTACGGGCCAAGGGGCACATCACCAAGGCTGTGGCGGACCTGGCCTTGAACCTGTTGGATGTGGACGAGCACGGCTTCGATCATCAGGATCGACGTCTACTCTTGACCATGATCGAGAAGTTCGACGGCGGCCCGGTGGGTGTCGACAGCCTGGCGGCGGCCATCAGTGAAGAGCGCCATACCATCGAAGATGTGCTGGAGCCGTACCTGATCCAGCAGGGCTATATCATGCGCACGCCAAGGGGCCGTGTGGTGACGCGCCATGCCTATCTGCACTTCGGGTTAAACATTCCGTCACGATTGGGTGAGATGCCCGTGGTAGACGAATTCCTTGATGCAGTGGACGATTAAAAGCTTCACGCAAGTCGATTTATTCGATGTTTGTGCTGTCCTAGTGGCTGGCGTCGTCATTCAGTCACTGGATATGTTTTTCGAGAATGAAAAAACAGTTGCCCTGCCGGATTGGCAACCTGAGGAGTAAGCACTAGAGTATGCGCGCGCAAAACGGGGATCAGTCGTTCGCACATCGCTGTCGCGTTTATTACGAGGACACCGATGCCGGCGGTATCGTTTATTACGTCAATTACCTCAAGTTCATGGAGCGGGCTCGAACCGAGCGGCTACGGGAGCTGGGCTTTGCCCAATCCCAGCTGGCAGGGGAGGACCTGTTATTCGTCGTGCATTCCAGCGAGGCGCGTTACCACGCACCGGCGCGACTGGACGACGAGTTGCTGGTCAGCGCTGAAGTAATCGAATTGAACCGTGCCAGCCTGCGTTTCAAGCAGCAGGTCAGGCGGGCAACGGATGCAACGCTGCTCTGTGAGGGGCAGTTCCTGGTGGCGTGTGTGCGCACCAATAGTTTGAAACCTCGGGCCATTCCCGAAACTCTACGTGCGGCCTTTGCCGCCGTGAGCGGCGCGGGTAAACAATCAAAGCAGGAGATTTAGCGTGGAACCTACCGTCGTCGACCATTCCTCCATGTGGAGCCTGGTCAGCAATGCCAGTGTCGTGGTTCAACTGGTGATGCTGACCCTGGTAGCCGCATCGGTTACCTCATGGATTATGATTTTTCAGCGCAGCAACCTGCTGCGTGCCGGTCGACGTGCCCTGGAGAGCTTTGAAGAGCGCTTCTGGTCGGGTATCGACCTGTCCAAGCTGTACCGCCAGGCCGGCAGCAACCCGGACCCGGACTCGGGCGTCGAGCAGATCTTCCGCGCCGGCTTCAAGGAATTCTCGCGCCTGCGCCAGCAGCCGGGTGTGGATCCGGAAGCGGTCATGGAAGGCGTGGCCCGTGCCATGCGCGTCGCCATTTCCCGGGAAGAAGAGAAACTGGAGCAGAGCCTGCCGTTCCTCGCTACCGTCGGTTCCGTCAGCCCGTACATCGGCCTGTTCGGTACCGTGTGGGGGATCATGAACTCGTTCCGCGGCCTGGCCCAGGCCCAGCAAGCGACCCTGGCCACCGTGGCCCCGGGTATTGCCGAAGCCCTGATCGCCACCGCGATCGGCCTGTTTGCCGCTATCCCCGCAGTAATTGCCTACAACCGCTTTGCTGCCACCAGCGAAACGTTGATCAGCCGTTACTACACCTTCGCCGATGAATTCCAGGCGATCCTGCACCGTAAAGTGCACACCAGCGAAGAATAAGCAGGTAATTCCCAATGGCTTTAATCGCTCGAGCTCGCAAAAAGCGCAAGCCGGTCGCCGAGATGAACGTAGTGCCCTACATCGACGTGATGCTGGTGCTGCTGGTGATCTTCATGGTGACCGCGCCGATGCTCAACCAGGGCGTGAAAGTTGATCTGCCCAAGGTTTCCAGTGAAGCCTTGCCGCAAGACAACAACACTCAGGTCCTGACCATTTCGATCAAGGCTGACAAGACCTATTACTGGAACCTTGGCAGCGAAGTCGACACTCAGAAACAACAGGACAAGGCCTTGACCCTGCCGGCGATGACCGATGCGGTGACCAAGATCATTCGCTCCGGCAACGAAGGCGGCAAGCACACCCAGGTGTTCATCCGCGGCGACAAGTCGGTCGACTACGGCTCCGTCATGGGCGCCATGGGCGGGCTGCAGAAGGCCGGCGTCGGCAACGTTGGCTTGATTACCGAGGCGCCCTGATGCAGCAACAGCGAGAGCCGTCCGCCTCGGAAAGCTTCTTCTGGCCTAGCGTCTGGGCAATTGCCCTGCACGTCCTGGTGTTTGGCATGCTGTTCGTCAGCTTTGCCATGACCCCGGACCTGCCGCCAGCCAAACCGATCGTGCAGGCGACCCTGTATCAGCTGAAATCGAAAAGCCAGGCCACTACCCAGACCAATCAGAAGATTGCGGGTGAGGCCCAGAAGTCGGCTGCGCGCCAGACTGAAGTCGAACAGATGGAACAGAAGAAGGTCGAGCAGGAAGCGGTGAAGGCTGCTGCGGAACAAAAGAAAGAAGAGGCGGCTCAAAAGGCCGAGGAATCGAAAAAGGCTGACGAAGCCAAGAAGGCCGACGAGGCGAAAAAGGCTGATGAAGCCAAGAAAGCCGAGAAAGCTGCCGAAGCTAAAAAAGCTGAAGAGAAACAATTGGCTGATATAGCCAAGAAGAAATCTGAAGAAGAAGCCAAAAAGGCTGCCGAAGAAGAGGCCAAGAAACAGGCCGCTGAAGACGCCAAGAAAAAGATAGTCGAAGACGCGAAGAAGAAAGCCGCCGAAGACGCCAAGAAAAAAGCTGAAGCAGACGAGGCGAAGAAGAAAATCGCCGACGACGCGAAGAAGAAAGCTGCCGCCGATGCCACCAAGAAAAAGGCCCAGGAAGCAGCGCGTAAATCCGCCGAAGAGAAAAAGGCCCAGGCCTTGGCAGATTTGCTCTCCGACACGCCGCAGCGTCAGCAGGCCTTGGCCGATGAACGTGGTGATGAAGTCGCGGGCAGTTTCGACGACCTGATTCGGGCGCGGGCAGCAGAAGGCTGGACACGTCCACCTTCGGCACGCAAAGGCATGACAGTAGTGCTGCAGATCGGCATGTTGCCGGACGGTACGGTGACTTCGGTCAGCGTGGCCAAGTCCAGTGGTGACGGTTCGTTCGACAGTTCGGCGGTTGCCGCAGTCAAGAATATTGGCCGGTTGACCGAGATGCAGGGAATGAAACCAAGCGACTTCGCTCCCTATCGTTCATTCAAGATGACATTCACACCTGAGGATCTAGCCTTGTGAGAAACCTTCTTCGAGGAATGCTTGTCGTTATTTGCTGTATGGCAGGGATAGCGGCGGCGGATGAAAAGAACATCCTGGTCACCAGCGGCAGCGATCGGGCCACCCCGATCGCGGTAGTACCGTTTGGCTGGCAGGGCGGCAGCGTGCTGCCGGACGACATGGCCCAGATCGTCAGCGACGACCTGCGTAACTCCGGTTACTACGCACCGATTCCGAAAGGCAACATGATCAGCCAGCCGACCCAGGCCAGCGAAGTCATCTTCCGTGACTGGAAAGCGGTGGGCGCGCAGTACCTGATGGTCGGCAGCATCACGCCGGCCGGTGGTCGCCTGCAGATCCAGTACACCTTGTTCAACGTGGCCACTGAGCAGCAGGTCTTGACCGGCAGCGTATCGGGCACCGCCGAACAACTGCGGGACATGGCCCACTACATCTCGGACCAGTCGTTTGAAAAGCTCACCGGCATCAAGGGGGCGTTCTCGACGCGTCTGCTTTATGTAACGGCTGAGCGTTTCTCCGTAGACAACACTCGCTACACCCTGCAGCGTTCGGACTACGACGGCGCGCGCGCCGTTACCTTGCTGCAATCGCGTGAGCCAATCCTGTCGCCGCGCTTCGCGCCGGACGGCAAGCGTATTGCCTACGTGTCTTTCGAACAGAAGCGTCCGCGTATCTTCGTCCAGCACATCGATACTGGCCGTCGTGAGCAGATCACCAACTTCGAAGGCCTCAACGGTGCGCCGGCCTGGTCGCCGGATGGTTCGCGCCTGGCATTCGTACTGTCCAAGGACGGCAACCCGGACATCTACGTGATGAACATGGCTTCGCGCCAGATCAGCCGTGTGACCAGTGGCCCAGGTATCAACACCGAACCGTTCTGGGGCAAGGATGGTTCGACCATCTACTTCACCTCCGACCGCGGCGGCAAGCCACAAATCTACAAAACGAGTGTTGGCGGTGGGGGCGCGGAACGCGTGACCTTTATCGGTAACTACAACGCCAATCCGAAGCTTTCGGCTGATGAAAAGACGTTGGTGATGATTCACCGTCAGGATGGTTTCACTAATTTCCGGGTTGCGGCCCAGGATTTGCAGCGCGGAACCGTAAAAATCCTCACAGATACCAACCTTGATGAGTCAGCCACTGTTGCGCCCAACGGCACCATGGTAATCTACGCCACCCGCCAGCAGGGCCGGGGAGTCTTGATGCTCGTGTCCATTAATGGACGCGTAAGGCTCCCGCTTCCTACCGCACAAGGCGAAGTCAGAGAACCATCCTGGTCCCCTTACCTGAACTGACGCGGCGCTACAAAAAGATTTGCTTAACACACTGGGGTTCATTAGGAGTTTCACGATGGAAATGCTGAAGTTTGGTAAGTTTGCTGCTCTGGCTCTGGCTCTGTCCGTAGCCGTTGGTTGCTCGTCTAAAGGCGGCGACAATGCCGGTGAAGGCGCAGCTGTTGATCCAAACGCTGGTTACGGCGCTAACACTGGTGCAGTTGACGGCTCCCTGAGCGAAGAAGCTGCTCTGCGCGCAATCACCACTTTCTACTTCGAATACGACAGTTCGGACCTGAAACCAGAAGCCATGCGCGCTCTGGACGTTCACGCGAAGGACCTGAAAGCTAACGGCGCTCGCGTTGTTCTGGAAGGTAACACCGACGAACGTGGTACTCGTGAGTACAACATGGCACTGGGCGAGCGTCGTGCGAAAGCCGTTCAGCGCTACCTGGTACTGCAAGGTGTTGCTCCAGGCCAACTGGAACTGGTTTCCTACGGTAAAGAGCGTCCAGTTGCTACTGGCC
Organism: Pseudomonas sp. SB113; assembly: GCF_040754745.1. Taxonomy (NCBI): domain Bacteria; kingdom Pseudomonadati; phylum Pseudomonadota; class Gammaproteobacteria; order Pseudomonadales; family Pseudomonadaceae; genus Pseudomonas; species Pseudomonas sp. SB113. The sequence continues at coordinate 199,453 of NZ_JBFMHW010000003.1, forward strand.
ACGACGAGCAGTCCTGGGCTCAAAACCGTCGCGTCGAACTGCGTAAGTAATTCGTCATGCGAACGTGCCGTCGTGCTCTAACTGTATTGGCTCTCAGCCTCGCCCCGCTTGCGGTGTGGGCTGCGGTTCCTGTGGAAGATAGCAACTCTGGCTATAACAATAGCGGGAGCAGCTATCCGCCAGCGGGTTATGGCACGAACGGCGCCTATGCTGGGGGAGCGGCTACGTCTGCTCCCTCGGCACAGGGCGAACTGTTCAACCAGCTGCAACGCATGCAGGATCAATTGGCGCAGCAACAAGGCACCATTGAAATTCTGCAGAATGAAGTGCGTCAGCTGAAGCAAGAAGGCCTGGAGCGTTACCAGGATCTTGATCGACGTATAGGAGCCGGTGTTGCACCTGCCGCTACTCCTGATAATTCTTCTGCCGGTGGCGCGCCCAGCGCTGCTATCGGTGGTGCTGCAGCAGGGGCCGCCGCTGCGAGCCAAGCCCCTGCCGCCAGCAGTGAACCGGGTGATCCGGCGAAGGAAAAGCTGTATTACGATGCAGCCTTCGACCTGATCAAGGCCAAGGATTTCGATAAGGCCAGCAAAGCCTTTACCGCGTTCCTGGGCCGCTACCCAAACAGCCAGTACGCGGGTAACGCCCAATACTGGTTGGGCGAGGTAAATCTGGCAAAGGGTGATCTGCAGGGGGCGGGCCAGGCATTTGCCAAGGTCAGTCAGCTGTATCCCAAGCACGCCAAGGTGCCGGACTCGCTGTACAAACTCGCTGACGTAGAACGCCGCCTGGGTCATACCGACAAGGTCAAAGGTATTCTGCAGCAGGTCGTAGCCCAATATCCGGGCACTTCCGCCGCACAGTTGGCTCAACGGGATCTGCAACGCTTGTAAGCGATGCAGCCCGTTTAGAAGAAACCCGCGCCTGGCGCGGGTTTTTTCGTTAGAATCCACGCCCTTTTATGACACACGCTTCCTGGGGTCTACGCGTTGGCGGGGTTCTTTGAAGTGCCTGACGGAGGCGGACAGCCTGTTTAGCTGTTACGCCCGTGGCGACTATGCAAGACACATTACGCATCACCGAAGTTTTTTACTCGTTACAGGGTGAAACGCGAACCGCTGGCCTGCCCACAGTTTTTGTGCGCCTGACCGGCTGCCCCTTGCGTTGCCAATACTGTGACAGCGCCTACGCCTTCAGTGGCGGAACCGTGCGCACCCTCGAAGACATCCTGGAGCAGGTTGCCAGCTACCGGCCGCGCTACGTCTGTGTGACGGGTGGCGAGCCCCTGGCCCAGCCTAACGCCATACCCTTGCTCAAACAGCTGTGTGACGCCGGTTACGAGGTATCCCTGGAAACCAGCGGCGCCCTGGATATTTCTGCGGTAGATCCGCGTGTGAGTCGAGTGGTTGACCTCAAGACGCCGGGCTCCAAGGAAGTGCACCGCAACCGCTACGAGAACATCGAGCTGCTGACGCCCAACGATCAGGTCAAGTTCGTGATTTGTTCCCGTGAGGACTACGACTGGGCCAACTCCAAGCTGATCCAGTACGGCCTTGACCGCCGTGCCGGTGAGGTATTGTTCTCTCCCAGCCACCATGACCTGAACGCGCGCGATCTGGCCGACTGGGTGGTTGCCGATAACCTGCCCGTACGCCTGCAATTGCAGCTGCATAAATACCTGTGGAACGACGAGCCAGGGCGTTGAGATGACTGATCAACAGCGCGCCGTCATCCTGCTGTCTGGCGGCCTCGATTCCGCAACGTTAGTGGCCATGGTTCGCGCTGAAGGTTACAGCTGTTACACCATGAGCTTCGACTACGGTCAGCGCCACCGTGCCGAACTGGAGGCAGCCGCGCGTGTTGCCCGAGACCTGGGGGTGGTTGAACACAAGGTGATTGGCCTGAACCTCGACGGCATGGGTGGCTCTGCCTTGACCGACAGCACTATCGACGTCCCAGAGGGCCCCACCGAAGGCATCCCGGTCACCTACGTACCGGCACGCAACACCGTGTTCCTGTCACTGGCCCTGGGCTGGGCGGAAGTTCTGAATGCCCGTGACATCTTCATCGGGGTTAATGCCCTGGATTACAACGGCTACCCGGACTGCCGCCCGGCGTTCGTCGAATCGTTCGAGCGCATGGCCAACCTGGCGACCAAGGCGGGTGTAGAGGGGCAGGGGTTTCGTATTCAGGCACCGCTGCAGAACTTGAGCAAAGCCGATATCGTGAAGGCTGGCGTAGGACTTGGTGTCGATTACTCGCTGACTGTTTCCTGCTATCAGGCCGACGATGACGGCCGTGCCTGTGGGAAATGCGATAGCTGCCGACTGCGTGCGGAGGGCTTCCAAATGGCCGGAATTACGGACCCAACGCGTTATTTCTGATTTATTTCAAATAAGGTGTTGAATAATCCTTAGAAATCAGTATTATACGCGCCACCACACAGCGGGTCGTTAGCTCAGTTGGTAGAGCAGTTGGCTTTTAACCAATTGGTCGTAGGTTCGAATCCCACACGACCCACCATTTTTGGCGGTTTAGAAAATCCGGAAGGCCCACGCAAGTGAGGATTTCCGGGTTTTTTTTTGCCTGTGATTTGGCGCTTACTACCGGTACGCAATGCACCGGCTACACCTGCTTTTGGCAAACCGCCCTATTGACTCTCCTGTTACGGGCACACCCTATTCTGAGCGCCCTACATTCAGGATGCAGTGATGATGAGTAAGCGAGTACTGGTGATTCTGGGGCACCCTTCAACCGACAGTTTCTGCGGGGCATTGACCGACACCTATATGAAGGAGGCCACCAGTGCCGGGCACGACGTGCGTCTGTTACGCCTGGATGCACTGAGTTTTGATCCAGTGCTGCACGCTGGCTACAAACAGGTTCAGTCGTTGGAGCCCGATCTGCTCAAGGCCCAGGCCGATATCACGTGGGCCGAACACCTGGCGTTTGTCTATCCGATCTGGTGGGGCGGGATTCCAGCGTTGATGAAAGGCTTTTTCGATCGGATATTCCTGCCTGGTTTTGCCTTCAAGTACCGCGAAGGCAAAGCCTTTCCCGACAAGCTTTTGAAAGGGCGCACGGCTCACCTGCTGGTCACGATGGATACCCCGCCGTGGTACTACAAGTGGGTCTACCGCATGCCGGGCTTGCACCAGGTGCGCAAGACCACCCTGGAGTTCTGCGGCATCAAACCATTGAAGACCCTCACGTTCGGGCCAGTCCTCGGCTCCGACGCCTCCCAGCGTGACGCTTGGCTCAAGCAAGCCCAGGCTCTCGCTGGCCGCTGAAACATTCGTTGCACAGCATCGCCTTGCAACAGGCGATGCCGGCGTCCTACTTGCCATATATTGCCTTTTGACACCTTCGCGTTTCCGACTCCGCAGACATATGTGAAGATGCGCGCGCCAAAGTGCTCTCCCCACTCTTGTGCCAAAAAAGGACTTTTCATGTATATCGGCAAAGCAGCCCAGCTGTCGGGCACCACCGTCAAGACTATCCGCCACTATGAAGACATTGGTTTGCTGCCGCCGCCCGTGCGCGAAGGGACGTATCGGGTCTATAGCCAGCAAAGCGTTGAGCTGCTGACGTTCATCAAATGCGCTCAGCAACTAGGCTTCAAGCTCAAGGAAATGCAAGTGATCCTTCAGGATCACCGGGGGAAGGAGCTGCCGTGGGATTTGGTCAGCCAGGCCATTGCGGATAAAAAGCTGGAGCTGAAAAACCAGATCCAAGGACTGCAAAACGTCTATGACGGCCTTGAACAGTTCGAAAGCAGCCTCAAGGACGCCCAGTACCAGTGCCGGTTTGAACATCTTTCCAAAATGGCCTGAACGAACGCGCTGCATGACCTCTGCCCGCTGACGGCTATTTGCGTGAGATGATTTCTAAAGGTGGGGGAGACTCCAAGTGCCATTGCGGGTTTTTAACCGACAGGCGAGCGCGTCAAAGCCAGATTAGGCTTTTGAAACCATTGGATATTCTGTAGCCTTGCGCAGCTTCACTTTTAGCCGTGCTTGATGAACACAATCACTTCGTCCGGCGGCGCCCGAAGGGCTCCAGAGCCGGTGGTACACTCGACTTTCGCGCAGCTGCGCCTGCAGGTCTTGCGAACATGACGCACATTTCCGAACGCCTACTGGTTCAAGCCCACCTCGACGCCAAGCAGCCCAAGGCCCTCAGCGCCGAGGAAGAGGCAAGCCTGCGTGCCGCCATCGCCGCCGAGCTCAAGGCTCAGGACGCGGTGCTGGTTGCCCACTTCTACTGCGATCCGGTGATCCAGGCCCTGGCCGAAGAAACCGGCGGCTGTGTCTCCGACTCCCTGGAAATGGCCCGCTTCGGCGCAGCCCATCCGGCCAAGACCGTATTGGTCGCCGGTGTACGTTTCATGGGCGAGACCGCCAAAATCCTCACCCCCGAAAAACGTATCCTCATGCCGACCCTGGAAGCCACGTGCTCCCTGGACCTGGGGTGCCCGGTGGATGAGTTTTCGGCGTTCTGCGACCAGCATCCCGAGCGCACCGTGGTGGTGTATGCCAACACCTCGGCGGCAGTCAAAGCCCGCGCCGATTGGGTGGTGACTTCCAGCTGTGCGCTGGAAATCGTCGAAAGCCTGATGGATAACGGCGAGACCATCATCTGGGGCCCGGACAAACACCTAGGGACCTACATCCAGCGCCAGACCGGTGCCGACATGCTGCTGTGGGACGGTGCGTGCATCGTCCACGAGGAGTTCAAGTCCAAGCAGTTGGAAGACATGAAGGCGCTGTACCCGGACGCAGCGATCCTGGTGCACCCGGAATCGCCGACCTCGGTGATCGAATTGGCCGACGCGGTGGGTTCCACCAGCCAGTTGATTGCGGCGGCACAGCGTCTGCCGAACAAGACCTTCATCGTGGCGACCGACCGCGGCATCTTCTACAAGATGCAGCAGCTGTGCCCGGACAAGGTCTTCGTCGAAGCGCCCACCGCCGGCAACGGCGCCGCGTGCCGCAGTTGCGCACACTGCCCGTGGATGGCGATGAATACGCTGGAGCGCACGCTGCAGTGCCTGCGTGAGGGCAGTAACGAGATATTCGTCGAGCCGTCGGTGATTCCCCACGCCGTGCGGCCGCTCAAGCGCATGCTGGATTTCACTCAGGCTGCGCGCCTGAAGCTGGTGGGTAACGCCTGAACCGAGGCGAGCTCGGTTAAAAATGTGGGAGGGGGCAAGCCCCCTCCCACATTTTGATCTCCAATTAAGAAAGGTATTATTTCTTTTGCTTCGGGATGCGCACCAACTGCGTATCCGAGTAGATGTCATGCCAACTGCGTTTCTGCTTGTCGAACAACGACCAGACAAACCCCAGCCCCACGCACAACCATGACGCAATCGACACGACAAAGCGCAACAGCGCCTGCCACAGGCTGATGCGCGTGCCGTCGGCGTTTTGCACGCGTACGCCCCAGACCTGCATGCCCAGGGTTTGCCCGGAATGGGTCCAGAACTTGGCAAAGAAACCAAACAGCACAAAGAACAGAATCGTCGACAGCAGCGGGTCACCGTCCAGCGCGCCGGATTCGGTGAGGGTGCGCATCTTGGCTTCGCCCACGAACGCGATCCACACCAGCTTGTAGATAAACGCGGTGACGATCAGCAGCGCGGTGCACAACAGGAAGTCATAGAACATCGCTGCCAGGCGACGGCCCAGGCCAACGGCGGGGAACTCGCCTTGGGGACTCAGCAAGGGTTTGGGCATGGCTGGGCTCTCTGAGGAAAAAAACCATTTTACGGAATAGCGCCCATAAAAAAGCCCCTGATGTCATGTCAGGGGCTTTTTGTTGCAGAAAGGATCAGCCTTCTGCTTGTACTTCGTCAGCCTGCATGCCTTTCTGGCCTTGAACTGCAACGAAGGTGACCTTCTGGCCTTCCTTCAGGCTTTTGAAGCCGTTGCCTTGAATAGCGCGGAAATGCACGAACAGATCCGGACCGCTTTCTGGAGTGATAAAACCAAACCCTTTCTCGTCGTTAAACCACTTGACGGTACCGCTCTGACGATCAGCCATTTTCTTATTTCCTTGACGCTAAAAATTAATGACAGCCCCTTTCACAGGAAAGAGTACTGGGCTGGGTTGCAGGAAAGTAAGAGACGTCGAACGGGTTGTAGCAAACTTTGGCTACTGCCCAGGTCCAGGTTCCAAGCGACCCATGCAAACACAGTGGGCAAACTCTACGCCAACTAATATAGAAAAAACAAGCCCCGCCAAAAGCCCAGCGTTTACTCGGCCACATGGCACTTCGCTGAATAATGGGAGGCTTGCTTATTCGATAGAACAGGTCACTTGTTATAGGTTAAATCCTATAACGATGACTATCGTCGCTGCACTGTTTTATGGCGGTTGCGTTACAGATTAGTGCACGTTAACGCAACCGCGTTACTTATAGGAACAGTCAATCAGCCACGATAGTAACGTTGCGGCACGAATGGCATTTTACTTACACGAAGTGGCACCTTTTTCCCACGCACCAACGCAGACACTTCGGTGTCCAGCGCGATGAATGCGCTGTCCAGGTAACCCATGGCCAGCGGGCCGCCCAGGCTCGGGCCAAAGCCACCGCTGCACACACTGCCGATCACGGTGCCGTGTTCGTCGACGATCTCTGCACCTTCACGCACCGGGGTGCGTTCCTGGGGCAGCAGACCTACGCGCTTGCGGCTCACACCGGTTTGCTGCTGGGTGAAGATGCGGTCGGCACCCGGGAAGCCAGCGGCACGTGCACCGTCGGCGCGACGGGCCTTGGAGATCGCCCACAACAGGCTGGCTTCGATTGGGGTGGTCTCGGTGTTCATGTCGTGGCCGTACAGGCACAGGCCGGCTTCCAGGCGCAGCGAGTCACGGGCGCCCAGGCCGATGGCCTGCACTTCGTCCTCGGCCAGCAGGCTGCGTGCCAGGCTTTCGGCGTTGGCGGCGGGCACGGAGATTTCAAAGCCGTCTTCACCGGTGTAGCCGGAGCGGCTGACGTAGCACTCCACGCCCAGCAGGCGCAGGGAGGCGAATTGCATGAAGGTCATCTGGGTGACTTCCGGTGCCAGGCGCGCCAGCACCTTGACCGCCGCCGGGCCTTGCAGGGCGAGCAGGGCGCGCTCTTCGAACAGCGGCTCGATGCTGCATTGATCGCCGATATGCGCACGCAGGTGCGCCAGGTCCTGGTCCTTGCAGGCGGCGTTGACCACCAGGAACAGTTCGTCGTTACCCAGGTTCGCCACCATCAGGTCGTCGAGGATGCCGCCCTGCTCATTGGTGAACATCGCGTAGCGCTGCATGCCGACCGGCAGGTCGATGATGTCGACCGGTACCAGGGTTTCCAGGGCCTTGGCGGCGTTGGCGCCGGTGAGGCGGATCTGGCCCATGTGGGACACGTCGAACAACCCGGCCTGTTCACGGGTGTGCAGGTGCTCCTTCATCACGCCCAGTGGGTATTGCACCGGCATGTCGTAGCCGGCAAAGGGCACCATGCGTGCACCCAACTCGAGGTGCAGGGCGTGCAATGGGGTTTTCAACAGGGTTTCGGTGGACATATTCAGCTCCTGAAAAACGTGCTGGCGCGCCTTTAGGCGTCAGCACTCGATAATGTTGACCGCCAAACCGCCACGGGCGGTTTCCTTGTATTTGCTTTTCATGTCGGCGCCGGTCTGGCGCATGGTGCGGATGACCTTGTCGAGCGAGACGAAGTGTTGCCCGTCGCCACGCAAGGCCATGCGCACCGCATTGATGGCCTTCACCGAGCCCATGGCATTGCGCTCGATGCACGGCACCTGCACCAGCCCGCCAATCGGGTCGCAGGTCAGGCCGAGGTTGTGTTCCATGCCGATCTCGGCGGCGTTTTCCACCTGGGAAACCGTACCGCCCAATACTTCGCACAACGCGCCAGCGGCCATGGAACAGGCCACGCCGACTTCACCCTGGCAACCGACTTCGGCCCCGGAGATCGAGGCGTTTTCCTTGTACAGAATCCCGATGGCGGCGGCGGTGAGCAGAAAGCGCACCACGCCGTCTTCGTTCGCGCCGGGGATAAAGCGCATGTAGTAATGCAGCACCGCCGGCACAATCCCGGCCGCGCCGTTGGTGGGCGCCGTGACCACGCGCCCGCCGTTGGCGTTTTCTTCGTTGACGGCCAGGGCGTACAGGTTGACCCAATCCAGTACCGACAGCGGGTCGCGCAGGGCCGACTCCGGGTTCTTGCACAACTGGCGATGCAAGGCGGCGGCGCGACGCTTGACCTTCAAGCCGCCGGGCAAGATGCCTTCGTTGCGACAGCCGGCTGCCACGCAGTCCTGCATCACCTGCCAGATCTTCAGCAGGCCGGCGCGGGTCTCTGCTTCAGGGCGCCAGGCACTTTCATTGGTGAGCATCACCTGGCTGATGGACAGCCCATAGGTGGTGCAATGGCCGAGCAAGTCCTTGGCATGCTTGAACGGGAACGTCAGGGGCGTGGCGTCTTCGACGATCCGGTCGGCGCCGGCGGCGTCTTCATCCACCACGAAACCGCCGCCGACCGAGTAGTACTCGCGGCTGCGGATCTGGATGCCCGCCGCATCAAAGGCACGAAAGATCATGCCATTGGGGTGGTAGGCCAGCGGTTTGCGAATCATCGCCAGATGTTCTTTCTCGTTGAACGTAATGCTGTGTTCGCCGAGCAGGTTCAAGCGACCGTCGCCGCGCATCTGCGCAAGGCGCGCGGCCACGGTTTCGGTGTTCACGGTGTCCGGGTGTTCGCCTTCCAGGCCCAGCAGCACGGCCTTGTCGCTGCCGTGCCCTTTGCCGGTGGCGCCGAGGGAGCCATAGAGTTCCACCTTGATGCCGGTGGTGGTGCTCAGCAGGTTGTCACGCTTGAGGCCCTCGGCGAACCGAGCGGCCGCGCGCATGGGGCCGACGGTGTGGGAGCTGGAGGGGCCGATGCCAATCTTGAACAGGTCGAACACGCTTAACGACATGAGTTGTTCTCCGGTTTCTTATTATTCATGGGGTCAAAATGTGGGAGGGGGCTTGCCCCCGATAGCGGTGTGTCTGTCACCAGATTGATCAACTGACACTCCGTTATCGGGAGCAAGCCCCCTCCCACATTTGATTGAGTTCAGCCTCGGGTTATGCGTAGCTCTCGATTGAAGGGCATGCGCATACGAGGTTGCGATCACCAAACACGTTGTCGACCCGGCCAACCGGCGGCCAGTACTTGCCTTCGATCAGAGACGCTACCGGGTATACCGCTTGTTCGCGGCTGTAAGGGTGGCTCCATTCGCCCACCAGTTCCGCCGCAGTATGCGGGGCGTTTTTCAGTGGGTTGTCGTCCTTGTCCAGGGTGCCGTTCTCCACTGCGCGGATTTCTTCGCGGATGGCGATCATGGCGTCGCAGAAGCGGTCCAGTTCTTCCTTGGATTCGCTTTCGGTCGGCTCGATCATCAGCGTGCCGGCCACCGGGAACGACATGGTCGGTGCGTGGAAGCCGAAGTCGATCAGGCGCTTGGCCACGTCGTCTACGCTGATGCCGCTGCTGTCCTTCAGCGGGCGCAGGTCCAGGATGCATTCGTGCGCCACCAGGCCGTTGCTGCCGGTGTAGAGCACGGGGTAGTGCTCTTCCAGGCGACGGGAAATGTAGTTGGCATTCAGGATCGCCAACTGCGACGCGCGCTTGAGGCCGGCGCCGCCCATCATGCTGATGTACATCCAGGTGATCGGCAAAATGCTCGCGCTGCCGAACGGCGCCGCACACACCGCGCCTTCCTTGCGCGCCATGGCCGCGTGGCCGGGCAGGAACGGGGTGAGGTGGGACTTGACGCCAATCGGGCCAACGCCCGGGCCGCCACCGCCGTGGGGGATGCAGAAGGTCTTGTGCAGGTTCAGGTGGGACACGTCGCCGCCGAACTTGCCCGGGGCACAGAGGCCGACCATGGCGTTCATGTTGGCGCCGTCGATGTACACCTGGCCGCCGTTGTCGTGAACGATGCCGCAGATTTCGCGGATGCCTTCTTCGAACACGCCGTGGGTGGACGGGTAGGTGATCATCAGTGCCGCGAGGTGTTCGCGGTGCTCGATGGCCTTGGCGCGCAGGTCTTCGATGTCGACGTTGCCACGGGCATCGCAGGCGGTGACGACCACGCGCATACCGGCCATGTTGGCGGTCGCCGGGTTGGTACCGTGGGCCGACGACGGGATCAGGCAGATGTCGCGACGCTCTTCGCCACGGCTCTGGTGGTAGGCACGGATCGCCAACAGGCCGGCGTATTCACCCTGGGAACCGGCGTTCGGTTGCAGCGAGATTGCGTCGTAACCGGTGGCCGCGCAGAGCATGGCTTCCAGCTCGGAGGTCAGTTGCAGGTAACCGCTACTTTGCTCGGCCGGGGCGAACGGGTGCAGGGCACCGAATTCGGCCCAGGTCACTGGGATCATTTCGCTGGCGGCGTTGAGCTTCATGGTGCATGAGCCCAGCGGGATCATGGTGCGGTCCAGGGCCAGGTCTTTGTCCGCCAGCTTGCGCAGGTAGCGCATCAGCTCGGTTTCGGAGTGATAACGGTTGAACACCGGGTGGCTGAGGATCGGCGACTGGCGCAGCAATGCGGCAGGCAGGCTGCTGTCCACGGCGGTGTTGAAGTCCGGCAGGGCTTTGCCCGCAGCGAAGAGCGCCCACAGGGTTTCGATATCGGCTTGGGTGGTGGTTTCGTCGACCGACAGGCCAACCCGCTCAGCATCCACCACGCGCAGGTTGATGCGCTGGGTGCGGGCCTTGTCGTGCAGTGCGCCAGTGTCGGCGCCGGTGTGCAGGGTCAGGGTGTCGAAGAAGTGTTCCTGCTCGACCTTGAGGCCCAGTGCGGTCAAGCCCTTGGCGAGGATCGCGGTCAGGTGATGAATGCGGTTGGCGATCTGGGTCAGGCCCTTGGGCCCGTGGTACACGGCGTACATGCTGGCGATGTTGGCGAGCAGCACTTGGGCGGTGCAGATGTTGCTGGTGGCTTTCTCGCGGCGAATATGTTGCTCGCGGGTCTGCATGGCCAGGCGCAGGGCCGGCTTGCCGAAGCGGTCTACCGACACACCGACGAGACGCCCCGGCATGTCGCGCTTGAACGCATCCTTGGTGGAGAAGTACGCCGCGTGCGGGCCACCGAAGCCCAGTGGGACGCCGAAGCGTTGCGCGCTGCCGATGGCCACGTCGGCGCCGAACTCACCCGGAGGGGTCAGCAGGGTCAGGGCCAGCAGGTCGGCGGCCACGGCCACCAAGGCGTTGGCGGCGTGGAAGCGCTCGGTCAGCGCGTGGTAGTCGAACACGTCACCGTTGCTGGCCGGGTATTGCAGCAGGGCGCCGAAAAACGCGCTGACGTCGGTCAGTTCGCGTTCATCGCCCACGACCACGTCAATGCCCAGCGGCTCGGCACGCGTGCGCAGTACATCGAGGGTTTGCGGGTGGCTGTGGATAGAGGCGAAGAAGGCGTTGCTGCCCTTGTTCTTGCTCAGGCGCTTGCAGAAGGTCATGGCTTCGGCGGCGGCGGTGGCTTCATCCAGCAGCGAAGCGTTGGCGATCGGCAGGCCGGTGAGGTCGCTGATCAGGGTCTGGAAGTTCAGCAGCGCTTCCAGGCGGCCTTGGGAAATCTCTGGCTGGTAGGGGGTGTAGGCGGTGTACCAGGCCGGGTTTTCCAGCAGGTTGCGCAGGATCGGCGACGGCGTATGGCAGTTGTAGTAGCCCTGGCCGATGTAGGTCTTGAACAGTTGGTTCTGGCTGGCAATGGCCTTGATCTTGGCCAGGGCCTCGGCTTCGCTCAGGCCGTCTTCCAGGCCGAGCACGCTGGTGCCCTTGATGCTTTCCGGGATCACGCTGGCGCTCAGGGCTTCCAGGGAATCGAAGCCCAGGCTGGCGAGCATTTGCTGCTCATCTTGCGGGCGCGGGCCGATGTGGCGGGCGATGAATTCGTTGGCGGTGCTCAAGTTGATCGTCATGGCGCGCTCCTCAGGCTTCAGCGTTGGCTTTGATCAGGCGGTCGTACGCGTCCTGATCCAACAGTTTAGCTACCGCCCCGGCATCGGCCGGTTTAAAGCGGAAGAACCAGCCTGCGCCCATCGGGTCTTCGTTGACCAGTTCCGGGCTGCCATCGAGCTTGTCGTTCACTTCCAGCACTTCACCGTCCAGCGGCATGTACACGCCGCTGGCGGCCTTGACCGATTCTACGGTGGACGCTTCAGCGCCCTTGGCGTAGGCCTGCAACTCCGGCAGTTGCACGAAAACCACATCACCCAGCGCGTCCTGTGCGAAAGCGGTGATACCCACGGTGACGCTGCCGTCAGCTTCGGCGCGCAGCCATTCGTGATCTTCAGTGAAACGCAACTCGCTCATGGAAACTCCTCAGGGCCAGATTCGTCTGGCGGACGGGATTGGAATAATGGGGAGTTACTTAGCAATATCGCGGCCAATCTTATTAATTCGTTATAAATCAACAGGTTAATAAATTTGGTTATAGGCTTATACGTTTCCACTGTAGCGATTTCGCTACAGTCAGGCCTGGGAAAAAAAGCCTATGTGGATCAAAGCCTTGGATGGCGCGCAAAAAGCAGGGTTGTAGCGAAATCGTTACGCTGTAGCGCTTTCAGTACAGCGGATGTCGTTCTCAGACCCTTTTTGAAACGCAACCCGGTAGGCGTCCAGCTCAGGGCTTATTGGGTATGCCGTACTTGCGCAATCGATGGGCGATGGCTGTGTGGGAGGTTTGCAGGCGACTGGCCAATTGCCGGGTCGAGGGATAGCTGGCGTAGAGTTTCTCCAGCAGGCCGCGTTCGAAATCCTCGACCGCCTGTTCGAGGCTGTCGATTTCACCGTCGCTTTGGCGGGCCACCGAGGTGCCGGCAATGTCCAGGTCGCCGATGTCCACCAGGCTGCTTTCGCAAATGGCGGCGGCGCGGAAGATCACGTTCTGCAGCTGGCGCACATTGCCCGGCCAACGGTTGCCCAACAGCGCCGGATAGGTGCCGGGCGCCAGGCGACACACCGGGCGCTGGATCTGCGCGCAGGCCTGCTGCATGAAGTAACGGGCCAGCAACAGGATGTCCTGGCCGCGTTCGCGCAGCGGCGGCACTTCGACGTTGAGCACGTTGAGACGGTAGAACAGGTCTTCGCGAAAGGTGCCTTCGCTGACCATTTTTTCCAGGTTGCGGTGGGTGGCGCTGAGGATGCGCACATTGACCTTCACTTCGCGGTCGCCGCCCACCCGACGGAAGCTGCCGTCGTTGAGAAAACGCAGCAGCTTGGCCTGCAAATACGGCGACATTTCGCCGATTTCATCAAGGAACACCGTGCCCTGGTTGGCCAGCTCCATCAGCCCCGGCTTACCGCCGCGCTGGGCGCCGGTAAAGGCGCCGGGGGCGTAACCGAACAATTCGCTTTCGGCGAGGTTCTCCGGCAATGCGGCGCAGTTCAACGCCAGGAACGGTGCACTGTAGCGCGCGCTGATGGCGTGGCAGGCCCGCGCCACCAATTCCTTGCCGGTGCCGGTTTCGCCCTGGATCAACAGCGGTGCATCCAGCGCGGCCACCCGTTGCGCGCGGGCCTTGAGGGTGCGGATCGCCGGTGATTCGCCCAATAGCGCGTCAAAGCCTTCGGCATGGTCGTGGTGCAGCGCCGACAGTTGTTCACCGATGCGGTTCGGCTGGTACAGCGTGAGCAGGGCGCCGGCATCGGTGATTGGCGTGGCGTCCAGCAAGAGGGTCTGGCCGTTGACGCTGATCTCGCGCAGGGGCAGGCGAAAGCCCTGTTCCAGCAAGGTGTCCAGCAACGCCGGGTCGTTGAACAGCTCGGTGATGCTTTCCCCCGCCGGTTCGCGCCCGTACAGCGCGATCAGTGCCGGGTTGGCCAGCAGGATCGTGCCCGCGCTGTCCAGCGCCAGCACCGGGTCGGTCATGGCCGCCAGCAGGGCGTCGAGTTGCAGGTGACGGCGTTGGCCAGGGAGGATGTCTACCACCGTCACCGCCTGTACACCGTGCACGCTGAACAGCGCGTCGCGCAGCTCTTCGAGCACCTCGGCGCTCAGCGTCGGGGCGTCGATGTAGACGTTGGGCGGCACCATTTCCACCGCATCCAGGTTGAGATTGCGCCCACCAAGCAAGGCCAGGACTTCCTGGGTAATGCCGACGCGGTCGATGAAGCTGACGTGGATACGCATGGGGCGGTTAGCAATTCTGGAGAGCGGGAGGCGGCAAGTATGCCTTGGAGCGGGGCACAGGTGAAATCTGACAAATAATGGAGATCAAAATGTGGGAGGGGGCAAGCCCCCTCCCACATTTTGCACAGTGTTATGTCAGTGCAAGCGCATTACGCCAAGTGTTCAGGCTTGACCGGGTCGCCGGATTTCACATCCAGTTGATGCCGCACATCCTCGAACATCTGGTCGTACTGCTTGTGCATCGAGCCATTCAACACCGCAATCTTCGGCATCCCATACTTCTGCGCGATGTTCATCGCATGCCGGGCAAAGTCGAATGCCTGGTCCTTGGGTAAAAAGAACTCTTCCTTGAGATCCTTGCCCTGCACCGAGCCGTGCAGCTTGAACAGCATGCCCTTGCCTTCCTTTGGGTCCTGGCTGACTTCGTAATCGATGCACAGGTTGTAGCTGTAGTCGTCCTTGTTAAGGGCGTGACGTTCGACGTGCAGGTGACCGGGTTCAAAGGTGGCCATAGGCGTATCTCCTCTACTTCACAGATAGGTGATGCCAGGTGTTGCCGTGCTGATGCGCGTGCCGGCGCTGCCCTGGACGATGGCTTCGATGTCGGAGAGTGAACCGATCACTGCGGTTTTGCCAGTCTGGCGGGCGAACTCGCAGGCGGCTTGCACCTTGGGGCCCATGGAACCGGCGGCGAAGCCGAGTTTTTCCATGTCGTCGGGGTGGGCCTGGCCGATGGCTTTCTGGGTCGGCTTGCCGAAGTCGATAAAAGCGGCGTTGACGTCGGTGGCGATCACCAGCAAATCGGCGTCCAGTTGCGTGGCCAGCAACGAGGAGCACAGGTCTTTGTCGATCACGGCTTCGATGCCTTTGAGCTTGCCGTCTTCACCGTACAGGGTCGGGATACCGCCACCACCGGCGCAGATCACGATGGCGCTTTTTTCCAGCAGCCACTTGATCGGGCGAATCTCGAAAATACGTTTGGGCCGTGGGCTGGCCACGACGCGGCGATATTTATCGCCATCCGGGGCGATGGCCCAGCCTTTCTCGGCGGCGAGTTTTTCCGCTTCGGCCTTGGAGTACACCGGGCCGATGGGCTTGGTCGGGTTCTGGAAGGCAGGGTCCTTGGGGTCCACTTCCACCTGGGTGAGCAGGGTGGCGAACGGCACTTCGAAGTCCAGCAGGTTGCCCAGTTCCTGTTCGATGATGTAGCCGATCATGCCTTCGGTCTCGGCACCGAGCACGTCCAGCGGGTACGGCGAAACGCTGGTGTAGGCCGCCGCCTGCAACGACAGCAGGCCGACCTGCGGGCCATTGCCGTGGGCGATGACCAGTTCGTTGCCGGCATGGATCTTGGCGATCTGTTCGGTGGCGATGCGGATATTGGCGCGTTGGTTGTCTGCGGTCATGGGTTCACCACGGCGCAGGAGGGCGTTGCCGCCCAGGGCTACGACGATGCGCATAATGCAATCCTTCTATGGGTGTGAACACAGAGGCCAATGTGGGAGGGGGCTTGCTCCCGATAGCGGTATGTCAGGCAACTTATCTGTAGCTGATCCGCCGCCATCGGGGGCAAGTCGAATCGTCGCACCGCCCCTCCCACATTTGACCGTGTAGCCTTTAGATATCCGCGAGTGCCGACACCAGGATCGCCTTGATGGTGTGCATGCGGTTTTCCGCTTGCTCAAAGGCGATGTTGGCCGGCGACTCGAAGACTTCCTCGGTCACTTCCACGCCATTGGCCAGGTTCGGATACCGCGCGGCGATGTCCTTGCCGACTTTGGTTTCGCTGTTATGGAACGCCGGCAGGCAGTGCATGAATTTCACCCGAGGATTGCCCGAGGCTTTCATCATCTTGGCGTTGACCTGGTACGGCAGCAGTTGCTCGATGCGTTCGTCCCACGCTTCCACCGGTTCACCCATGGACACCCAGATATCGGTGTGGATGAAGTCCACGCCCTTGACTGCTTCCTTCGGGTCTTCGGTGATGGTGATGCGCGCGCCGCTTTCTTCGGCAAACGCCTGGCACTGTTTGATGAAGTCTTCGTGGGGCCACAGGGCTTTCGGCGCGCCGATGCGCACGTCCATGCCGAGCTTGGCGCCGATCATCAGCAGCGAGTTACCCATGTTGTAGCGAGCGTCGCCCAGGTAGGCGTAGCTGATGTCATGCAGCGGCTTGTCGCTGTGCTCGCGCATGGTCAGGGTGTCGGCGATCATTTGGGTCGGGTGGAATTCGGCGGTGAGGCCGTTGAACACCGGCACGCCGGCGAACTTGGCCAGCTCTTCGACGATTTCCTGCTCGAAGCCACGGTACTCAATGGCGTCGAACATGCGGCCGAGGACGCGGGCGGTGTCTTTCATGCTTTCTTTGTGGCCGATCTGCGACGACACCGGGTCGATGTAGGTGACGTGGGCACCCTGGTCGTGGGCTGCCACTTCGAAGGCGCAACGGGTGCGGGTCGAGGTTTTTTCGAAGATCAGCGCGATGTTCTTGCCTTGCAGGTGCGGACGCTCGGTGCCGGTGTATTTGGCGCGCTTGAGGTCGCGGGACAGGTCCAGCAGGTAATTCAGCTCGCGGGTGGTGTGGTGCATCAGCGAGAGCAGGCTGCGGTTGCGCATATTGAAAGCCATGGTGGATCTCCTTAGGTTTCGGTTATCCCCTTGGCCACTGCTGGATAAGCAGCGGCCAAGGCCAAAAAATTAATAGTCGATTGGGTCGCGGATGATCGGGCAGGTCATGCAGTGGCCGCCGCCACGGCCACGGCCGAGTTCACCGGCGCTGATGGTGATGACTTCCACGCCGGCCTTGCGCAGCAGGGTGTTGGTGTAAGTGTTGCGGTCGTAGCCGATCACCACGCCCGGCTCCACGGCCACCACGTTGTTGCCGTCGTCCCACTGCTCGCGTTCGGCGGCGAAGCTGTTACCGCCGGTCTCGACCACGCGCAGGGCCTTGAGGTTGAGCGCAGCGGCCACGGTCTCGAGGAAGTTGGTTTTTTCGCGCTGAATGTCGATGCCGTGGGGCTTGCTTTCGTCAGGGC
The DNA here is from genome assembly GCF_040754745.1 of Pseudomonas sp. SB113. NCBI lineage: Bacteria > Pseudomonadati > Pseudomonadota > Gammaproteobacteria > Pseudomonadales > Pseudomonadaceae > Pseudomonas > Pseudomonas sp. SB113. The sequence goes on from NZ_JBFMHW010000003.1 coordinate 216,668, forward strand.
GCAGGGTGAAAGGCACGATCTGGTTGACCACTTCGGGGAAGATGGTCACCAGGTCGCGGTCGCAGAAGCTGAACACGGTGTCGAGGTGCATCGCTGCGCGGGATTTCGGCAGGCCGGCAACGATCACGCGCTCCACGGCTTTGTTCTTGAACAGGTTGCGCGCCAGTTGGCCGATGGCCTGGTGGGACGAACGCTCGCCCATGCCGATCAACACCACGCCATTGCCAATCGGCATGACGTCACCGCCTTCGAGCGTGGCGGCACCGTGTTCCTGGTCGGGGTCGCCGTACCAGATCTGGAAGTCTGCGTTGGTGAATTCGGGGTGGAATTTGTAGATGGCGCTCGCCAGCAGGGTTTCCTGGCGTCGCGCCGGCCAGTACATCGGGTTGAGCGTCACGCCGCCGTAGATCCAGCAGGTGGTGTCGCGGGTGAACTGGGTGTTGGGCAGCGGCGGCAGGATAAAACTGGCGTGGCCGAGGAAGTCGCGGAACATCTCGATGGTCTTGCCACCGAAGCTGCTCGGCAGGTCATCGGCCGACACGCCACCGATCAGGAACTCGGCGATCTTGCGTGGCTCCAGGCTGCGCAGCCAGGAGCTGACTTCCTCGACCAGGCCCAGGCCCACGGTGTTGGAGGTGATCTTGCGTTCCAGGATCCAGTCCAGGGCTTCGGGGTTGGCAACGATATCGGTCAGCAGGTTGTGCATTTCCAGCACATCAATGTCCCGTTCGCGCATCTTGGTCACGAAGTCGAAATGGTCGCGCTTGGCCTGGGCTACCCAGAGCACGTCATCGAACAGCAGTTCATCGCAGTTGTTAGGGGTCAGCCGCTGGTGGGCCAAGCCTGGGGAGCACACCATGACTTTGCGCAGTTTGCCGGCTTCGGAATGTACGCCGTACTTCACTTTTTCCGTGGTCATTACAGATCCTCCAGTGAACGTCAGTTACAGAGTCAGGAAGCCGTCGTAGAGGCCATAGGCAGCCACCAGGGCGCCAATGACGACTGCGGCGAAAATCAGCTTCTCGACGTTGGTGAAAATCGGTTTGCCCAGTTCATGCTTGGCCTTGGCGAACAGGATCGCGCCGGGGGCATAGAGCAGGGCGGACAACAGCAGGTACTTGGTACCGCCGGCATAGAGCAGCCAGACCGCGTAGATCAGTGCGATCGCGCCGATAAACAGGTCCTTCCTGCGCTCCTTGAGGGCGTTTTCGTAGGTTTCGCCGCGTACCGCCAGCAGCAGCGCATAGGCCGCCGACCACAGGTAAGGCACCAGGATCATCGAGGTGGCGAGGTAGATCAGCGACAGGTAGGTACTGGCGGAAAACAGCGTGATCACCAGGAATATCTGGACCATGGCGTTGGTCAGCCACAGGGCGTTGGCCGGCACATGGTTGGCGTTTTCCTTGCGCAGGAACTCCGGCATGGTGTGGTCCTTGGCGGCGGCGAACATGATCTCCGCACACAGCAGCACCCACGACAGCAGCGCCCCCAGCAACGAGATGATCAAGCCGACGCTGATCAGCACCGCACCCCAGTGGCCCACCACATGTTCCAGCACGGCGGCCATCGACGGGTTCTGCAGCTTGGCCAATTCCGGTTGGGTCATGATGCCCAGGGACAGCACGTTCACCAGCATCAGGAACAGCAGCACGGTGATAAAGCCGATCACGGTGGCCTTGCCGACGTCGCTGCGTTTTTCAGCACGGGCCGAGAAGATGCTCGCGCCTTCGATACCGATGAACACCCACACGGTGACCAGCATCATGTTGCGCACCTGGTTCATCACGCTGCCCAGGTCCGGGTTCTTCACGCCCCAGATGTCAGCGGTGAAGATGTCCAGCTTGAAGGCGAACACGGCGATCAACACGAACAGCACCAGCGGCACCACCTTGGCGACGGTGGTCACCAGGTTGATGAACGCCGCTTCCTTTATCCCGCGCAGCACCAGAAAGTGCACGGCCCACAGCAAGACCGACGCGCCAATCACCGCCGCAGGCGTATTGCCTTCGCCAAAGATCGGGAAGAAGTAACCGAGGGTGCTGAACAGGAGGACGAAGTAACCGACGTTGCCCAGCCAGGCGCTGATCCAGTAACCCCAGGCCGACGAAAAGCCCATGTAGTCACCGAAGCCGGCCTTGGCGTAGGCGTAGACGCCGCCGTCCAGATCAGGTTTGCGATTGGCCAGGGTCTGGAAGACGAAGGCCAGGGTCAGCATGCCCACGGCGGTAATTACCCAACCGATCAATACCGCGCCAACATCGGCACTGGCGGCCATGTTTTGCGGCAGAGAGAAGATCCCGCCGCCAATCATTGAGCCGACGACAAGTGCAACCAGTGCACCCAATCGAAGTTTTCCGGGAGATTCAGACATCGCATAACTCCAATGCAGGAGAAGAGAGACCACAGAATAATTCCGTGCGCTAATCAAACAGCTGACTCAGATCACTTCATTGGCACATTCCATTGTGAATTAATGACTTAGACTGGAAAGTCGTGGGCAATAGTTTTCCGCGCAAAGGCGCTTTCCAGAGCGATCTCTGCGGTTTGGTCAATCATTTAGTGCTGCGTATGGACGTTTGAAACTAGCCCGTTTTCCCGAATGTGCAAACTTTTCGCAACGGCGACAATAAATAGCTTGGAAGCGACAAAGTATTCGGCGTATTTAAAATCTAAATAAGCCTAAACTATAAAAACTGTCATGCCGTTGAGTTATGAGCGTGGCGGTTTTATCGCTGTCTTTAATAAACGCTACACTCGCTGAGTTAATTAGTTGAGTGCACGGTTGTCCGCTCAAATCTTATTCAGGAGTCTGCATGTCTCAACCGACCCAGAAACTTCGGCTTGGCGCCCTGATTGCCCTGGTGGTGGGCTCGATGATCGGCGGGGGGATTTTCTCGTTGCCGCAGAACATGGCCGCGCGCGCGGAGGTGGGCGCGGTGTTGATCGGTTGGGCGATCACCGCCGTGGGCATGCTGACCCTGGCCTTCGTCTTCCAGACCCTGGCCAATCGCAAGCCGGAACTGGATTCCGGGGTGTACGCCTACGCCAAGGCGGGTTTCGGCGACTACATGGGTTTTTCGTCGGCCTGGGGTTACTGGATCAGCGCGTGGATGGGCAACGTCGGTTATTTCGTGTTGCTGTTCAGCACCCTCGGCTATTTTTTCCCGGTGTTCGGCCAAGGCAACACGCCGGTGGCCATCGGCTGCGCATCGTTGCTGCTGTGGGCCGTGCACTTCCTGGTGATGCGCGGGATCAAGGAAGCCGCGTTCATCAACCAGATCACCACCGTGGCCAAGCTGGTGCCGCTGCTGATGTTCGTGGTCATCGCCGCCGTGGCGTTCAAGGCGGATATCTTCACGGCTGACATCTGGGGTCTGGAAAAGCCGCAATTCGGCAGTGTGGTGGACCAGGTGCGCAATATGATGCTGGTCACGGTATTTGTGTTTATCGGCATCGAAGGCGCCAGTGTGTATTCGGCGCGGGCCGAGAAGCGCGCGGACGTGGGGCGGGCCACGGTGATCGGCTTTCTCGGCGTGCTGGCGCTGTTGGTGCTGGTGAATGTGTTGTCCCTCGGCATCATGAGCCAGGCGGAGCTGGCCGGCCTGCAAAACCCGTCCCTGGCCGGTGTGCTCGAGCATATCGTCGGTCCCTGGGGCGCGTTGCTGATCAGTATCGGCCTGGCCGTGTCGCTGCTGGGGGCCTTGTTGTCCTGGGCGCTGCTGTGTGCCGAGATCCTCTATGCCACCGCCCATGACAAGACCATGCCGGCCTTCCTGAAAAAGGAAAATGCCAACCAGGTGCCGGTCAACGCCTTGTGGCTGACCAATGTGATGATCCAGGTCTTCCTGGTGATCACGCTGTTTTCCCACAGCACCTACACCACCCTGATCTACCTGGCGTCGTCGATGATCCTCGTGCCTTACCTGTGGTCGGCGGCTTACGCGGTGTTGCTGAGTGGGCGTGGTGAAACCTATGAAGGTGCCCACCGCCATCGCATCAAGGACCTGCTGGTGGGGTTGATCGCCCTGGGTTACGCCGTATGGTTGCTCTACGCCGGGGGCCTTAAATACCTGCTGCTGTCGGCGCTGCTGTATGCGCCGGGCGTGATCCTGTTCGCCCTGGCCAAGCGCGAACAGGGCCAGCCGTTGTTTACCCACGTTGAGAAAGGCATTTTCAGCTGCGTGATCGCCGGTGCAGGGCTGGCGGCGTATGGGTTGTACAGCGGGGTGTTGTCGTTGTGATGGGGTGACGGTACTGGCCTCATCGGGAGCAAGCCCCCTCCCACATTTTGAATATGTTCACCCATCAAAGTGTGGGGGGCTTGCTGCCGCTAGCGGCCGTCAAGTCACCATTGAGGCCGGTGGGAGCCCAATTCTCCCGCCGGCAAATCCCATTGCAATGGCGTACCGCTGATAGTCAGCGGGGGCAGCAGCCGATGGGCCTGGCCCCAGGCGGTCTGTTCGACGACCAGGCCTTGATCCCCTGGTTCTTCCTCGCGCAACGACGGTTGCTCGGGCACTTGGCCTGCTTGCACCAGTAACGTTGCGGTGCGTGCCAACGACAACCGCGCCGAACCACCGCGCCCCGACTGCAGCCGTTCGCCCAGCGCCTGAATCGCACTGGCCGCCATCAGATACCCGGTCGCGTGATCCAGCGCCTGCAACGGCAGTGGCACCGGTTTATCCGCGTGTTTCCAGAGCATGCCGGCCTCGGCGATCCCGCTGCTCATCTGCACCAGGCTGTCGAAGCCCCGGCGATTACGCCACGGGCCGCTCCAGCCGTAGGCGTTGAGGCTGACGTCGATCAGGCCTGGGGCGAGGTGTTGCAGTTCGGGGGCGGTGTAGCCCAGATGCTCCAGGGCGTCAGCGCGGTATCCGTGGAACAGGATGTCGGCGTCCCTGAGCAAACGCTCGAAAACCCGCCGACCTTCGGGCGTTTTCAGGTCCAGGCGCGCGCAGCGTTTGCCCAGGGTCATTTCCGGGACTACACCGGGTTCGTTCCAGGTGGGTGAGTCGATGCGCAGTACATCCGCGCCGAGGCCGGCAAGGAAACGACTGGCCACCGGGCCGGCCAATACGCGGGTCAGGTCCAGCACCTTGAGGCCGGCCAGCGGGCGTGCCAGCGAACCGTGCCAGGGTTTGTCGGTCGTGGTTTCGAAGGTCTGGCGTTGGACCAGCGCCTCGGCGTTCACCGCCAACCCCTGCGGATGTTGCTGCCAGGCTTGCCAGGCACGCATCTGCGCGGCGCAGCCACCTTGGTCGACAATCGCCTGTTCCAGTTCTGCCGCGTTCCACGCCGCGACCTTGCCGGCCATCCCGGCGCGGTCGGCGACCTTGCCCAGCACCCGCTCGGCGGCGGCACGGTGATGAGGCGCGTTGGTATGCAGGCGAATCCAGCCATCGGCGCTGGCGTAATCGCCGGCCACCGGATCCCACAACGGTGGCACTTGCCAGCCCAGCGGGCGGATCGAGGACGAGAACCAGAAAGAGGCGAGGCGTCGGTCCACACTCACCTCGGGCTGGCGCCCGGTCTGTTGCCGGATCAACTGGGCGACGGCCTGCCCGGCGGCGCCGATGCTGGCACTGGCCAGCTCGGTGACAGCGAAGGTCGAGGGCAGGGCGCCAGCCTCGGTGAAGGTCAGCGGGGTGTGGGGTAGATCGAGTGCGGCTTGGATGGGAGTCAGCAGGTCAGTCATCAAAGGCCCTCCGTAAGAGAAGGGCCACTATAGAAGATCATCACACCGGCGTGACAACTCCCGGTTCCAACGGCAGGTCGATGCTGGCGATAAAACCACCGGCTGGGTGATTGGCCAGGATCAGGCTGCCACCGTGGCGTTCGGCCGCGCGTCGCGCGATCGCCAGGCCCAGGCCGTGGCCTTGGGCGGTCTGGCCGGGAGCGCGGTAGAACGGTTCACCGAGTTGGCTCAGGTGTTCGGCGTCCACGCCGGGGCCATGGTCGCGCACGCTGATCAGGATACGTTCGCCCTGGCGCTGGGCGTGCAAATCGATCGGTTGCCCCGGCGGGTTGAAGCGCTGGGCATTGCGCAGCAGGTTATCCACAGCCCGTTCGATCATGGTCGGCCAGCCCTTCAGTTGCAGGTCGGCGTCGGTGCTCAGTTGCACCACCTGGTCCGGCGCGCTGAGTTGGGCATCCTTTTGCAGGGTTTTGAGCAGGGGGATGAGGTCGATGTCTTCGGCGCTGGCATTGTCGGCATCGACGCGGGCCAGCACCAGGATCTCGCTGATCAGCGCTTCCAGGCGGTCGCATTCGCGGGTCAGGCGTGGCCAGAGTTTTTCCCGTTCTTCGGGGCTGGCGCGCTCGGCCAAGGCCAGGGCGATGCGCAGGCGCGCGAGGGGCGAGCGCAGCTCATGGGACACGTCGCGCAGCAGCTGGCGTTGACTGCCGATCAGGCTTTGCAGGCGTGCGCCCATGCGGTTGAAGTCGGTGGCGAGTACGCCGAACTCATCGCGGCGGTTAGCCAGTTGCGCCAGGCTGTTCTGCTGGTAGGTGGCCTGGCCGAGGTCATGCACGGCGCCGCGCAGGCGGCTTAGTGGGCGGGTGATGGACAAGGTGACGAACAGGCTGAACAAGGTCAGTACCACCAGGGCAATCGTCAGTGCGCTCAAGGGCCATGCCAGGCTGCTGCGGTGCCACTCGTCCAGTTCCGGGTGCGGGATGCGGTAGATCAACAGGTAGGTGTCGCCGGTCTTCTCGCTGGTGTACTCGGCGGTCAGGCGTCGCCAGGGCAGATGGCCTTCCTTGCTGTCGTTCTGTCGGGCTTCAAAGGCGGCGGCGCGGCGCGGGAAGGTGCCGCGCACCACCGGCTCGCCGCTTTCGTTGAGCACTTGCACGTCGATGTGGTACTGGCGCTTGCGCTGTTGCAGCAGGTCCTGGGCAGCATCCTCACCCTGGGTTTCGTAGAGCTGGGTCCACTCTTGCGCCAGGTTATTGAGGCCGGGGTGGCGGCTGAGAATCCAGGCATCCTGGTTAAGCATGTGCCCAAGCAGGATCGACAACCCGGCAACCAAGGCGATGGCCAGCCAGAAACTGGCCAGGATGCGCCAGAACAATGAACGCACAGGAAACCCTCAAACAGGAAAAGCCCAGTGGTGGTGGCCACTGGGCTGGGAGTGTTAACGCGGGTGCATTATTGCGCTTTTTGCGACTGTTGCGCTTTCCAGGCCTGGAATTCCTTCCATTCTGCACGGCGCTGTTCTTGCTTCTTGACGATCTCGTCGAACTTCTTCTGCTGGTCAGGCTTGAGCACGGCACGGATATCGGCCTGGGTTTTCTGCTTGCCGGCGGCGATTTCATCCTGCATGGCTTTCTGGTCGGCGGCCGGGAGTTTGTCCAGGTACTTTTTGACCAGGTCCTTGCGAGCGTGCCATTGGTCACCCATCAGCTTGCCGATCTGCTCGCGCTGTTCGCGGCTCAGGTCCAGTTGGCTGAAGGGGCCGCCTTTGCCACGCGGACCGTGTTCACCGCCGTGGCCCGGGCCACCCATCATGTGCCCTTCAGGGCCGCCCATCGGGCCCGGGCCTTCAGGCAGTGCGGCCATGGCAACGGTCGGCAGGGCGGCGGCGAACATCAAAGCGATAAGGGTCTTGCGCATGGTGATTCTCCTGTTTCTATTCCGGTGAGTCCGGATGTGAGTAGATTACGGAGATCAAGGTCAGCCGCCGTCAGGAGAGGGTAAAGGTTTGGTAAGGGGGGCGGCAGCTGCAAGTTTTTAGCTGCAAGCGGCAAGTAACAGCTTTTCACTTGCCGCTTGTAGCTTGCAACTTATAGCTGCCTCTAGAGGCTGTAATAGTAGCCCCGGCTGCGCAACGCCACGATCCGTGGCCGGCCATCGGGGTGAGGGCCGATCTTCTTGCGCAGGTTGCTGACGTGCATGTCCAGGCTGCGATCGTAAAGGGTCAGCTTGCGGCCCAGGGCGATCTGCGCCAGTTCCTGCTTGTCCAGTGGCTCGCCGGGCTGGCGCAATAATGCTTCCAGCAGGCGGCTTTCGGAGACGGTGAGGGTGAATTCCTGCTCATCGATGCTGACCACGCCGCGCACCGGGCTGAAGCACAGGTCGCCCAGTTCCAGTTGGCTGGACACGGCGGCCGGGTGGCTGCGGCGCAATACCGCGCGCAGGCGCGCGGTGAGTTCGCGTGGGTCGCAGGGCTTGGCCAGGTAGTCGTCGGCGCCCAATTCCAGGCCGAGGATGCGGTCCAGGGGTTCGCCCCGCGCCGAAAGCATCAGCACCGGCAGCTCCGGATGGTCGTTGCGCAATTGCTTGAGCAGCTCCAGGCCGCTGCCGTCGGGCAGCATCACATCCAGTACCACCGCCGCCGGGGCGCTGTCGGCCAAGGCCTTGCGCGCGCTCAAGCCATCGTGGCAGGCGCGCACCTGGAAACCTTCCTGGCTCAGCCAACTGCTCAGCAGCTCGCAGAGCTCCTGGTCATCATCTATCAGTAACAGCTCGCTCATGACTCACTCAATTTAGCCATTGTCGACGGCGACGGTGCCCACCGCTGGCGAAGATCCCGCACAACAGGGCGATCAGTGCGACGGCCCCACCCGTGACGAACCATTGTTGCTGCTCGGTCAGCCAGCGGGTCAAGGCGCCGCCCTGTGCATCTTTGAGTTGCTGGGCCAGGCGTTGGTTCTCCTGGCGAAGGCGACTCAATTGAGCGCTTTCGCGGGTGGCATCCGCGCTTTGCAGTTGCTTGCTCAGTTCTTCACGCTGCCGCTCGCTTTCTTTCAAGCGTTGCTGCAACTCGGTGATCTGGGCGCCGGCGCTCAAGGACAGGGGCGTGGAACTGCCGGTGCTCGAGGTTTCTTCAGCGTGGGCCGTAGCCCCGATCATTAACACTGCCAACAGACACAACTGACGTAAGCGCATCGGAACTCCTGATTCCACACGAATATTCAGAACGTTGTCGGCAGGTTGCCGAAAATAATGAGCAATTAGGAGTGCGCCGTACTCAATAGGTTCGGCGCAATCGGGATCAGGGCAGGACTTGCTTGAAGGGTTTGATCACTACGTCGGCGTAGACCCCTGCGGCGACATAGGGATCGGCCTTGGCCCAGGCCTGGGCATCGGCCAGCGAGGCGAACTCGGCGACGATCAGGCTACCGGTAAAACCGGCGTCGCCCGGGTCGTTGCTGTCCACGGCCGGGTGCGGGCCGGCCAGCACGATGCGGCCTTCGGCTTGAAGGACTTTCAGGCGCTCGACGTGGGCCGGGCGCACGGACAGGCGTTTTTCCAGCGAGTTGGCAACGTCGGTGGCAATGATGGCGTAGAGCATGTCAGTCCTCGGTTTTCGGCGTAGTAGGCTCGGTGTCATGCAGGTGGCGCGACAGGTAGATGCCCTGGGCGACCAGGAACAGCACGGTCATGCCCAGGCTGCCGAACACTTTGAAGTCGACCCAGTAGTCCTGGAAGGTAAACGCCACGAACAGGTTGGCGGCACCGCAGAAGATGAAAAACACGATCCAGGCCACGTTCAAGCGTGTCCACACCGGTTCCGGCAGGGTCAGTGCGTGGCCCATGATCCGCTTGATCAGCAGGCGATCACCGATGAAGTGGCTGCCGATGAATGCCAGGGCGAACAGCCAGTTCACCACCGGCGCTTTCCATTTAAGGAAGGTTTCGCTGTGGAAGGCCAGGGTCAGGCTGCCGAAGACCAGGCAGGCGACCAGGGTCAGCCACTGGCTTTTTTCCAGTTTGCGCTGGGAAATGAAGATGGCGCCGTAGACCACCACAGAGCTGATGATGAGCACGGCGGTGGCACTGTAGATGCCGCCGACAGTCAGCTCATGGCCGGCCAGGTCGATGACCCTGGGGTCGAGTTTGTAAACGATGAAAAACAGCAACAGCGGGATGAAGTCGATGAATTGTTTCACAGTAAGAGCCAGAAGCTGGATGTGGCGGCATAATAACAAACATCCTTGGTTGCGATAGCGCCAGCTGACTTGAGGTTACACACCCCCGTGAATGTTGATTTGCACTGCCACAGCACGGCCTCCGACGGCGCCCTGGCGCCCGCGGTACTGGTTGCGCGTGCGTTTGAAAAAGGCGTGCGAGTCCTCTCGTTGACCGACCACGACACCCTCGAAGGCCTCGACGAAGCGCGTACAACGGCCCATGCCCTGGGCATGCAACTGGTCAACGGGGTGGAATTGTCCTGCACCTGGGGCGGCGCCACCATTCATGTGCTCGGCTACGGCTTCGATCAAAAAGCGCCGCCGCTGGTGGAGGCTATCGCGCAATTGCACGATGGCCGCTGGCTGCGGTCCGAAGAAATAAGCCGAAAACTCAGCCTCAAAGGCATGCCCAACGCCCTCGACGGCGCCCGCGCCCTCCAGCAGGAACTGGGTGACAGCGGCAACGCGCCGGCCCGTCCGCACTTTGCCGACTGGATGGTGCGTGAGGGTTTTGTCAAAGACCGCGCCGAAGCCTTTCGCAAGTGGCTGGGCGCCGGCAAGTTGGGCGATGTGAAGCAACATTGGCCGACCCTTGAAGACACCGTCGAGACCCTGCGGGCCTCCGGGGCCTGGGTCAGCCTCGCGCATCCCTGGCATTACGATTTCACCCGCAGCAAGCGCCGCAAGCTGATTGGCGACTATATTGGAGCGGGCGGCCACGCGATTGAGGTGGTCAACGGGCATCAACCCGCTGAACAGGTCGGCAGCCTGGCGATCCTTGCCCGCGAATTTGGTCTGCTGGTCAGTGCCGGCAGTGATTTTCATGGCCCTGGCGGCTGGTCCGAGATCGGCGAGTACCGCGCGGTCCCGGAAGATTTGCCGCTGTTGTGGGGGAGATTCAAGCATGACCCCATTATTGCCACCGTCTGAACAGGTAGAACCCGTGAGTCAATTCTTCCAGATTCATCCGGAAAACCCCCAGGCGCGCCTGGTCAAGCAGGCCGTAGAGATCATTCGCGCTGGCGGCGTGGTGATCTATCCAACCGATTCGTCCTACGCCATCGGTTGCCAGATCGGCGACAAGGGCGCAGTCGAACGTGTAAGACGCTTGCGTCAGCTGGATGACAAGCACAACTTCGCGCTGATCTGTAGCGACCTGTCCCAGCTGGGCCTGTTCGCCAAGGTCGACACCGGCACCTTCCGCTTGCTCAAGGCCCACACCCCAGGGCCCTACACCTTTATCCTCAACGCCACGCGTGAAGTGCCGCGCCTGCTGCTGCACCCGAAAAAGCGCACCATCGGCCTGCGGGTGCCGGAGCATCCCATCGCCCTGGCGCTGCTGGCCGAGCTGGGTGAGCCGTTGATGAGCGTGTCGTTGATCATGCCCGGGGAAACCGAGCCGCTCTACGATCCTTACGAAATGAGGCGCCTGCTGGAAAAACATGTCGACCTGATCATCGATGGTGGCTACGGCGGCAACAAGGCGTCCACCGTGATCAACCTGGCCGACGGCGAACCTGAAGTGATTCGTGTCGGTTGCGGCGATCCTGCGCCCTTTATGGCCGAGGCCTGAATGTCAGCTGTGGAAACCGTCGACAGCCAGGCGGGCGCCCAGCAGGAGCTGCCGTTTGCCATGGTGTACGGCCAGGCGGTGCTGGAAATGCCGCTGGACCTGTACATTCCGCCGGACGCCCTGGAAGTCTTTCTTGAGGCTTTCGAGGGGCCGTTGGACTTGCTGCTGTACCTGATCCGCAAACAAAACATCAACATCCTCGACATACCGGTGGCGGAAATCACCCGCCAGTACATGGGCTATGTCGAGTTGATGCAGTCGGTACGCCTGGAACTGGCTGCCGAGTACCTGGTGATGGCCGCCATGCTTGCCGAGATCAAGTCGCGCATGCTGCTGCCGCGCGCGGAGACGGTCGAGGCCGAAGAGGACGACCCGCGCGCCGAACTGATCCGCCGCCTGCAAGAGTACGAACGCTTCAAGGCCGCCGCCGAAGGCATCGACGGCCTGAGCCGCGTGGGCCGCGACGTGGTGGTCCCCAAGCTCGACGCCCCCGAAGCCCGGGCGCGCAAGCTGCTGCCGGACGTGAGCCTGGAAGAGTTGCTGATGTCCATGGCCGAGGTGCTGCGCCGGGGCGATATGTTCGAACACCACCAGGTCAGCCGCGAGGCCCTGTCCACCCGCGAGCGCATGAGCGATGTGCTCGAACGTCTCAAAGGCGGTGGTTTTGTGCCATTTGTCGAGCTCTTCACGCAGGAAGAAGGGCGCCTGGGGGTGGTGGTGACCTTTATGGCGGTCCTCGAACTGGTCAAGGAATCCTTGGTCGAGCTGGTCCAGAATGAGCCTTTTGCGGCTATCCACGTGCGGGCGCGAGCCGAATAAAGAGCTGAATCGATGAATTTGACTGAACCCCGCGAACTGGCCCCGTTGCTGGAGGCCTTTCTCCTGGCCTCGGGTAAACCGCAATCCCTGGAGCGCCTGTTCGAACTGTTTGAAGAAGCCGAGCGCCCTGAACCGCCGGTGTTCAAGAAGGCGCTGGAAATCCTGCGCAAATCCTGCGACGGCCGCGCCTTTGAACTGCGCGAGGTCGCGTCGGGTTATCGCCTGCAGATCCGTGAGAAGTTTTCCCCGTGGGTCGGGCGCCTCTGGGAAGAGCGCCCGCAGCGCTATTCACGGGCGATGCTGGAAACCATGGCGCTGATTGCCTATCGCCAGCCGATTACCCGCGGTGAAATCGAAGACGTGCGGGGCGTGGCGGTCAACAGCCATATCGTCAAGACGCTGCTGGAGCGTGAGTGGATCCGCATCGTCGGCTACCGCGACGTGCCCGGCAAACCCGCGATGTTCGCCACCACCAAGGTGTTCCTCGACCATTTCAACCTGAAAAACCTCGACGACCTGCCGCCCCTGGCCGAATTGCGCGAGATGGAAGCCGAGCCGGTCCTCGACTTCGACGACGCCCCAGTCCCGGAGAGCTTGCAGGAGCTGGCCGACGCCACGGCCGAGCCGGAAGAACCGAAGGACGAAACCAGTTTCCACACGTTGTTGCTGGAACTGGACGACATGGAACAGGGCATCAAGACCGACTTTGACGACTTGTTGCGTGATGGTGCGGTCGAGCCTGACACCCAGGTGAGCGTTGAACCTGAGCCTGAGGCCGAAGCCGAAGCCGAAGAAGATGTCCTGGGCGTGGCCGAAGCCCGGGAAAAACTCCTGGCCGCCGTCGCCGCCCTCGAACAGCCGCCGCTGAGCGACGAGGAAGACGAAGCCAGGGCATTGGCCGAAGCCATCGAGAACGAGCGCCGCCAGTTAGAAGACTGACGCAACCCAATGTGGGAGGGGGCAAGTCGAATCGTCGCACCGCCCCTCCCACAAGGGTTCAGTGGCGCCCTGGGCACCACCGGTCGGCGGAAAAACCACTGACCTGGCGCTTATCGACTAGTCTCTGATGCGCAACCGGCGCCATGCGCGTATGATTCGCGACCCTTTGCCGACCTATTCGGCCAAAGCCCAGCTTTCAACACTCTTCAGGCCACGCCTGAATCGACCCACCGGGAGGTGCTTAAGATGAACGACAAAGACCAGAACGACAGCCAGGAAATCGGCCCTGCAGGCGAAAAGCTGCAAAAGGTGCTGGCGCGTATCGGCGTGGGCTCGCGCCGCGACGTCGAAGCCTGGATCACCCAGAAGCGCATCAAGGTCAACGGCGTCGAGGCCACCCTGGGCCAGCGCGTCGACCTGCACGACGCAATCACCATTGATGGCAAGGTCATCAAGCGTGAAGAGGCCGCCGAATCGGTGCGCCGCGTGATCATGTACAACAAACCCGATGGCGAGATCTGCACCCGTGACGACCCGGAAGGCCGTCCGACCGTGTTCGACAAGATGCCCAAGCCTAAAGAAGGTCGTTGGATCAACATCGGTCGTCTCGACATCAACACCACCGGCTTGCTGATGTTCACCACCGACGGTGAACTGGCCAACCGCCTGATGCACCCGTCCTACGAGATGGACCGCGAATACGCCGTGCGTGTGCGTGGTGAAGTCGATGACGAGATGATCGAACGCCTCAAGGCCGGCGTGGTGCTGGAAGACGGCCCGGCCAAGTTCACCGACATCAAGCAGGCGCCGGGCGGTGAAGGTTTCAACCACTGGTACCACTGCGTGGTGATGGAAGGTCGTAACCGTGAAGTGCGTCGCCTGTGGGAGTCCCAGGGCCTGGTGGTCAGCCGCCTGAAGCGCGTGCGTTTTGGCCCGGTGTTCCTCAACTCCGACCTGCCGATGGGCCGCTGGCGCGAAATGAGCCAGTACGAAGTCGACATCCTCAGCGCCGAAGTCGGCCTGACGCCGGTCGCCATGCCGCAGATGAACGCCAAGAGCAAAGACAAGCTCGATCGTATGCAGCGTAAGTCGTCGCGCCCTGTGGCCCGTACCGAACGCGTTGCCCGCACCCTGCGCCCGGCGCTGGATGCACCGGCTACCGGCGGGCGTATCTCGCGTCAACCGCACATCGAAGGCGAGCGTCGCCCAACCGCGCCATCGCGTCAGGAAGGCGAGCGTGCTCCACGCACCCCACGCCCAGCCGGTCGTGGCGAAGCGCCAAGCGGTGGTCGCAGCAACCGTGGTGACGCCGGTCGCGGTGCTCCGGCATCCGATCGCCCGGCCGACAGCGCCAACACCAAGCGCCCAGCCAAGCCCGCGCCGAAAAAGCGCCCAGGCTTGAAGTTGGTTGCGGATGAGCCATCGGGCAAGCGCCGTGGCGCACCGGCCGGTTCGGGTCAGCGTCCAGGCTTTGGTCGCAAGAAGCCTTAAGAGCAGCGGTAAGTTTTTAGCTGCAAGCTGTAAGAAAAAGCGCGAGCCCTCACAGGCTGGCGCTTTTTTTTGCTTGAGGCTTGTAGTTTGCGGCTTATAGCTGGCCCTAGAACGCAAATCTCCCATCAAACACCGGTTTGTCATCCAACGCCAACACCCCGCTGGCAAAGATCAGGTCCAGGTGATGACTGCCTTTCTGCCCGCCACCCAAGCCCAGGTGCAAGCCGCAATGGCGCTCCTCGAACCCGGCGTTGCGCGCATACAGGTCCTTCACCCCTTCATTGGTGCCAATCCCCAGCTCCTCCACCCGGCGGTTGGACGGGTTGGCATTCAGGTATTTGTTGAAGTCATCAGCCAGCCCCGGCACGTCACTGGCCACGCTGCAGATGGTCGAGTTTTCGATCCACAGTTCCAGCGGTGATTGCAGCACGCCGTATTTGCGTGCGAAGGGGATAGTGCTGAGAAAGGTGCCGACAAACCGCACCTGGCCATTGATGGCCTCGCTGTGGGTGGCGATTTCGCCGGGGGCCAGGTCGTGGTTGCCGATGCCGTTGATATTGGTCCACTTCTTGATGCTGCTCATGGGCGCCTGCAGGCGTGAGCCGTGCTTGTCGGTAAAGCTCAGCACTGTGGCTTGGGACATGCGCCGGATCAGCGTGGCATTGAGGTCGGCGATGCGCTGCGGCTCGACGCTGAAGGTGTCGTAAAAATAGTCGCCGTAATCCTTGAATAGCAGCGATTTCTTCCAGTGTTCGGCCATCACACCTTGCAGGGCACGGATAAAGTCCGGGCCTTCGGCGCGCGGGTTGGGCAAGGTGGAGGAATCGTAGAGAAACAGGTACAGGTCGCAGGCTTCGATGGCCTGGGCCAGGCTGTCGCTGTCGGCCAGGTCCAGGCGCTGTACCTGGAAGTTGAAACGGGCGGCGCTGCTCTGGGTGATCGCCTGGGCGATGGCGTCGTAGCGCTCGGTGTGGCCCAGCAGCACGGTGGGGCAGCTCAGGCCGTGGAGGGCCGGGTGGTGCGCGAGGTAGTAGAGAAAGTGTTCAACGGCGCGGGCCTTGTCCATGACGTATGTCCTTGTGTGCCTTGGGTAAGGAGGCAGGTGCCGTGCACAGCACCTGCCGAATACGTGCCGGGTGTCAGAAAGGCCACATCGCCGTGCCGAAAGGCACAACGGCATCGGCTTGCATCATTTCAACGGCGGCCTCGTGGGTCGGCGCTTCAAACCAATCGTCGAGTTGCAGTTCGGTTTCCAGGTCGTTTTCCAGTGCTTGCATGGTGTATCTCCTAGAGGACGTTGTTTGAGAACGGCTTGCCAGCGGGCTTCGCTGGGCAAGTGAAAGAACCTAGGTGAGAGTGTTTCGGAATGCAAAAATTTTATTGACACGGTCTCATTTGGATTTTTTCTTCTGTTTTTTCGCCGGCCTTTTTTCTTCAGGAAATACAGCCCATTGGCATCGCTGATATTGATAATTTTTCCTACCGACAATTTTCCAGAAACTTACAGCTGTAACGCCGATTTTCCATGCTGTAACGATTAATTTACGTGTAGCTCGCGGCATGATTGGCCTCTTTACCGCTGTAAGGAATACCTGACAGATCGTCGCACGCGCTCTGCGGGTACGGCTGCAAGCTGTCGAGCGGTGTACAATGCGCCGCGTTTTACTGTGACCCCCTTGCGTAACCACGCAAAAGGCCAAGACCTCAGGGTTTACCCACCCTGATCACTCCGCCTGGCCACGAGCCCGGCGGGTTCGATTTCGTCACAGATAAAAACAAACAGGTGACGCATGACCGTTAGAAAGACGCTGTACTCCTGGTGCCTGCGCTGGGGTTTGAGCGGCGCTGCTTGAGTCGGTAATTCAAGGCAGCAACCTGCATTCAACATCATCAAACCTTGCGTGAGACCCTTTTCATGAGTGAACCCCATTCCTCTTCAGGCGAGCTGAAACGCGGCCTGAAAAATCGGCATATCCAGTTGATCGCTCTCGGTGGCGCTATCGGCACCGGCCTGTTCCTGGGCTCGGCCGGCGTGCTCAAATCCGCCGGCCCGTCGATGATCCTGGGTTATGCCATCTGCGGCTTCATTGCCTTCATGATCATGCGCCAGCTCGGCGAAATGATCGTCGAAGAGCCGGTCGCCGGTTCCTTCAGCCACTTTGCCCACAAGTACTGGGGCGGTTTCGCCGGCTTCCTGTCGGGCTGGAACTGCTGGATCCTGTACATCCTGGTGGGCATGTCCGAGCTGACAGCCGTCGGCAAATACGTGCACTACTGGTGGCCGGAGATCCCGACCTGGGTCTCGGCGGCGGCGTTCTTCGTGCTGATCAACCTGATCAACCTGGCCAACGTCAAAGTCTTTGGTGAAGCGGAGTTCTGGTTCGCCATCATCAAGGTGGTGGCCATCGTCGGCATGATCGCCCTCGGCAGCTACCTGCTGGTCAGTGGCAGCGGCGGCCCGCAAGCCTCGGTGAGCAACCTGTGGGAACACGGCGGCTTCTTCCCCCATGGCGTGGGCGGCTTGGTGATGGCCATGGCGATCATCATGTTCTCCTTTGGTGGCCTGGAAATGCTCGGCTTCACCGCCGCCGAAGCCGACCAGCCACGCACCGTGATCCCCAAGGCGATCAACCAGGTGATTTACCGCATCCTGATCTTCTACATCGGCGCCCTGGTCGTGCTGTTGTCGCTGACGCCATGGGACAGCCTGCTGGCCACCCTCAACGCCTCCGGCGATGCCTACAGCGGCAGCCCGTTCGTGCAGGTGTTCTCGATGCTGGGCAGCAACACCGCTGCACATATCCTCAACTTCGTGGTGTTGACGGCGGCGTTGTCGGTGTACAACAGCGGCACCTACTGCAACAGCCGCATGCTGCTGGGCATGGCCGAGCAGGGTGATGCGCCCAAGGCGCTGGCCAAGATCGACAAGCGCGGCGTGCCAGTGCGTTCGATCCTCGCCTCGGCGGCGGTCACGCTGGTGGCGGTGCTGATGAACTACTTCATTCCGCAACACGCCCTGGAACTGCTGATGTCCCTGGTCGTGGCCACGTTGGTGATCAACTGGGCGATGATCAGCTTCTCCCACTTCAAGTTCCGCCAGCACATGAACCGCACCGGCCAGGTGCCGCTGTTCAAGGCGCTGTGGTACCCGTACGGCAACTATGTGTGCCTGGCGTTCGTGGTGTTTATCCTGGTGATCATGCTGATGATTCCGGGGATCCGGGTGTCGGTTTATGCGATCCCGGTGTGGGTGGCGTTTATGGCGGTGTGTTACTGGGCCAAGAACAAGCGCAGTGCTGAAGCCGCGTTGAGTGCGGCGAATACCGCGTTGAAGTAAACAGCCTCGCATCAACACAAAGCCCTGCGCCTTGTTGATCCCCGGTCGGGACACAGGGTGAGGGCTTTCAGTCTGTGTTCAGTTCAATACCGCACACCGGATCACCGACTTTTTGAAATAACACCATTCATATAGTGATTTAAATCGCGCAGGTCATTGATGCTCCAAGCGTGCGGCGATAGCTTTACACCGTTCTCTTTCAGCGTCTTTGGAATCAGGTTTCCATTGGGGCGAAGTATTACCGAAGACACAATAACGCCTGGATAATCAGTGAGCCGTCTTTTAAAGGCGGAAGTTGTAAGGTCCGGCGTGGGAGGATTGCTTTTATTCGCCAAAGGCCCTGTTGCCTTGAGATCTGCGCCGTGACACATGGCACATCGTTGTGAATAGAGATTTTTCCCATTGGCATTATCCGCAAAAGCGGGTGCAGCTTGAATGAGCGCTGAAAGCCCTAACAAAGCGAAGAACAGTATTTTAGAGGAAACAGTCAGCGAAGGCGTATTTATAACAGCGGTATGAAGCATGCTAATCCCTTGAGCATTTATAATTTTACGGGTGCACTGCGTACGGTATTTACTTGTGGCCGGTACTTTCGTGGTTGCTTTAGATGATGTCAATGCCGCATCGACTTGAGCGGGGCTGACTTGTCGGGGGGCGGGTTGCGCCTCAATGATGCCAAATTGTTCAAAGGCGCGGTGATTTCCAAAGCCCAGGCGTTGGTGTTGTTGTCTGAGCTGGGCTTGTCTGTTGCTTGAGGTTTTATGATGTTCTTAGGGCAGCGTGCCCGCTTATCACTGCTTTGCATTTATCACCGCAATTCAGAAAACGACTACAGAAAAAAATGCTTTATCTGCATTCACTCAACATTGAGATTTCATCTGTTCTTAATGAGGAGTTCGTCATGATCGGAGTGCCACACCCAGCGCAACAGACTTTTAATACGCCGATGTTTCCCTCAAGCGTCCCTCAGCGCAATAAAGTCACCGAAAACAGGCAGATAGAGGCCAACGTGGGACGGCTCGCCAGTGAAAGCCCAGCAGCCCATAAAACAATTGATGGTTTGCTTGCCAGCTTGATCAAACTGTCTGCGTTGGTCGAGGGTAATGAGCTCAGGGCCACGGTCAACTTGTTGAGCAGTTACTCTTCGGATCAGCCCCGCTTTGGCGTGATCGGTCAGTTGGGCTCCGGCGGTTTCAACCGTATCCTTGATGAAGCGCGGCAGGGAGGCTCACGTGCTCACCGCTCGGGTGAGGAACCGCTGACATTGCGAGAAAAGGCCACTGCTTTTTTCAACCTAAGCAACTCGGCTTACTTTCGAGAAACCCTGGAGCGCGTTCACGGCTCAAGTGAACTGAAAAAGCGTGTCGCGGAGATTGTTGATGTGCCTTATTTGGAATCCAAGCAATTCGGACCTGCCCGCGGCAGTACTAAAGAGAGTCAATTGCCGGAGCAACTGGCGCTTTATACGTTCAATAATGAAAACACTCAGGATGCCTCGCAGAATCCGCATCTTTATGAATCCACCAAGGATGTAAACGGGCGGGCAGTGCTGAGCAATCCAGCAAAGGCCGGCGCCAGTCTGACCAGAGTACAGAACGACTTCCGTGAAGCTGCTCCGCAGGGCAGCAACGTCTGGGTGTCGGCCGCCGACCTGAAAGCCGACAACCGGTTGAGTTCACGGGAACTTGATTTTGCGCGCCTTAACCCACGCAACCGTGTGGATCGAGATGACGGACAATTTGGCGACCAAGGACCGATCAAAAGCCAGGCGTCCCTGCCGTTGGAGCATACCGTAATCCCCCGGGGTAACGGCTTCGCCGTCTGGCGAGTCAAGCAAGGCACTGGCTTTGCCAAGGACGCGGCGGTGCAGCAAAAACCTGTCGTAGCGGGCCCGTCAGGAACCACCGACCGCTTTATGACGGCTGCCCGGTTGTTGGGCATTGGGCTAGTCAATACGTTGGGGCTTAACCAGCCAAAGGCTGGCGAGTCGAGTGAGCAGGCCGATGTGAGGGCCCAGCGGGAAATGAAAGAGTTGGTACGTTGGATGGCCACTGGTTACCTGGTGGATGACAATCATCACTCCATGGTTGAGGTCAACCTGGGGGCCGCTAACCACGGCCTCCCTGCACAGTGGGGGGATTCGCTCTATCGAGAGCTGTTCTGCGCCCCGATCGCAGCCCACGATTTCACGATTTCCAATTCAGAGGTTATGAATGCTCTGAACAAGCAGCCGTCAGTGAGCACTCATTATGAAAAGTTCCGCCATGACTTGCAGGGTGGCGGTCGAGCCAAGGTCATGCCGGACGGGAGGATCATTTGATATCAGGCGCTATGGGCACCGTAGTTTGCTGAATGTGCTCATCGTAGATTCCGGTTTACGGCGAGGGCCTTGTTTTGTTCGAGTATGCTGACCGCTCTGAACAACGGACCTGTCCCAATGCTGGTAATTTCCAACAACGTGCACCTGCCCGACGCCGAAATCGAGCTGACCGCCATCCGCGCCCAGGGCGCCGGTGGGCAGAACGTCAACAAGGTGTCGAGTGCGGTGCACCTGCGGTTTGATATTCCGGCGTCGTCGCTGCCGGCGTTCTACAAGGAGCGACTGCTGGCGCTGCGTGACAGTCGTATCACCAGCGAAGGCGTGCTGGTGCTCAAGGCCCAGCAGTACCGGACCCAGGAACAGAACCGCGCGGATGCGCTGGAACGTCTGGTGGAGCTGATCCTCAGCGCCACCAAGGTCGAGAAGAAGCGCCGCCCGACCAAGCCGACCCTGGGCTCGAAAAAGCGCCGCCTGGAATCCAAGACCAAGCGTGGCAGCATCAAGGCCGGGCGCGGCAAGGTCGACTTCTAAGCGTCGCGCGCTTCGCGGGCCTTGGGCGCTTGCCGGTACAGGTAGACACTCAGCAGCAAACCACCGAGGGCGGCGAGGGCGGCAAACAGGAAGATTGACGCAAAGCCGAAACCTGCCGCGACTGCCCCGGCCAACGGCCCGGTAATCCCCAGCGACAGGTCGATAAACAGCGAGTAAGCCCCCACCGCCGAACCACGACTGGACGCGGGCACCAGGTTGACCGCCTCCACCCCCAGCGCCGGAAATACCAGGGAAAAGCCGAAACCGCTCAACGCCGCGCCGGCCAGGGCCAGGTTGGCATCCGGTGCCAACCACAACAGCAGCAGGCCGAGGATCTCCACCGACAGGCAGGCGATTGCCACGCGAAAGCCGCCGATGCGGTTGATCAAATTGCCGAACAACAGGCGCGCACCGATAAAGCTGGCGCCGAACAGGCTCAATGCCCATACCGCGTTATCCCAATGCTGGGTGGTGTAATAGAGGGTGATAAAGGTGGCGATGGTGCCAAAGCCGATGGAACCCAGGGCCAGCGCGCAGCCGTGGGGCAGGACCCGGCCCAGTACATTCATGAAGGGCAGGCGCACGCCGGCTACGATGGGGGCGGCCACTTTGTTCCAGGCCAGCAACACACCGACTACCGCCAGCAGGATAATGCTGACGCCCATGCTCCACAGTCCGAAATGCCTCACCAGCAGCACGCCCAATGGCGCGCCGACGGCCAGTGCGCCGTAACTGGCAATGCCGTTCCACGAGATGACCTTGGCGGTATTGGCCGCGCCCACCCGGCCGATGCCCCAGCCGATGGCGCCTGAACCCACCAGGCTTTCCGCGCTGCCCAGCACCAATCGGCCGATGAGCAGGCTGGCCAGGCTGACGGCCGGCACGCTTGACAACCACGCCGCAAGCAACATGAAC
Organism: Pseudomonas sp. SB113; assembly: GCF_040754745.1. Classification (NCBI taxonomy): domain Bacteria; kingdom Pseudomonadati; phylum Pseudomonadota; class Gammaproteobacteria; order Pseudomonadales; family Pseudomonadaceae; genus Pseudomonas; species Pseudomonas sp. SB113. Next base: position 238,505 of record NZ_JBFMHW010000003.1, read on the forward strand.
ACGCCACTCAAGCCGCAGCCCACCAGGCCGATCAGTACCGCGCGCTTGCTGCCCAAGTTATCGATGATTTTGCCTGCATACGGACGGCTCAACAGCGTGGCCAGGTATTGCACGCTGATCACCAGCCCGGCGATCACCGCGCCATAGCCCAGTTCGCTGTGGACATAGCCTGGCAATACGGCCAGGGGAATGCCGATATTCAGGTAGCCGATAAAAGTGAACAACACGATGGAAACAACTTGCAGCGTGACCGCCATGGGGCGCTGGGTATCTGGCATGGGGAAGGGTCCACTGTCGCAGCAGGTAAAGATAGGCTGCTAATGATACCGGGGCTTGAGCCTGCGCAGGGCGGTAAAACGCAAAAACGTCAGATCAAAGACGTCAGGCTTGAGTGGGGGCGAGTAACTGGGTGGTGACCAGGGCGGCCAAGGCGTTTTCCTGGGTGCCGAAGCGCTTGAGCAACAGGGCTTGTTTATCCGCGCTGAGGCGGTTCCACACTTCGACCATCTGCAGTGCGGTGTCGAGTACGGCGGTGTCCGGGAGGGTGTCTGTCATGGCGGGTACCTCGGGTGATTCAGGCAGTGTGGAAAGCGTTCAAAGGTACGCTTTCCACACGGTCTGGTACGGCGTCAGTCCTGGCGTTTGCTGTCGACTGGTTTTGCTTGTTTGGCCTCAGGCTGCTTATCGCGGGCCTGCTGCGGTGTTGGCTGCTCTGTAGGGTGCAGGCTTGGGAAGGGGAGATTAGGTATTTCGTGCATCGTCGTCGCTCCTCGCAAAGTCTGTTTTTTCAATCGCAGGTGATTCCGCGCTCTCAAAAAGCCTTGGCAGGATACAGCACTGTAAATGACAAAAAGACTTTTATATCGCCGGGTGTACGAACCTTTTATCGTTTTCACGCAAGTGACAAGAGGTCACACCGTTCAGAACGGAACCTTGCCCAGGATCATGTCGCGGTACATCACAAAATCCCCCAGCAGGCTGTAGAACGGGTGCTGGAAGGTCGCCGGGCGGTTCTTTTCGAAGAAGAAGTGCCCGATCCAGGCAAAGCTGTAACCGGCAATCGGCACGGCCAACAACAGGCCCAGCGAACCTCTGCCGATGGCATAGGCCAGGATGCCGATCACCAGGGTGGTGCCGATAAAGTGCAGGCGCCGGCAGGTGCTGTTGCCGTGCTCGGTCAGGTAATAAGGGTAAAACTCAGCAAAGCTGTTGAATCGCTTGAGGTTTTCCACTGCGGCCGGCCCTTTGATTGTTGTGCCGCCCAACAGATGTTCGGCGGGGAGCTTATTTGAGTCTAGAGTGATCAGTGGTAACAGCCAGTGACAATAGATGCCACTTTAGTATCCTTGGCTTTCCTGGCTGCCGTTTTGAGCCTGCTTTATTAAGAAGACGCCATGAGCGAACGAACAACTTCTGCAAGCTGGGCCATGGGGATAGTCAAGGCACTGGAAATGGACGGTCTGGATTGCCGCGCCTTGTTCAAGCAGCTGGGCCTGGACTACGCAGCTCTAAGTGACCCCGATGCGCGGTTCCCGCAAGACTCCATGACCCGTCTTTGGCAGCGCGCGGTCGAGTTGTCGGGCAACCCGGCGATTGGCCTGAACATGGGCAAAGTGGTGCGCCCGGCGTCGTTTCATGTGGCCGGTTACGCCTTGATGTCCAGCAATACCCTGGCCGAAGGCTTTATGCGCCTGGTGCGTTACCAACGGATCATCGCCGAAAGCGCCGACTTGAGCTTCCGACTATTACCTGAAGGCTATGCGCTGATTCTGACGGTGCATGGCGATCATCTTCCGCCGACCCGACAAAGCGCCGAAGCTTCCCTGGCCTGTGCATTGGCGCTGTGCGGCTGGCTCACCGGCCGTACCCTGCAACCACGCAAGGTGCTGTTGCAGGGCGATCAGCCGGAAGATCAGGCCCCTTATAAACACGCGTTCCATGCCCCGCTGGAGTTCAATGCGCCGTATGACGCACTGATCTTCGAGCGCGCCGACATGGACGCGCCATTGCCCACGGCCAACGAGGCCATGGCGCTGTTGCACGATCGATTTGCCGGTGAGTACCTGGCGCGGTTCTCCGAAAGCCGTGTGACCCACAAGGCGCGGCAGGTGCTGTGCCGACTGCTGCCCCAGGGCGAACCCAAGCGCGAAGTGGTGGCCCAGACCCTGCACCTGTCCCAGCGCACCTTGCAGCGGCGTTTGCAGGAAGAAGGCACCAGTTTCCAGACCCTGCTCGACGACACCCGCCGCGAACTGGCCGAGCAATACCTGGCGCAGCCGAGCATGACCCTGTTGGAGATTGCCTACCTGTTGGGCTTTGCCGACCCGAGCAACTTCTTTCGCGCGTTTCGCCGCTGGTTCGATGCCACGCCCGGCGAATACCGGGCGCGGTTGCAGGATGCGTCGACGGTCAGTGACGCCAGAACGCAGGAATGCACAGAACAAAGACTGTGATGATTTCCAGTCGGCCCAACAGCATGCCCAGCGACAGGATCCACTTGGCCGCATCCGGCAGGCTGGCGAAGTTGCCGGCCGGGCCAATGGTTTCCCCCAGGCCCGGGCCGACGCCGGACACGGTGCTGGCGGCGCCGGTAAGTGCGGTCATCCAGTCCAGGCCCAGCAGCGACAAGGCCAGGGCGATGGCGCAGATGGTAATGGCGAAGAAAAACGAAAAGGTCAGGATCGAACGCACGATTTCTTCGTCGAGGCGATGGCCGTTGTACTTCTGCTTGATCACCGCGCGCGGGTGAATCAGCTGGTTCAAGTTGGCCTTGAGCAGGATATAGGCGACCTGGAAACGGAAGATCTTGATCCCGCCCGCCGTGGAGCCCGAACAGCCACCGATGAAGCCCAGGTAGAAGAACAGCATCAGTGAGAAATTGCCCCACAGGCTGTAGTCCCCCAGTGCAAAACCGGTGGTGGTTACTACTGATGTGACGTTCAACGCTACGTGGCGCAGGGCATCCAGCCAATGCAGGTTGGTGGTCCACCAGTACCAGGTGCCGAGCACCAGCCAGGTCACCAGCAACAAACCGAGTAAGCCCTGTACTTGCTGATCCTTGATCAATGCCTTGCGATTGCCGCGCAAGGTGGCGACGTACAGGGTGAACGGCAGGCTGCCGAGGATCATCACCACCACCGCCACCCAGTGCACCGCCGGTTGTTTCCAGTGCGCCAGGGATTCGTCGGAGGTGGAGAACCCTCCGGTGGAAATCGCCGACATTGCGTGGTTGATCGCATCGAACAGGCCCATGCCGGCCCACCAGAATGCCAGGCTGCCGAGGATGGTGATGCCGACATAGGCCGCCACGATCAGCCGCGCCACCATGTGCGAGCGGGGCATGACTTTTTCCGAGCGGTCCGAGGATTCGGTCTGGAACAGGCGCATGCCACCGATGCGCAGCAGCGGCAGGATCGCCACTGCCATGCCGATAAAGCCGATGCCACCGAGCCAGTGCAGCAGCGAGCGCCACATCAAAATGCCGGGTGACAGGGTGTCCAGGCCGCTCAGCACCGTGGAACCGGTCGCGGTGATGCCGGACATGCTTTCGAAAAACGAGTCGGTGTAGCTGATGTGCTGGGTCAGCAGGAACGGCAGCGCGGCGAACACGCACACCACCACCCAACTGCTGACCGTGAGCAGGTACATGTCTCGCGGACGCAGGTGCACGTGTTCGGGGCGGCCGGGAATCACCAGGGCGAGCCCGGCGACAAAGGTGATCAGGCTGGCCCAGAGGAACGACGGCAGGTCGCTGGTGCGTTCGAAAATCACCAGGGTGGCCATGGGCACGACCATGGCGATCGCGAGTGTGATCAGGAAGATGCCGATGATGAAACCGATGATGCGTAGGGTCGGCAACGCCATGAAGTGAGCTCGAAATGGGCAGAGGCGCCATTCTACCTGGGGTGCAGGGTATGTAAACCGGGCTTTGAAAGCGACGCAAATCAAATGTGGGAGGGGGCTTGCTCCCGATGGCGGTGGGTCAGCAGATACTTTCTTCACTGACAGACCGCCATCGGGAGCAAGCCCCCTCTCACATGGGTTCCGGGGGGTAAAAAAAAGGCGACCCGAAGGTCGCCTCATTCAACTCGGCACTGATCAGAACTCGTGATCAGCGTTATCCGGGTTCAGGTCGCTGATGCCCAGCTTGCCTGCCGCGGCTTCGATCGAACCGGTCTGCTTGACCAGCGAAGCAATGGCGTCGCGCACGATCTGGTTGCCCGCGTCGTTACCGGCCGCGATCAGCTGGTCGTAGTGCTCACCCTTGTTGGCGTGATCAACCATGACCTGGATCTTCGCTTCGGTCGCCGCCAGGTCCGCTTTCAGCGCGGTATCGGCAGCAGGGTCGGCCTTGGCCACCAGGGACGACAGGCTGGCGCCGGTCATTTTGGTGCCGTCGACGCGGGTGTACTCGCCCAGGTAGACGTTACGGATGCCCTTGGCGTCGTAGAAGTGCGAGTAGTGGGTGTTGTCGCTGAAGCAGTCCTGTTCGTCTTCCGGCGAGTTGGCTTCCAGGGAAACCTTCATGCGCTCACCGGCCAGCTCGCCCAAGGACAGGCTGCCCATGCCGAACAGCATTTTGCGCAGGCCGTCGGTGGCAGGTTCTGCCTCGAGGGTGGCGCGGTAGTTGTCTTCGACGTTGGGTTTCCAGTTGCCGACCATTTCCTGCAGGTCGCTGACCAGCAGTTGGGTCACGGCCGTCAGGTAGGCGCGGCGGCGCTCGTTGTGGCCGCCGGTTGCGCCGTCGCCGGTCAGGTAGTCCGACGCCGGGCGGTTGCCGGCGCCAGGGCCGGTGCCGTTCAGATCCTGGCCCCAGAGCAGGAACTCGATAGCGTGGTAGCCGGTGGCGACGTTGGCCTCGGAACCGCCCAGCTCATTGAGGCTGGCGAGTTTTTCCGGGGTGATGTCCTTCACGTCGACCTTGTCTTCGCCGACCTGAACTTCGGTGTTGGCGATGATGTTGGCGTTAGCGCCTGGGTTACCCAGGGCGTGCTCGTAGGATTTGTCGACGTAGTCGATCAGGCCTTCGTCCAGCGGCCAGGCGTTAACCTGACCTTCCCAGTCATCGATGATGGTGTTGCCGAAGCGGAACACTTCGCTCTGCAGGTACGGAACGCGAGCGGCAACCCAGGCGGCGCGGGCGGCTTTCAGGGTTTCGTCGTTCGGCTTGGCGAGGAAGGCGTCGATTGCGGTTTGCAGGGTTTTTGCGGTGGATTCGGCATCGCTGTACACCGCGAAGACCATATCGGCGTAATGCGCGACCACGGCCTTGGCGGCCGCTTCGTCGACCTGGCCGGCGGGGGTAGCGGCAGCCGCTGGAGCGGTGGTGCTGGCAGCCGGGGTCGGCGCCTGGTTTGCTGCGGCCTTGTCTTTACCTTCGCCGCAACCGGCGAGAGAAATGGCAATGGCCAGCAGACTGGCGGTGGCCAGGGGCATACGAATCATGGCGAACATCCTGCTTCGGTTGTTGATGGGCGCGCGGGGTCGCGCAAAACTGCGACATAATGCGAAAGATTTGCATTTTGTGTAAAGGGTTATACGCGGGAAATATTCAGTATCGTTTCGCCAGGTCAGAGAATAGCCGCGCTATTGCGCTCGGCCTGTTTCAAAAAAGCCGCCAACTCCCGGGCCTGCAAGGGTTTGCTGTAGTAGTAGCCCTGACCTTCATGGCAGCCCTCGGAGATGATGTAAGCCTCCTGCTCTGCGGTTTCCACGCCTTCAGCGATGACCTGCATGCCCAGGCTTTTGCCCAGTTGGATAATGGCGCGAACGATGGTGGCATCGTCATCGTCGTCCAGCAGGTCCTGGACGAAGCTCTTGTCGATCTTGATCTTGTCCAGCGGCAGGCTTTTCAAATAGCTCAAGGAGGAGTAGCCGGTGCCGAAGTCATCGATGGCGATCAACGCCCCGGAGCGGCGCAGGCTCAACAGGTGTTGGGCGGCGGTGCTGATGTCTTCCATCAGGCCAGTCTCGGTGACTTCCAGTTCCAGGCTGCGCGGCGGCAGGCGGTAGATCTGCATCAGGTTGTTGACCACCCGTGGCAACTCGGTGTGGTGCAGCTGCACGGTGGACAGGTTGACCGCCATGCGCAGTTCGGTGAAGCCCAGGTCATGCCATTCGCGCAATTGTCGGCACGCCTGATCCAGCACCCATTCGCCAATCGGAATAATGGTGCCGTTCTGTTCTGCCAGCGGGATGAACAGGTCGGGCGGTACCAGGCCGTGTTCCGGGTGTTGCCAGCGGATCAGTGCTTCCACGCCCACCACACGCTGGTCGAGATAGCTGATCTGCGGCTGGTAGACCAGGTAGAACTGGTCGCGGCTGAGGGCGTCGCGCAGGTCTTTTTCCAGCTCGCGGCGGCGGCGCATTTCGCTGTCGACGCTGGCGATATAGAACTGATAGCGGTTGCGTGAGCGGCTTTTGGCCAGGGTCATGGTCTGTTCGGCTTTTTGCAGCAGCTTCTCGGTGCTGTCGCCGTCTTCCGGGAACAAGGTGATGCCGATGGTGGCGCGCAGGCGAATTTCCTCGTGGTCGAGGGCGAACTCCGCCTCCAGGTCGTCGAGGATACTTTGCGCCAGTTCGGCCGCTTCATAGGGTTGGTCGATATCGGCCTGTACCAGCGCGAACTGATCGCCCCCGAGGCGGGCGAGGGCGCCGAGGCGGCCGCTGTGGGCGCGCAAACGGTCGGCCAGGGCCAGCAACAATTTGTCGCCGGCCTGGTAGGTGAACTGCTCGTTGACGCTTTTGAAGTCGTCCAACCCCACGCATAACACCGCTACGCGGCGCTGGCGGCGGCCGGCGTCGATGAGGATCTTGTCCAGTTGCTCCTGCAGTTTCTGGCGGTTGGGCAGGCCGGTCAGGAAGTCGTATTGGGCCATGCGCAACAGGCTGCTTTCCGCCTCATGGCGCAGGTGCGTATTGCGCTCGATGGATTCGAGCAACTGGTTGGCGGTGTTGATCCATAACCCCAACTCATTGCGCTCGTGGCCCTTGAGTTGCGGGATTTTGTGCTGGCTGGGACGGTCCGGGTTGATCGAGGTGAGATGCTCGATAATCCGCGACAGCGGCTTGGTCAGCAGCCAGTGGTAAACCAGGTACAACACCAGGCCCATGGCCAAGGCGCGTAACACGCCGGAAATGAAGATGATCACCGAACTGACAATAAAGCCCTGGCCATAAGTGGCGGTGTCGAGGGTAATGCTCAGGTCGCCGTAATACTCGCTGTAGGGGCCTTTGCCGACCAATGCAGTGGTGAAGGTGCGTTCCTGGCCAAGAATCAAGTCGGTGAGCCAGCGGCTGGGTGAGTGCTGCAAGGCGCGGCTTTTTTCCGCCAGCATGGTTTCGTTGGGATGGCCGATGGAGGCCATGCGCACCGCCTCGTCCTGGAACAGCCCTTCGATCACCTGCATGCCCATTTCGCGGTCCAGGCTGTAGACGGCCTGGGTCGAGGGGTCGCGAAACATGTCGAGAATGCGCTGGGCATCACCGGCCACGGCCTGACGTGTCTTGTAGGCATCGAAAACGATCTGCGCCACGCTCAGCGCTACGCCCACGATCAACGCCGACAGGAGCACAACCCGTAGCAACTTCACCGACAAGCTGTTCTTGAGTTCCAGCTTCAAAGGGGCATTCCTTGTCTCATGCGGGTGGCCTTCAATATGCCATGAGTATTGGCAATCTGGTGATGGCAGTCAAAGGGACATTGGGGCAAAAGCTCAATTGGCGCTTTGGCTTGACCGGCATGGAGGGGCGCCAACCCAGGTCGGTGCCTGGCAGGCGTGAATAAAGAGTGAGCGTACTGCGCAAATATTGACTGGAACGAAGGCGGAGCAGGCCCGCCTTCTGTCAGGAGGCGATATTAAAAACTAAACGGGCCCAGCGGTTTTAGCGCTTCTCCTGCGACCTTTTTGAGGGCACCTGTAGTACCCATGACGTTGCTTGCCAGATCCGCTGCACCCTTTGCTGCATCCATACCGGTACCAAGAAGCTTCGCTACCATCGGAATTGCACCCGCTACCATCGAAATAGGATTCATCGTAATTCTCCACCGTTAGCTGAGAGGGTTATTCCTCCGGCCACTTGGGTGGTGAATTATTACCGTTGAGTTCCAGTCTTCAGATACTGACCTTTGGGGGAGAGCACCCACAAAAAAGCCCGGCAATCGCCGGGCTCTTTCTACTGCAAGGGTTGCTTAGGCAGTGAAGGTCTTGCCTTCGAACTGCTCAGCAACGAACTTCCAGTTGACCAGGTTCCAGAACGCTTCCACATACTTTGGACGCACGTTGCGGTAGTCGATGTAGTAGGCGTGTTCCCATACGTCGCAGGTCAGCAGCGGGGTGTCGCCGCCGGTCAGCGGGTTGCCGGCGCCGATGGTGCTGGCCAGGGCCAGGGAACCGTCAGCCTTTTTCACCAGCCAGCCCCAACCGGAACCGAAGGTGCCGACGGACGTCTTGGTGAACTCTTCCTTGAACTTGTCGAACGAACCGAACGCAGCGTTGATGGCTTCAGCCAGCGCGCCGGTTGGTTGGCCACCGGCGTTTGGCGCCAGGCAGTTCCAGTAGAAGGTGTGGTTCCAGACCTGAGCGGCGTTGTTGAAGATGCCGCCCGAAGAAGACTTGACGATCTCTTCCAGGGTCTTGCCTTCGAACTCGGTGCCAGGCACCAGGTTGTTCAGGTTCACGACATAGGTGTTGTGGTGCTTGTCGTGGTGGTACTCCAAGGTTTCCTTGGAGATATGCGGCTGCAGGGCATCGTGTGCGTAGGGCAGCGGCGGCAATTCGAAAGCCATGATGATTCTCCTAATCAGGTCAGTTGCGGTGAGCGCAAGGCCGATCACGGGCGGCCAAACAAGCGCCGGGGAGTTTGTACTCTTTGCGGCGCAGGGTCCGGATCATAGCACCGGGGGTGCGGCAAAACCACGCAACAACTGTGTGGGATAGAGGTTCCAGAGCGTTTTGGAATATTCATCAGGCACTGATCAACTGATAGGCCACGCTGAACATCATCACCGCTACCAACAGGTCCAGCAGGCGCCATGTCGCCGGTCGTGCCAGCCACGGCGCCAACCAGGCCGCGCCGAGCGCCAGGGTGGTGAACCACAGGAACGATGCACTTGCGGCCCCAGCCACGTAGGCACCGGGTTCGGTTTGCTGGGCGCCCAGTGAGCCGATCAGCAGCACTGTATCCAAGTAGACATGGGGGTTGAGCAGTGTCACCGCCAAGGCACTGAGCATTACTGCACGCAATGAGCGGGTTTTGAGGCTATCGCCCTGGTCCAGGCTCTGTTTCGAACAGGCCCTGCGCAGCGCGCACGCCCCGTACCACAGCAGGAAGACGGCACCGCCCCAACGCGCCACCGCCAGCAGTATGGGGCTCTGCGCCAGCACCGTTGCCAGACCGAATACACCAGCCGCGACCAGCAGCGCATCACAGATCACACACAGGGCTGCGACGGGCAGGTGATGCTCACGGCGCAGGCTCTGGGCCAGGACGAACGCATTTTGCGTACCGATTGCCATGATCAGCCCAAGCGCCACCAGCAATCCGTTTATATAGCTTTGCCACATAGATAAAGATCCTCTCAACGATGCTGGTCATTCTCGTGCTCAAGGCTGTATAAGAAAAACCAATATTGCTGATCGCTCATTAGAGAAACTGATGTTCGACTATAAATTGCTTTCCGCCCTCGCGGCGGTGGTGGAACAGGCCGGCTTCGAGCGCGGTGCCCAGGTATTGGGGCTGTCGCAATCGGCGATTTCCCAGCGCATCAAGTTATTGGAAGCACGCATCGGCCAGCCGGTGCTGGTGCGGGTCACGCCGCCTGCGCCCACCGATATTGGTCGGCGCTTGCTTAACCATGTGCAGCAGGTGCGGCTGTTGGAGCGCGACCTGCAAAGCCAGGTGCCGGCGCTGGACGAAGAAGGCATGCCCGAACGCCTGCGTATCGCCCTGAATGCCGACAGCCTCGCCACTTGGTGGGCTGAGGCTGTCAGTGACTTTTGTGCCGAGCAGCATCTGCTACTGGATCTGGTGGTAGAGGACCAGACGGTGGGCCTCAAGCGCATGCGCGCCGGCGAGGTGGCCGCCTGCATTTGCGCCAGCGAACGCCCGGTGGCCGGTGCCCGCAGCCTGTTGCTGGGCGCCATGCGGTATCGGGCGCTGGCCAGTCCGGCCTTTATTGCCCGGCATTTCCCCCAAGGTGTGCGCGCCGAGCAACTGGCGCGCACACCGGCGCTGGTGTTTGGTCCGGATGATTTCCTGCAGCATCGCTACCTGGCGTCCTTGGGCGTTGGCGGTGGTTTCGAACACCATTTATGCCCATCGTCCGAAGGCTTTATCCGCCTGGCGGAAGCCGGGCTCGGCTGGGGGCTGGTGCCTGAATTGCAGGTACGCGACCAATTGGAAAAGGGCGTGCTGGTCGAGTTATTGCCAGATAAGCCCATCGATGTGCCGTTGTACTGGCATCATTGGCGCAGTGGCGGGCAGCTGTTGGGCCTGTTGACCGACCATCTGGCCCACGCCTGTGGACAATGGTTGGTGTCGTACGAGCAGTGACGAGCGTCAAGCTGCAAGCTGCAAGAGAAGAGCTTGCAGACGTATTTAACTTGCAGCTTATAGCTTGAGGCTTACAGCTGCATCCGTAGGAGGCACCATGAAAGTTCTGGTCACCGGCGCAAGCGGCTTCATCGGCGGGCGCTTTGCGCGTTTCGCCCTGGAGCAGGGCCTGGACGTGCGGGTCAACGGGCGGCGCGCCGAGGGTGTGGAGCACCTGGTTCGGCGCGGTGCCGAGTTTATCCAGGGTGACCTGAATGACGCCGACCTGGTGCGCGGCCTGTGCCGTGATGTCGAAGCCGTGGTGCACTGCGCCGGTGCTGTTGGGCTGTGGGGGCGTTACCAGGACTTTCACCAAGGCAACGTGCTGGTCACCGAAAACGTTGTTGAAGCCTGCCTTAAACAGCGGGTCGGGCGCCTGGTGCACCTGTCGTCGCCGTCGATCTATTTCGATGGTCGTGATCACCTGGGGCTTACCGAAGAGCAAGTGCCCAAGCGCTTCAAGCACCCCTATGCCGCCACCAAATACCTGGCGGAGCAGAAGGTGTTCGGCGCCCAGGAGTTCGGCCTGGAAGTGCTGGCCCTGCGCCCGCGTTTCGTCACCGGCGCCGGCGACATGAGTATCTTCCCGCGCTTGCTGAAAATGCAGCGCAAGAACCGTCTGGCCATCGTCGGCGACGGCCTGAACAAGGTGGATTTCACCAGCATTCACAACCTTAACGAAGCATTGCTGAGCAGCTTGCTCGCCCCTGGGTCTGCGCTGGGCAAGGCCTATAACATCAGCAACGGCACGCCGGTGCCGGTGTGGGACGTGGTGAACTACGTGATGCGCCAAATGGAGCTGCCCCAGGTGACCCGTTATCGGTCCTACGCCTTGTCCTACAGCGTGGCTGCGTTGAACGAGGCAGTCTGTGCAATGTGGCCCGGACGGCCGGAGCCGTCGTTGTCGCGCCTTGGCATGCAGGTAATGAACAAAGATTTCACCCTCGACATCAGCCGGGCCAGGCATTATCTGGATTACGAGCCCAAGGTCAGCCTGTGGACCGCCCTCGACGAGTTCTGCAGTTGGTGGAAGGCCCAGGATCCCGGGTTCAAATAAGGTCACAACAGGCAACACATCGGGAACCGAATTCCAGCTTCCGGGTCGATCAACGCGATGGAGTTGGGGTTTATACTCCCGTCGCTCGGCTTTCCAGCCAGCTAACTCACCGATTCAGGGTTGATTCATGCGCAACGATGCTAAAGACGATTTCGACAACGTTCCCAGCCTGCGGGCCGACCACGGGGATGACGATGATTTCGAACCTTCCCCGGCCACCTCGGTGCGTTCGCGCAACACGCCCGTGGTCAAGGTCAAGGGGCCCAGCACCGGTCCGTTGTGGGCATTGATCGGTGCGCTGTTGATCGCCTTCGCCGGCCTGGCCTGGTGGAGCTTCCAGCAGATCTCCCTGATGGGCCAGCAGTTGGTTGCCACCCAGGAAAGCTTTGCGCGCATCAGCGAAGAAGCGGCGGGGCGCCTGCAGGACATTTCCGGCAAGGTCGTAGCCAGTGAGGCCAGCGTGAACAACGGCAGCGAAGCGCTGAAACTGCAGATCAAACAGCTGGAAAACCAGTTGCTGGAACAGGGCAAGCAGCAGCTCGGCGTTGCCGGCCAGGCCACCGAACTGGACAAGCGCCTGGCACAAATGACGGCTAGCACCACGGAGCTGTCGAGCGCCAATGCCAAGCTGCAAGGCCAGGTGCAAGCCTTGACCGATGCAGTGGCCACCCTGAAGGCGGCGCAGGGCGATGCCGGCAAGCGCGATACCGAGATAAAGGAATTGGTCGCTGATGTTGCCGCCTTGAAAAAACAAGGCAACCCGAGCGCAGCCATCGCCCGACTGGAGCAGGATCTCGTGGTACTTAAAAGCGCGCAGGACAGCCAGCCAGCCAACAGCGATGCGCCGACCAATAAAGAGTTCGACGTGTTCCGCATCCAGACCACCCGCAATATCACCACCTTGCAGAGCCAGGTGCAGAACCTGAATCAGCGCCTCAATGCGCCAGCGGCTGTTACGCCGCTCGGCCAGTAATATTCAGGCCTGTGGCAAGCCCGCTCGCCACAGGCCACCTAAGCGGCTTGAATGTCACCGTCTGGTGACATTTCCCATCTCCTTCGTTACTTGCCCCCACCTCGCCCTTGTTTAGACTCCGGGTCATCACACAAAAAATAATAAGGGCCACCCATGACCACGCAACCACTGCCTGCCAGCAGCTGGCTGAATGCACCTGCCCATCACGCCTGGCTCGCCGCCGAAGGCCAGCGCTTGCTGGCCTTCGCCAAGGCCTCCCGTCTGCCTGAGGGTTTTGGCAACCTCGACGACAAAGGCCAGTTGCCGGTCGATGCCCACGCCGAAACCATGAACACCGCGCGCATGACCCACAGCTTCGCCATGGCCCATGCCATGGGCTTGCCGGGTTATGCCGAGCGGGTGGCGCACGGCGTTGCGGCCCTGAGTGGACCTTTGCGTGATAGCGAACACGGTGGCTGGTTCGCCGCGCCCCAGGCCCTGGACGGCAACACCGGCAAAGCTGCCTACCTGCATGCCTTTGTCGCCCTGGCCGCCAGCTCGGCCGTGGTGGCGGATGCGCCCGGTGCACACACCCTGCTGAACGACGCTATCCATATCATCGACCAGTTCTTCTGGAGCGAAGAGGAAGGTGTGATGCTCGAGTCCTTCGCCCAGGACTGGAGCGGTGTAGAAGCCTATCGCGGCGCCAACAGCAACATGCACGCCACCGAAGCCTTCCTGGCCCTGGCCGATGTCACTTCTGACACGCGTTGGCTGGACCGCGCCCTGCGCATCGTCGAGCGAGTGATTCATACCCACGCCGCCGCCAATCAGTTCATGGTGATCGAGCATTTCGACGCTCAATGGAAACCCCTGCTCGATTACAACGAAGACAACCCCGCCGATGGCTTTCGCCCTTACGGCATCACCCCTGGACACGGGTTTGAGTGGGCGCGGCTGGTACTGCACCTGGAAGCCGCGCGCCTGCAGGCCGGGCTGGCCACGCCGGACTGGCTGCTGAGCGCCGCCAAGGGCCTGTTCGCCAGCGCCTGCGAATATGCCTGGGCCGTGGATGGTGCCCCCGGCATCGTCTACACCCTGGACTGGAACCACCGCCCGGTCGTGCGCGAGCGTCTGCACTGGACCCACGCTGAAGCCAGCGCCGCTGCCCAGGCCTTGCTCAAACGCACGGGTGAGTTGCATTACGAAACCTGGTACCGGCGCTTCTGGGAGTTTTGCGACACCCATTTCATCGACCGTATCCACGGCAGCTGGCACCACGAAATCAGCCCGCACAACCAGCCCAGCAGCAACATCTGGGGTGGCAAGCCGGACCTGTACCATGCCTGGCAAGCGGTGGTGCTGCCTGCACTGCCCCTGGCACCGAGCATGGCCAGCGCTTTAGCCGCTGGGCGCCATGTCACCAACTGGTGACATTTGTGCATCCCTTTGTTACCTGCGCTCGAAAAAACCATGTTTAAACTCCGTGCAGCGCAAGCTCTAGACTTGCATGCATAACAACAAGAAAAGGTATTCAGATGAACGCGATTAATCGCCTCGCCGTAGCTATTTCCGTTGCCTCGTTGTTTCCCCTCAGTGCATTTGCCGCCGACTCCAAAGGGACGGTTGAAGTTGTGCATTGGTGGACCTCAGGTGGCGAAAAGGCGGCTGTAGATGTCCTGAAGGCCCAAGTAGAGAAAGACGGCTTCACCTGGAAAGACGGTGCCGTCGCAGGTGGCGGTGGCGCCACTGCCATGACCGTGTTGAAAAGCCGCGCGGTCGCCGGCAACCCGCCAGGCGTTGCCCAGATCAAAGGCCCCGACATCCAGGAATGGGCGTCCACCGGCCTGCTTGACACCGACGTCCTGAAGTCCGTCGCCAAAGACGAAAAATGGGATTCCCTGCTCGACAAGAAAGTCTCCGACACCGTGAAGTACGACGGTGACTACGTCGCCGTACCGGTCAACATCCACCGCGTGAACTGGCTGTGGATCAACCCGGAAGTCTTCAAGAAAGCCGGTATCACCAAGAACCCAACCACCCTCGAAGAATTCTACGCAGCCGGCGACAAGCTCAAGGCCGCGGGCTTCATTCCGCTCGCCCACGGTGGCCAGCCTTGGCAGGACAGTACCGTCTTCGAAGCGGTCGTCCTGTCGGTAATGGGCGCCGATGGCTACAAGAAAGCCCTGGTCGACCTGGATAACGCTGCGCTGACCGGCCCGGAAATGGTCAAGTCCCTGACCGAGCTGAAGAAAGTCGCGACCTATATGGACGTCGACGGCAAAGGCCAGGACTGGAACCTCGAAGCAGGCAAGGTCATCAACGGCAAGGCCGGCATGCAGATCATGGGTGACTGGGCCAAGTCCGAATGGACCGCCGCCAAGAAAGTCGCCGGCAAAGACTACGAGTGCGTAGCTTTCCCGGGCACCGACAAAGCCTTCACCTACAACATCGACTCCCTGGCGGTGTTCAAGCAGAAAGACAAAGGCACTGCCGCTGGCCAGCAGGACATCGCCAAAGTCGTGCTGGGTGAAAACTTCCAGAAGGTGTTCAGCATCAACAAGGGTTCGATCCCGGTTCGTACCGACATGCTCAATGAAATGGACAAGCTCGGCTTCGACTCCTGCGCCCAGACCGCTGCCAAGGACTTCCTGGCTGACGCCAAGACCGGCGGCCTGCAGCCAAGCATGGCGCACAACATGGCCACCACCCTGGCTGTGCAAGGTGCGTTCTTCGATGTCGTGACCAACTACATCAACGACCCGAAAGCCGACCCGGCCGACACCGCCAAGAAACTCGGCGCTGCGATCAAGTCTGCTAAGTAGGAACTAGCTACAAGCTGCAAGTGACGAGCTGCAAGTAGGCGCGGTATGTCTTCACGCTTGTAGCTCGCCGCTTGTAGCTGCCTTCAGCCTTACTATTGGATTTCCCCATGAGTTCTGTTGCTGTGTTCAGCAAAGCCTCGCCGTTCGATGCACTGCAGCGCTGGCTACCCAAACTGGTGCTGGCGCCCAGCATGTTCATCGTGTTGGTGGGCTTCTACGGCTACATCCTGTGGACGTTTGTGCTCTCGTTCACCACGTCTACGTTCCTGCCGAGCTACAAATGGGCAGGCCTTGCGCAATACGAACGGTTGTTCGACAACGACCGCTGGTGGGTGGCGAGCAAGAACCTGGCGCTTTTCGGCGGGATGTTTATCGGCATCACCTTGGTGATCGGCGTGACGCTGGCGATTTTCCTCGACCAGAAAATCCGTCGCGAAGGCTTTATCCGCACCATTTACCTGTACCCGATGGCGCTCTCGATGATCGTCACCGGTACCGCCTGGAAATGGCTGCTCAACCCGGGCATGGGCCTGGACAAACTCCTGCGTGACTGGGGCTGGGAAGGCTTCCGTCTCGACTGGCTGATCGACCCGGACCGCGTGGTCTATTGCCTGGTGATCGCCGCCGTGTGGCAAGCCTCCGGCTTCATCATGGCGATGTTCCTCGCTGGCCTGCGTGGCGTTGATCAGTCGATCATCCGTGCCGCCCAGATCGACGGCGCGAGCCTGCCGCGCATCTACTGGAGCGTGGTGCTGCCCAGCCTGCGTCCGGTGTTCTTCAGTGCGGTGATGATCCTGGCGCACATTGCGATCAAGAGCTTCGACCTGGTGGCGGCGATGACCGCTGGCGGGCCGGGCTACTCGTCCGATCTGCCTGCGATGTTCATGTACTCGTTCACCTTCAGCCGTGGCCAGATGGGCATGGGCTCGGCCAGTGCAATCCTGATGCTCGGTGCGATCCTCGCGATCATCGTGCCTTACCTCTACTCCGAGCTGAGGACCAAGCGTAATGACTAGTCTCGCTGCCAAACCTGCCATCAGCCTGAGCCGCATCGCGATCTACGCGGTGCTGATCCTTGCGGTGTTGCTGTACCTGGTACCGCTGGTGGTGATGTTGCTCACCAGCTTCAAGACCCCGGAAGACATCAGCACCGGCAACCTGTTGAGCTGGCCGACCGTGGTCAGCGGCATCGGCTGGGTCAAGGCCTGGGACACCGTGGATGGTTACTTCTGGAACTCGATCAAGATCACCGTGCCGGCCGTGCTGATTTCCACCGCCATCGGCGCGTTGAACGGTTATGTGCTGTCGTTCTGGCGCTTCCGTGGTTCGCAGTTGTTCTTCGGTCTGCTGTTGTTCGGCTGCTTCCTGCCGTTCCAGACCGTGCTGCTGCCCGCGTCGTTCACCCTCGGCAAGATGGGCCTGGCCAGCACCACCACTGGCCTGGTGTTTGTGCACGTGGTGTACGGCCTGGCGTTCACCACGCTGTTCTTCCGTAACTACTACGTGAGCATTCCGGATGCGCTGATCAAGGCGGCACGCCTGGACGGTGCCGGTTTCTTCACCATCTTCCGTCAGATCATTCTGCCGATGTCCACGCCGATCATCATGGTCTGCCTGATCTGGCAGTTCACCCAGATCTGGAATGACTTCCTGTTCGGTGTGGTGTTCTCCAGTGGCGACTCCCAGCCCATCACGGTGGCGCTGAACAACCTGGTCAACACCAGCACCGGGGCCAAGGAATATAACGTGGATATGGCGGCGGCGATGATCGCCGGGCTGCCGACCCTGCTGGTCTATGTGATCGCAGGCAAGTATTTCGTGCGCGGCCTGACGGCCGGCGCGGTCAAGGGGTAATCATGGCTACGCTTGAACTTCGCAATGTAAACAAGACCTATGGCGCCGGCCTGCCCGACACCTTGAAGAACATCGAACTGTCGATCAAAGAGGGAGAGTTCCTGATCCTGGTCGGCCCTTCGGGTTGCGGTAAGTCAACGCTGATGAACTGCATCGCCGGCCTTGAGACCATCACCGGCGGCGCGATCATGATCGGTGACCAGGACGTCAGCGGCATGAGCCCCAAGGACCGGGACATCGCCATGGTGTTCCAGTCCTACGCGCTGTACCCGACCATGAGCGTGCGCGAGAACATCGAGTTCGGCCTCAAGATCCGCAAGATGCCCCAGGCCGACATCGACGCCGAAGTGGCGCGCGTGGCCAAGTTGCTGCAGATCGAACACCTGCTTAACCGCAAGCCAGGCCAGCTCTCCGGCGGCCAGCAACAGCGCGTGGCCATGGGCCGGGCCCTGGCGCGTCGGCCGAAGATCTACCTGTTCGACGAACCGCTGTCCAACCTCGACGCCAAGCTGCGCGTCGAGATGCGTACCGAAATGAAGCTGATGCACCAGCGCCTGAAAACCACCACGGTCTACGTGACACACGATCAGATCGAAGCGATGACCCTGGGCGATAAAGTGGCAGTGATGAAGGACGGCATCATCCAACAATTCGGCACTCCGAAAGAAATTTACAACGACCCTGCTAACCTATTTGTGGCAAGCTTTATCGGTTCACCACCGATGAACTTCGTTCCTATGCGCCTAAAACGCAAGGACGGGGTGTTGGTGGCGCTGCTCGACAGCGGCCAGGCGCGTTGCGAATTGCCGCTGGGTATGAACGACGCTGGTCTGGAGGACCGTGATGTGATTCTGGGCCTGCGCCCGGAGCAGATCGTGTTGGCGGTGGGTGAGGGTAATGGCTCATCGAGCATACGTGCCGAGGTCCAGGTCACCGAGCCGACCGGCCCGGACACGCTGGTGTTTGTGCAGCTCAATGACACCAAGGTCTGCTGCCGTTTGGCGCCTGATGTGGCGCCGCAGGTGGGCGAGACCCTGACCCTGCAATTCGATCCATCCAAGGTACTGCTGTTCGACGCCAACACTGGCGAGCGCCTCGGCACTGCTTCTTCATTGCCCGCACAGGGGCATGTGGACAATGTGGCCCAATTCAAAGGTCGCTGAAGTAGATAAGTTGTTGTTTTAGATGAAAAAAGTAACCCGCGTTAGATAAAAACAGTTTAATAACAATAAAGACGAGGATGTAGGGATGAAAAAGCAACACAACAACACCCGGCTGATCTGCCAACTGTCAGCAGTTGCAGCCCTGGTTTTGTCCGCCAATGCGATGGCGGACGAAGCATTCAGCGCCGATTCCAAATGGATGACCGGCGATTGGGGCGGCGAGCGTACCAAGCTGATCGAGCAAGGTATCGATATCAAGGCTGACTACGTAGGGGAAGTGGGCGCCAACCTGCATGGCGGCTACAACGACGACAAGACTGCCCGTTACGCCGACCAGTTTGGCTTGGGCGTAGCGCTGGACCTGCAAAAGCTGTGGGGCTGGGACAACACCCAGGCCAAGATCCAGTTGACCAACCGTAATGGCCAGAACATCTCCAATGACCGCATTGGCGACCCGCGTGCCGGCACGCTCAGCTCGTCACAAGAGGTGTATGGACGCGGCCACATGGTGCGTCTGACCCAACTGTGGATCCAGCACCAGTTCCTCGACGGCAAGCTGGACGTGAAAGCCGGTTACTTCGGTGAAGGCGAAGACTTCAACACCTTCCCCTGCGAGTTCCAGAACCTGACGTTCTGCGGTTCCCAGGTGGGTAACTGGGCAACCAACATCTGGTACAACTGGCCAGTCATGCAGGCCGCGTTGCGCGTGAAGTACCACATCACGCCTGAGCTGTATGCGCAAATCGGTGCCTACAACCAGAACCCATCTCAAACCGAGCATGGCAACGGCTTCAAGCTCAGCGGCAGCGGTACCAAGGGCACCTTATTACCAGTGGAATTGGTCTGGTCGCCGAAGGTCAATGGCCTGCCGGGCGAATACCGTGTGGGTTACTACAAGAGCACGGCCGATGCCAACGACGTTCGTGAGGACGTGAATGGCCAGAACGCCGGCGCTACCGGCGACGCCTTCCGCGTCCGTAGCAGCAAGAGCGGTTACTGGGGCGTCCTGCAACAGCAACTTACTACCCACAATGGCGACGCATCCCGCGGTCTGAACATTGCGGCTAACGTGACCTTTCACGACAAAGACACCAACTTTATCGACAACTACCAGTCGCTGATGTTTGTGTACAAAGGCCCATTTGATGCGCGTCCAAAAGATGACGTCGGCATTGGTTTCGGGCGCATCCATGTCAACGATGATGTGAAGAAAACCGCTGAGTTCGTCAACGCGGCAAATGGCATCAGCGACTATGACAACCCGCTGTACGCGCCACTGCGTACTACCGAGTACAACTACGAAATCAACTATGGCTTCCACGTCACCAACTGGCTGACCGTGCGCCCCAACCTGCAGTACATCACCCACCCAGGTGGTGTTGATCAAGTCGACAACGCCTTGGTTGCCGGTCTGAAAATTCAGTCGGTGTTCTAACGCTGTTGCGATAAGCTCCTTCTCTCTGTGCGCATTTTGCGGGTAGCCATGGCTATCCGCTTTTTTTTGGATGGCACTGTGACGATATTCAGGACCGTGGCACATGCATGAGCAACCGCTGCAACGCTTTTTCAAATCCCTGCGCGAGCGTCCGGTGTTTGCCTGGGAGCGCTTTCAGATGCGCGACGTGTTGGTGATCGACCATCCGCTGTGCCAGGCGGTGTTCAGTCGCCAGGGCGCGCAACTCTTGCATTTTCAACCCCGTGGCCAGAAACCCTGGCTGTGGTGCGCGGCCAAGTGGCCGCAAGTCGGCGCCATCCGTGGCGGCGTGCCGGTGTGCTGGCCGTGGTATGGCCGTCACCCGAGCGAAAACGCCTGGCCGTCCCATGGTTGGGCGCGGTTGATCGACTGGAAACTGCTCGACAGCAGCACCGACCACGACGGCGTGCGCCTGCACTGGCAATTGCAGCTGTGCGACTGGCAGGTCGACCTGCACGCGCACCTGGGCGACACCCTGGAACTGCGCCTTAGCACCGAGCATCAGGACGAGTTGCCGTGCCAGTTGAGCCATGCTTTGCACGCTTACTGGCGTATTGGTCACGTCGATGAGATAGCGCTGTCTGGACTCGACGGAGCACACGGTTACGACCAGCTCAATCGCCAGGCGTGTCAGCAGGAAGGCGAGTTGCGCGTGGACGGCGGGTGCCAGCGGGTGTTCCAGCACGACGGCGAACTGCACCTCAAGGACCACGCCTGGCAGCGTGAACTGTGCATCGACACCGGCGACAGCGCCGACACCGTCGTATGGCATCCCGGCAGCCGGCCGCTGCTGGGCGTGAGCTTCAACGAGGCGTCGGGGTTTGTGTGCGTGGAGTCAGCGATGGCCGGGGCGAGTCTGGCGCCGGGGGAGCGGGCGCATCTCAGTTTGCAGGCGCGGGCTGGGGTTTAGCGGTGTGGTTGATGCCCCGATGAGGCCAGTGAAGCCAACACACAGGCTGGCTTAGTTGAACTCATCCCCAACCGGATACCGGCTGTCATTCAAGCTCTCTTTGATCTTGCGCAAATGCGGCTGGAAATCCACCCCACGGCGCAAGGTCATGCCGGTGGCCAGCACATCCAGCACGGTCAACTGAATGATCCGTGAGGTCATCGGCATATAGATGTCGGTGTCTTCGGGCAGTGGAATGTTCAGGCTTACGGTACTGGCCTTGGCCAGCGGCGAGTTCTCGGCGGTTACGCCCAGCACGGAGGCGCCGTTTCCCCGCGCAATGCGCGCCACTTCCACCAGCTCGCGGGTGCGTCCGGTGTAGGAAATGATCACGAACAGCTCGCCCGTGTGCGCCACCGACGCAATCATGCGCTGCATCAGCACGTCGGCATGGGCGGTGACCGACAGATTGAAACGGAAGAACTTGTGCAAGGCATCCATGGCCACCGGCGCCGAAGCGCCCAGGCCGAAGAAGTGGATTTGCCGCGCCTGGATCAACAGGTCCACGGCCTTGCTGATCAGGGCAGGGTCCAGGGCCTGGCAGGCGGCGTCCAGCGAGGCGATGGCGCTGCCAAAGATCTTCTGGGTGTAGGCCTCGGGGTTATCATCGGCCTCCACGGCGCGGCTGACATACGCTGCGCCACTGGCCAGGCTTTGCGCCAACTGCAATTTAAGTTCAGGGTAACCGCTGACGCCGAACGAACGGCAGAAACGGTTGACCGTCGGTTCACTGACCGAAGCGGCTTGGGCGAGGGCTGCGATAGAGAAGCGGGTCGCCTGCTGCGGGTTGAGCAGGATGACCTCGGCAACTTTTTTCTCGGCCTTGTTCAATTCTTCGAGGCGGTTCCGGATCTGTTCCAGAAGATTTCGCACGCGGTCCATTCAGTCTTTCCTTCGGGCGACGATGCAAATAAGGGTGGCAACCAATCGACGAGTGGCTCTTTGCGGTGGCCTATCCTACTGAGGGTAGCTGAACACCACCACTCGGAATGCGTATTTCGGGAAAATGTTGTGGTTATTACTACATTTTTCCTTGAGTGATGCCTTGAAAAAAGGTATTTGTAGCTTAACTTGATAAAAGAACAAACATCATGCCTTCGATAACCGTAGAACCCTGCACCTTTGCCCTGTTTGGCGCCTTGGGTGATCTGGCGCTGCGCAAGTTATTTCCTGCCCTCTATCAACTCGATGGCGCCGGGCTCCTGCACGACGACACCCGCATCCTGGCCCTGGCCCGGGAAGCCGGCTCCGAGCAGCAACACCTGGCCCATATCGAAAAAGAATTGCGTAAATACGTCGGCAAGGAACTGGACGAGAGCATCGCCCAGCGTTTCCTGGCCCGCCTGACCTATGTACACGTCGACTTCATGAAAGCCGATGACTACGTAGCCCTGGCGGAAAAGGCCGGCAACGAACAACGCCTGATCGCCTACTTTGCCACGCCTGCGTCGGTGTACGGTGCGATCTGCGAGAACCTGTCCAAAGTTGGCCTGGCGGAAAACACCCGCGTCGTGCTGGAAAAACCCATCGGCTCGGACCTGGAATCCTCGCGCAAGGTCAACGATGCCGTGGCGCAGTTTTTCCCGGAAAACCGCACCTACCGCATTGACCACTACCTGGGTAAAGAGACCGTCCAGAACCTGATCGCCCTGCGTTTCGCCAACAGCCTGTTCGAAACCCAGTGGAACCAGAACTACATTTCCCACGTGGAAATCACCGTGGCCGAGCAGGTCGGTATCGAAGGCCGTTGGGGCTATTTCGACAAGGCCGGCCAGCTGCGCGACATGATCCAGAACCACTTGCTGCAGCTGCTTTGCCTGATCGCCATGGACCCGCCGGCCGACCTGTCCGCCGACAGCATCCGTGACGAGAAGGTCAAGGTGCTCAAGGCCCTGGCGCCGATCAGCCCGGATGGCCTTACCACTCAGGTGGTGCGTGGCCAGTACATCGCCGGTTACAGCGCCGGTAAGCCGGTGCCGGGTTACCTGGAAGAAGAGAATTCCAACACCCAGAGCGACACCGAAACCTTCGTCGCCCTGCGGGCCGATATTCGTAACTGGCGTTGGGCCGGGGTGCCGTTCTACCTGCGCACCGGCAAGCGCATGCCGCAGAAGCTGTCGCAGATCGTCATCCACTTCAAGGAACCGTCCCACTACATCTTCGCCCCCGAGCAGCGTTTGCAGATCAGCAACAAACTGATCATCCGCCTGCAGCCGGACGAAGGTATTTCCTTGCGCGTGATGACCAAGGAGCAGGGCCTGGACAAGGGCATGCAACTGCGCAGCGGGCCACTGCAACTGAATTTTTCCGACACCTACCGCAGCGCGCGCATCCCCGATGCCTACGAGCGTTTGCTGTTGGAAGTGATGCGCGGCAATCAGAACCTGTTTGTTCGCAAAGATGAAATCGAAGCCGCGTGGAAGTGGTGTGACCAGTTGATCGCCGGGTGGAAAAAATCCGGTGATGCACCCAAGCCGTATGCGGCGGGGTCCTGGGGGCCGATGAGCTCTATTGCACTGATCACGCGGGATGGGAGGTCTTGGTATGGCGATATCTGAATTGAAACTGCCTCAGGGTGTTACGGCCCATGAGTACCGCACGCCTGCCTTGTTGGCGGACGGCCTGGCCAACGACGTGGCTGAACAACTGCGGGGGGCTATCAGTGCCCGTGGCGAAGCGACCCTGGTCGTGTCCGGCGGCCGCAGCCCCGTGGCGTTTTTCCAGAACCTGGCCAAGCAAGGCCTGGACTGGTCCAAGGTCACCATCACCCTGGCCGATGAGCGCTGGGTGCCGGTGGAACATGCCGACAGCAATGCTGGCCTGTTGAAGCAGCACCTGTTGCAAGGCCCGGCGGCCAAGGCCAGGTTCCTCAGCCTGTACAGCGCCGCCGCCAACCTTGAAGACGCTGCCGAGCACGCCGATCGCCTGCTGGCCGAGTTGCCAGCCATTGATGTGCTGGTGCTGGGCATGGGCGATGACGGCCACACCGCATCGCTGTTTCCCAACAGTCCGAACCTCGCGCAGGCATTGCAGGCCGACGGTACCCGCCGTTGCTGGCCGATGCTGGCGCCGACCGTACCGCACCAGCGCCTGACCATGAGTCGCGCGTTGCTGGCCACGGCCCACTACACCGTGCTGTCGATTTCCGGCAGTTCGAAGTTGACCACCTTGAGCGCCGCGCTGGCCAGTAACGACGTTGCTGCCATGCCGATTCGCGCGTTTTTGCAACCTACTTTAGAGATTTACTGGTGCCCATGAGCCAAGGATCAGCCGCTATGAAAAGCCCTCAACCGACCGTGTCCATGGCGGATAAAGTTGCCCTGATCGACAGCCTCTGTGCCAAGGCGCGGATATTGCCGGTGATCACCATCGCCCGCGAACAGGACATCCTGCCGCTGGCCGATGCACTGGCCGCCGGTGGTTTGACCGCCTTGGAAGTGACCCTGCGTTCCGAGTTCGGCCTCAAGGCCATTCAGGTTCTGCGCGAGCAGCGCCCAGAACTGTGCACCGGCGCTGGCACCGTACTCGACCGTCACATGCTCGAAGCGGCGGAAGTCGCCGGTTCGCAATTTATCGTCACTCCCGGCATTACCCGCGACCTGCTGGAAGCCTCGGTACACAGCCCGATCCCGCTGCTGCCAGGCATCAGCAACGCCTCCGGCATCATGGAAGGCTATGGCCTGGGTTACCGCCGCTTCAAGCTGTTCCCGGCTGAAGTCAGCGGCGGCGTTGCTGCCATCAAGGCCTTGGGCGGTCCGTTCGGCGAAGTGAAATTCTGCCCGACCGGCGGCGTTGGCCCGGCCAATATCAAGAGCTACATGGCGTTGAAAAACGTGATGTGCGTGGGTGGTAGCTGGATGCTTGACCCGGAGTGGGTCAAGAACGGCGACTGGGCCCGCATCCAGGAAGTCACCGCGCAGGCGCTGGCGCTGCTGGATTGATCTGATTCACCGAATCGTTGTTGCTGTGCTTAACGGCATTTTTGCGGTGCACTTGGTCGGTGTACCGCTTTTTTTTGCCTAAAGAACTTCCCCATCCCCCGGGCCGTTGTGGGCCAGTTCGGTAATGGCTTTTGCCAGTAGCTGAATGTCCACCGCAGAGGTGACCAACCCCGGCGTCACCCGAATACAGGTGCCAAACGCCGCGCCAACTCGGGTAGTGGCAAACAAGTCGTAGTCCTTGAGCAACCGATCCACCATCGCTTGCTGGTCCTGCCCCGTAAACTTGAACGCCGTAATCCCGCAATACAGCCGTGGATCATCCGGCGTCAGCACCTCGATGCCCGGTAATGCCCGCACCTGTTTTACCCACACGTCGCGCAAATAGTTCACCCGCGCTCCCTTGGCAGCAGCGCCGCCCATGGCGCGATGTTCTTCAAATACCAGTGGCAAGGTCATCAGTGCCGGAAAGTTGGGGGTGCTGTACGACGTACGCGCACGCACGTCGGTGGCGGGGTAGTGGAACTCGCCCATGTCCGGATCAATGTCCGCCAGGCGCTCGGGGGCAATATAGAGAAACCCCAGGGTCAGCGGCGCGCCGATCCATTTGTGCAGGTTGAACCCGGCGAACTGAATGCCCAGTTCGGCGAGGTTGAACTCGATCTGGCCCAGTGCATGGGCGCCGTCGAGGATCACGTCGATATCGTGCTCACGCGCAGCCTTGGCGATGGCCTCGACAGGCATCACCAGGCCGGTGCGGTGGGTCACATGGGTGAGTGCCATCAGCTTGAGGCGCGGGTACTGGGTGAACGTATCGCGATAGGTCTGCAACAGGCTGTCGAAACTGGCCGGGTGAGTGTGGGACAGTTCGATCACTTCCACACCGCGAACCCCCGCCAACCAGCGCATCGCACCTTTGACCGTGTCGTACTCCAGGTCGCTGATCAGCACCTGATCGCCGGGTTGCAGGCAGTTGTAGTTGCGGATCAGCGACTGCAAGGCTTCGGTGGCGTTGCGGGTGAAGGCTACCGATTCGGGGTCGACGTCGATCAGTCCGGCCAGTTGGCGACGGATCGCGACGTTTTCACCTTGCTCGAAGCGCTGGCGCACATACAGCGAGTTGCTGCGGTTGATAAACGCCACGTGTTCCAGGTACTGCGCCTGCACTTCGCGGCTCATACGCCCGAAGTAGCCGTTCTCCAAATTGATCGGGCCGGGTTCCAGCGCATAGCGCTGGGCGATGGCCTGCCAGTGAGGTTCGTTATCAGCATTCCTTGGCATGGCGAGTCTCTTAGTGGCGGGGGGCGGGTTTACCGTGTTTAACGCGCAACGGTTCCAGCAGTTCAGACAAGCCGTTGTGGTCGATTTCCTGCATCAATGCCAGCAACCCGCCCAGCTCGCCGTGGGGAAAGCCTTCGCGGGCGAACCAGTTCAGGTAGGGACCCGGCAGGTCGGCGATGATCCGGCCTTTGTACTTGCCGAAGGGCATTTCGCGGGTGACCAGCAGTTCGAGTTTTTCGGGATTCATGAGCTTCGTGTGCGTGAGGCGAGGTCTTCGAAAATACAGGCATTCTGCATGAAGGCCAAATGACAGATCATGCAAATAACGTACATACAGATGGTTCAAATATTTTTAAGTTATTGAAAATAAACATAAAAGTACTTTCTCAAAACCTGGCACGAGCGCTGCAATCATTAAGACAACCCTTGTTCACCTGCCTAAGGAATTGAAAAATGACTGACATCAATAAAGAATCGATCTCCGTACTCAACGACCTGATCGAGACCAGCATCGACGGCCAGAAAGGTTTCAAGGAATGCGCTGAAGACATCAAGCATCCGGAACTCAAAGCGCTGTTTGCCAAGCGCTCCGCTGACTGCGCCACTGCCGCCGCCGAACTGAAGACCGCCGTGCGTGCCTTGGGCGGTGATCCGGAAGATTCCGGCAGCGTAGCCGGCGCCCTGCACCGTGGCTGGGTCGATGTGAAGTCGATGGTTACCGGTAAAGACGAAGAGGCTGTGCTGAACGAAGCCGAGCGCGGTGAAGACCACGCACTGAAGGCTTACAAGGAAGCCATCGAGAAGATCAACAAGCACAACCTGCTGGGTATTCGTGATCTGGTTGAGCGTCAGTACCACGGCGTACAACGCAATCACGACCAGGTAAAAGCCCTGCGTAACCAGGCTCGCGCTCAGTCGTAAGCCCTGCTGTGTAACAACTGTGGGAGGGGGCTTGCCCCCGATGGCGGAAAATCAGTCGACATTTCGACGACTGATACTCCGCTATCGGGAGCAAGCCCCCTCCTACATTTGTATGGTGTTGGTCTTGAAACCGGACTCAGCCGATGCTGATCGGCGGCAGCTCGGTCAAGGTCACGACCTGCTGTTTGCGTGGCGCGAGGATTTCCGCCTCGCCATCCACTACCAGCTCATCGCGCTGGTTGAACACGCGGGTGGCGATACGTACGCGAAACTTCGGCAGCTTCTCGAGGATTTCCAGACGCACGGTCAGGGTATCGCCGATTTTTACCGGCTTCTGGAAGCTCATCTGCTGGCCGATATAGATAGTCCCCGGCCCAGGCAGCTCGCAGGCGACGGCTGCGCTGATCAGCGCGCCGCTGAACATACCGTGGGCGATACGCTCCTTGAACATGGTCGCCTTGGCGTATTCGGCGTCCAGGTGCACTGGGTTGTGGTCACCGGACATGGCGGCGAACAGCTGGATATCACGCTCTTCGACGGTCTTGCTGTAGCTGGCGGTCTGGCCGACTTCGAGGGCTTCGTAAGGGGTGTTGGTTACCTGGGTCATCTAAGGGTGCATCCTGTGGCTAATCGGTAATTTAACTGTCTGATTTTAAAGGAAAAGCTATTCGCAGCGGGCCGGCCTGCGCAACGTCAGGGCCTGGTCGAGCCAGGTCAGCACATCGGCGGTGACTTCATCGCGATTGGTTTCGTTGAACACTTCGTGACGTGCCTGCGGGTAGATATTCAGTTGCAGGTGCTGGCTGCCGGCCTCACGCAGGGCATGGGCCAGGCTTTTGAGACGCTTGCCCTCACTGACCGGATCACATTCGCCGCCCAGCACCAGGATTGGCAGGCCAGGATCGATCTGGGCGAGATTGGACGCTTTGCTGATTTGCTGCAAGCCGCCGAGCAGGTCGATCCACAGCTGGTTGGTGCAGCGGAAGCCGCAGAGTGGATCGTTGATGTACTTGTCGACTTCATTCGGGTCACGGCTGAGCCAGTCGAACGCGGTGCGATTGGGTTTGAATGCCTTGTTGAACGAGCCGAACGACAGGAACTCGATCAATGCACTGCGCCCACGCATACCCTGGCGCAGACGTTCGGCGCGAGCGATCAGTCGTGCGGCGCGGTACAACGCCACCGGCTGGAAATTCGAACCGCTGAGAATCGCTCCGTGCAGGCTGGCGCTGTGGTGCAACAGGTAGGCCTGGGCGATATAGCTGCCCATGCTGTGGCCCAGCAAAATGATCGGCAGCCCCGGTTGCTGCTGGCCGATGTGCTGGTTGAGGCTGGCCAGGTCGCCGACCACTTTGTTCCAGCCATCTTTCTCCGCGTAGAGCCCCAGGGTACCTTCGTCGGCGGTGCGGCCGTGACCACGCTGGTCCGGCGCATACACGCCATAGCCGGCACTGCACAAGGCTTTGGCCAGCCGCTCATAGCGCCCGCTGTGTTCTGCCATGCCGTGGGACAGCATGACCACTGCCTTGGCCGGGCCGACGGGCATCCAATGATTGACGTACAGGCGGCTGTGGTCATTCGCGGTCAGCCAGAAGGTGCTGTGGTTCATGGCGGTTCCCTTTCTCAAGGTCTGCTCAAGGTCTGCTCAACGTTGTTGCAGTGTATAGCTCATCTGTCAGGAGGCGGGGTATCTGCCTACGCATCAGGGACAAGATTCATACAATCAATGACGCAATTTGCTGTATTTGCCTGTTTGGCCATAGCTGCTAACGTCCCCCAAGCTCCGCTTTCTATAAAAGCGGCCGGACACCTTCAGGTAAGGGGACAAGAATAATGCAACCTGATTTCTGGAATGACAAACGCGCGGCGGGTGTTCCTAACGACATCGACCTTTCGGCCTACAAGTCGGTAATCGAAGTCTTCGAGCGCTCGTGCAAGGCCTTTGCCGACCGTCCGGCATTCAGCAACATGGGCATCACCCTGACCTACGCCGAGCTTGAGCGCCAGAGTGCGGCGTTCGCCGGCTACCTGCAGCAGCACACCGACCTCAAGCCCGGCGAGCGCATCGCCGTACAGATGCCCAACGTGCTGCACTACCCGATTGCCGTATTCGGCGCATTGCGCGCCGGGCTGATCGTGGTCAACACCAACCCGCTGTACACCCCACGCGAGATGCGCCACCAGTTCAAGGACGCCGGCGTGCGAGCCTTGGTCTACCTCAACCTGTTCGGTTCGCGGGTGCAGGAAGTGTGCACCGACACCGAGATCGACTACCTGATCGAAGCCAGGATGGGCGACTTCATGCCCGCCGCCAGAGGCTGGCTGGTCAACACCGTGGTCGACAAGGTCAAGAAGATGGTCCCGGCCTACCACCTGCCGCGAGCGGTGTCGTTCAAGCGTGCCCTGCGCATGGGAGCGGGCCTGGGCGTGACCCATCATGCGGTGACCCTGGATGACATTGCCGTGCTGCAATACACCGGCGGCACCACCGGCCTGGCCAAGGGGGCGATGCTCACCCATGGCAACCTGGTCGCGAACATGCAGCAGGCGCGCGCGTGCATGTCCCAGGTGGGCGACGACGGCCACCCGTTGATCAAGGAAGGGCAGGAGGTGATGATCGCGCCGCTGCCGCTGTACCACATCTATGCCTTCACCGCGAACTGCATGTGCATGATGGTCTCGGGTAATCACAACGTGCTGATCACCAACCCGCGGGACATCGGCGGGTTTATCAAAGAGCTGAAAAAGTGGCGCTTTACCGGCCTGCTGGGGCTTAACACATTGTTTGTGGCGTTGATGGACCACCCGGAGTTCAAGAACCTGGATTTCTCCCACCTAAAACTCACCAACTCCGGTGGTACGGCACTGATCAAGGCCACGGCCGAACGCTGGCAGCAAATCACCGGCTGCACGATCGGCGAGGGTTATGGCCTGACGGAAACCTCACCGGTGGCCTGCACCAACCCCTACGGCAACAAATCGCGGCTGGGCACGGTGGGTATCCCCGTGCCGGCTACCGCGATGAAAGTGATTGACGATGAGGGCGCCGAACTGCCCTTGGGCGAACGCGGCGAGCTGTGCATCAAGGGCCCGCAGGTGATGAAGGGCTACTGGCAACAACCGGCCGCCACCGCCGAGACCCTGGACGCTGAAGGCTGGCTCAAGACCGGTGACATTGCGGTGATCGATGCCGATGGCTTCGTCAGCATCGTCGATCGCAAGAAGGATTTGATCATCGTCTCGGGTTTCAACGTGTACCCCAATGAGATCGAGGACGTGGTGATGGCCCACCCGGCCGTGGCCAACTGCGCGGTGATCGGCGTGCCGGACGAGCGCACGGGGGAGGCGGTGAAGCTGTTTGTGGTGGCGCGTGCTGAAGGGGTGAGCCTTGAGGAACTGAAGGCGTACTGCAAGACCAACTTCACGGGGTACAAGGTGCCCAAGCACATTGTGTTGCGTGACTCGCTGCCGATGACGCCGGTAGGGAAGATCCTGCGACGAGAGTTGCGCGACATCGCTTGATATGAAATGAGATCGAAGTGTGGGAGGGGGCTTGCCCCCGATGGCGGTATATCAGTCACCAGATGTGTTGGCTGAACCACTGCTATCGGGGGCAAGCCCCCTCCCACATTGTTATTTATTGCTTTAGAAGCCGCATTCCAGAGCCTGCCACAGGTCTATAGAATTTTTGCTCTAAAAGTGACTGCTGGATATTCTTGAGTCACGTTTATGACTGTAGGGCCCTCTTTTGGCTCTAGTCGGCCCTTGGCAAAGCTGCTACTCTCGGCGCGCTTTGTGACGTCTAGGCCTGCTTGAAAGCGCCAGATTCACCTAAAAAAACATACACCAATAATAATCGCATCAAATGCGATGATGAATTCGCGTCGCTGAGGAGTGGGCTTCCATGAACGAAGACTTTTGGAAGGATAAGTACCCCGCCGGGATTGCTGCAGAAATCAATCCAGACGAGTATCCGAATATTCAGGCGGTACTGAAACAGTCCTGCCAGCGCTTCGCTAACAAACCGGCTTTCAGCAACCTGGGCAAGACAATCACCTACGGTGAATTGTACGAATTGTCCGGCGCCTTTGCCGCGTACCTGCAACAGCATACCGACTTGAAGCCCGGCGATCGAATCGCCGTGCAGTTGCCCAACGTCCTGCAATACCCGGTCGCCGTGTTCGGCGCTATCCGTGCCGGCCTGATCGTGGTCAACACCAACCCGCTGTACACCGCGCGGGAAATGGAACACCAATTCAACGACTCCGGTGCCAAGGCACTGGTCTGCCTGGCCAACATGGCTCATCTGGCGGAAAAGGTCGTGCCCAAGACCGCCGTCAAGCATGTGATCGTCACCGAAGTTGCCGACCTGTTGCCGCCGCTCAAGCGCCTGCTGATCAACAGCGTCATCAAGTACGTGAAGAAAATGGTCCCGGCCTATCACTTGCCCAAGGCGATCAAGTTCAACGACGTACTCGCCAAGGGCCATGGCCAAGCGGTCAACGAAGTCAGCCCAGCCAGCAGCGACGTGGCCGTGTTGCAATACACCGGTGGCACGACTGGCGTGGCCAAGGGCGCGATGCTCACCCACCGCAACCTCGTCGCCAATATGCTGCAATGCAAGGCGCTGATGGGCTCCAACCTCAATGAAGGTTGCGAGATCCTGATCACGCCGCTGCCGCTGTACCACATCTATGCGTTCACCTTTCACTGCATGGCGATGATGCTGATCGGCAACCACAACATCCTGATCAGCAACCCGCGTGACCTGCCGGCGATGGTCAAGGAACTGTCGAAGTGGAAGTTCAGCGGCTTTGTCGGCCTGAA
Organism: Pseudomonas sp. SB113; assembly: GCF_040754745.1. Lineage (NCBI taxonomy): Bacteria > Pseudomonadati > Pseudomonadota > Gammaproteobacteria > Pseudomonadales > Pseudomonadaceae > Pseudomonas > Pseudomonas sp. SB113. The sequence continues at coordinate 270,339 of NZ_JBFMHW010000003.1, forward strand.
CACCCTGTTCGTGGCGCTGTGCAACAACGAAGCGTTCCGCAAGCTGGACTTCTCCGCGCTGAAGGTCACCCTGTCGGGCGGCATGGCCCTGCAACTGGCGGCGGCCGAGCGTTGGAAAGCCGTGACCGGTTGCGGCATCTGCGAAGGCTACGGCATGACCGAAACCAGCCCGGTGGCCACGGTGAACCCCATCCAGCATATCCAGATCGGTACCATCGGCATTCCGGTGCCGTCGACCGTGTGCAAGGTCATCACCGACGACGGCGTCGAGCTGGCCTTGGGTGAAGTGGGTGAGCTGTGCGTCAAGGGCCCGCAGGTGATGAAGGGCTACTGGCAGCGCGAAGACGCGACCGCCGAGATGCTCGACAGCGAAGGCTGGCTGAAGACCGGCGACATTGCGATCATCCAGCCGGATGGTTACATGCGCATCGTCGACCGCAAGAAGGACATGATCCTGGTCTCCGGTTTCAACGTTTACCCCAACGAACTTGAAGACGTGCTGGCAGGCTTGCCCGGCGTGCTGCAATGCGCGGCCATCGGTGTGCCGGATGAAAAGTCCGGGGAACACATCAAGCTCTTTATCGTGGTCAAGCCGGGCGCCACCCTGACCAAGGAGCAGGTGATGGAGCATATGCGCGCCAATGTCACCGGCTACAAAGTGCCAAAGGCCGTGGAGTTCCGCGATGCGTTGCCGACCACCAACGTGGGCAAGATCCTGCGCCGCGAATTGCGCGATGAAGAGCTGAAGAAACTCGGCCTGAAAAAGTAACGCAATCCAAATGTGGGAGGAGGCTTGCCCCTCCCACCTTTAAATCCGGTGCTTACAGGGCGAACTGCGCGAAGCTGACACCCGCACCCGCCGGGCGCACATCCTTCAAGAACGAATCCTTATCCGCACTCAGCTCCAGGGTAATCTCCGGTTTGCGCTTGCCCGCATTGCGCACCACCAGCCCTTCGAGTTTTTCACGCAGGAACACCGTCGGCACCTTCAGGTGCAGCAGTTGGTCGGTCTCGGCGTTGTGCATCAACAGGTGAATCCACTCGTACTGGCCCACGGCAATACGACCCACTGGCAGGTCAAACCACCAGATGTTGCGTTTGCGGTCCAGGTCGGTGAAGTGGCAGTTGTTGACGCCGAGTACGGCACCGCCCAGTTCTTGGTTTCTGCGGGCGATGGCCTGTGCTTTATTGAGTTTCATAACCTTCCTACGGGATCTGTTATTCAGCGTTAGAGCCTGAATGTGCCGGGCATTCTCGGGGGTTGGCTGCAAAACATAAAGCCAAACCTGCGGCTGGCGATGAAATGCTCGCTGAAAAATAATTGAAACTCTGCCGAACCGCCTCGGGTCAATCTCTAGGTAATGACCGAAATCCTTGATTGTTCCCAGGAGACATACCATGAGTAGCACATCGGATAAGGCAAAAGGCTTGGCGAATGAAGCCGTCGGCAATATCAAGCAGGGCGTCGGCAAAGTGACTGGCAACGACAAGCTGCGTGCTGAAGGCGTTATTCAGGAAAAGAAAGGCGAAGTTCAAAAAGCGGTGGGCGATACCAAGGACGCGGTCAAGAAAGCGACCAAATAGTCCCGACCCGGCTGACGGCAATTGCGCAGCCTTGCGGCCATCCACGGATGGCCGTTTTTATGTCATGTGTTGCAACTAAAGTTGCGGAATTGTTTCAAAGTCGCCAAATGGGCTACTTTGATGTAGAAAACGGCCCCTGAGTCGCCCACGAACTCACCCTCTTTGCGGCGAAAGGAGACGCTATGATCTTTCCGGTTCTCGATGGTCTCAAGCTGCACAAGGTGCTGGTGCGCACCGTCAAGGAATTCGTCGATGACGAGATGTCCACCTACGCCTCGGCACTGGCCTACCAGATGCTGTTCTCGTTGTTTCCCTTCCTGCTGTTCCTTATCGCCCTGATCGGTTTCCTGCACCTGCCGGACTTTTTCACCTGGCTGCGCCTGCAGTCGGAGCTGGTGTTGCCGCCCCAGGCCCTGGAGCAGGTCAACCCGGTGATCGACCAGCTGCAGCAATCCAAGGGTGGTTTGCTCTCGGTGGGTATCGTGATTGCCCTGTGGACCGCCTCCGCTGGCGTGCGCCTGATGATGAGCGCCATGAACGCCGCGTACGACGTAGTGGAAGGCCGGCCGATCTGGAAGCGTTTTCCGTTGTCGATTTTCTACACCATCGGCATCGCCGGCATGCTGCTGGCCGCCGCCGCGCTGATGGTGCTCGGCCCACAAGTGATGGAATGGCTGGCCGGCCAGATCGGCATGCAGGAGTTCGTGGTCACCCTGTGGACCATCGTGCGATGGCCGCTGATCGTGATTCTGCTGATGTTTGCCGTGGCCCTCATGTATTACGTGATGCCCGACGTCGAGCAGAAATTCCGCTTCATCACGCCAGGTTCCGTGCTCGCGGTGGTGGTGTGGATCGTGGCTTCCCTGGGCTTCGGCTACTACGTCAAGACCTTCGCGGACTATAACGCCATGTATGGCAGCATCGGTGCGATCATCGTGCTGCTCCTGTACTTCTACATTTCCGCCGCCGTGCTGTTGCTCGGAGCGGAGATGAATGCCGTGATCGAGCACATGTCGGCCGAAGGCAAGGAACCAGGCGCAAAGGATTTTGATGAGCCTGCGCCCGCGCACGAAAAACAACACGTCTCCGGCCTCGGCCGCGACCATTCCAAACCCACTACCGACGAAGCCTGATCGATGATCCGTGAAATCCTGAAAATGGGCGATGAGCGCCTGCTGCGTGTCGCCCCGCCGGTGCCGCCGGAAATGTTCGACAGCCCCGAGCTGTGGCAATTGATCGACGACATGTTCCAGACCATGGAGCACGTGGGCGGCGTCGGCCTGGCTGCGCCGCAGATTGGCGTCGACCTGCAACTGGTGATCTTTGGTTTCGAAGCCAGCGAGCGCTACCCGGATGCGCCGCCGGTGGCGCAGACCATCCTGATCAACCCATTGATCACGCCGCTCAGCCCGGTGTTGGAAGAAGGCTATGAAGGCTGCCTGTCGGTGCCCGGCCTGCGTGGCGCGGTGGACCGTTACCAGCAGATTCGCTACGAGGGTTTTGATCCGAAGGGCGAGCCGATCGTACGTTTCGCCGATGGCTTCCACGCGCGGGTGGTGCAGCATGAATGCGATCACCTGATCGGCCGGCTGTACCCTTCGCGGATTACCGACTTCAGCAAGTTCGGGTTCATTGACGTGATGTTTCCCGACATGGACCCTGCTGCTGACGAGTAATCTTGCTGGCACACTACAAGTCGAAAATGTGGGAGGGCGCCTGCCCCCTCCCACATTTGATTTGTATTTGAGGCCGGGTTATTTGGCCGGTTTGACGAACCGCAACGTCATCCGGTCCGACTCGCCAATCGCCACATACTTCGCCTTATCCTGCTCCCCCAACTTCAGCGTCGGCGGCAACGTCCACACGCCAGCGGGATAATCCTTGGTGTCCTTCGGGTTGGCGTTGACCTCACTCTGGCCAGCCAGCTTGAACCCCGCATCGGTCGCCAGTTTCACCACCTGGGCGGTGGTCAGGTAACCGCTGTCCTTGATCGCTTCCAGATCGGCCCCGTCCTTGGCCCGGTGATCTTCCACACCCAGCACGCCACCCGGTTTCAACACCTTGTAGAACGCGCTGAACGTGGCCTTGGCCGTATCGGCCAGCACCCAGTTATGCACATTGCGGAAGGTCAGCACGGCATCCGCCGACGCAGGTTTGCCGAACACCGGTGCCTTGGGATCGAACTCGACCACGTCTGCCTTGGCATAGCGCGTCGGGTCGGCGGCGAATTTCTTTTTCAGGTTCTCTTCCGACGTGCGCGCATAGGCGCTGCTGCTCGGCGCTTGCACGGCGGCGATGTAATGCCCGTGATCCTTGAGCAACGGCGAGAGCAGTTCGCTGTACCAACCGCCACCAGGGGTGATCTCGATCACGGTCTGCCTGGGAGACAAGCCAAAAAATGCCAAGGTCTGCTGCGGGTGGCGATAGCCGTCTCGGGCGCTGTTGGCCGGGTCGCGCCAATTGCCAGCCAACACGCTGGCGTATTGCTGGGCGCTGATCGGCGTGTCAGCGGCCTGACTGACAGTGGGAACGAAGAGGGCGGTAAGGGACAGAGCTGCAAAGGTCGCTTTCATGATCATCCGAAAAATGGGCCACTGTGTCGCCGAGGCTAGCATGGGGCCCCCACCGGGCGATCACACATTATCCGAGGACGACCGCACTAAACGATCTAAGCCCATCGCGATCATCGGCTTGTTACGTTTGTAGCGCACCAGTCGTTCGCTGAGGGATTGAGGCAACACCGTGTCTTGCGTAAAGCCCATGCGCTGATACAACCCCTCCAGGTCTGGATGGCACAGCAGCCACAGCGTGCCTTGTACATCGGCCGCCGCCGCACCGATCAATCGCCCCGCCAACCCCTGGCCGCGATACGCCGGGTCGACAAACACGCCGGTCAACCACTGCCCGCCGACCACAGGCGTCACGCACAACCCGGCGACAATCTCGCTGTCGCGCGCTACCCACAAGCGCCCGCCCTTGAGCGCCTTCATCGGTGAACCGTGGCGGCGATAAAACTTGTTCAGCAACGGCCACAGCGGCTCTGCCAGCGGTTCGATGTGCAGTTCGGGCATGGTGTTTTGGGCAACATAATCAAGGGCCTGGGATTATAAGCGCCTTCTGTGCGGCAATAGGTGGTATACCCACTGTTACATCCCCTGTAAGTGGAGCATGCATCATGGCCAAAGGTATGGATTCAAAGAAAGCCGCGAAGAAGAAACCGGCAAAGACTGCCGATGAAAAACGCGCCGACAAGAAAGCCAAGAAAACCGAGACAGGCCTGTTCGGTCACTGAGTTAACGATCATTCCCACGCTCCCGCGTGGGAATGCCGCCAGGGACCCTCGGCGTCCCGTTTGTGGCTTAGATCGCAGCCAGGGTTTCTTTCACGGTCTGCGCCTGCGGGTCAGTGGTCTTCGCTGCTACCTGCTGCTCTTGCTGCTGCTTCAAGCGCTCAGCCACTTGCTTGGAAATGGCGTCCTGCTTTTCCAGGGACATGTTCTGCACATCGGCCTCGGTCAAACCCTGCTCCTTGAGCAATTGCTCGCGAATGCGCTCGGCCGGGGTCTTGCTCATGTAGTCGGTGAACTCCGAGCGCGCACCCGAGGTAGCACTGGTCGCCGACGCGTCGGTGCTCGATGTGCTGGCTTGCAACTGCACGCGGGTTTTGGCGAAGGCTTCATCAATACGGTCGCTCGCCTTGTCCAGATCCTTCTGCGCGGCCGGCAAGGTCACGCTTTGCTGCGCCGCTTGCAGGGCACCGCTGTACAGCGTGCTGGCGGCGGCGTTGGCAGGGTCCATGTCGGGACGCGTGATCTTTTGAAGGGTCGACACGGCTTGGGTGTTGTTGTTAACCAGCATGATCGGTCACCTGGGAAAATGTTCGGTGCCAGAGCTTGAGCAAATAACATGCCGGGTCCATTAACCCCGCTTTTACTGGCTTTGGCCTGGCCGCCGCGGCAAATATTGTCCCGCAGGCGGCCAACCGTTGCCGTCAATGGGCGATATTTTCCAGGGCCAGGTTGCGCGTACGCGGGCCGAACCAACTGATGGTGATCATCACGATCAGCATGCTGCTGGCAATAAACGCCAACACGCCCGGTGTGCCCAGGTGTTCGAGGATAAAACCGATCAACAGGCTGCTGAACACGGTAGACAAGCGGCTGAACGAATAGCAGAACCCCACCGCCCGCGCACGGATATTGGTCGGGAACAGCTCGCTCTGGTAGGAGTGGTAACTGAAGCTCAGCCAGGCGTTGCAGAAGGTGATCATCACCCCGCAGATCACCAGCCCCACCGCCGTGGACTGCAACGCGAACAGGCTGCCGAAGATCACCGCACCCATGGCGGAGCCGACGATCTGCCATTTGTTTTCAAAGCGGTTGGCGACTTTCACGAACAGCAGCGGCCCCAGCGGGTAGGCGAGGGTGATGATAAAGGCGTACAGCAAGCTGTGGGTCACGCTGACGCCCTGGCCCGAGAGCAACGCCGGCAGCCAGTTGCCGAAACCAAAAAAGCCGATGGCCTGGAACACATGGAACACAATCAGCATCAACGCGCGGCGGCGGTACGGAGGTTGCCAGATGTCGGCAAACCGGCCGCTGCCTTGCACGCTGACCGCTTCGGGCTCGGGTTCATCCAGCGGTTTGCCGTGGTCTTTCCGGCAGCGCGCCTCAAGGTTGTCCATGATCGTACCGGCTTCTTCGAAGCGACCCTTTTGCGCCAGCCAACGCGGTGATTCCGGCAGGCGCTTGCGCAGTTGCCAGATAAACAGCGCAAACACCGCACTGCTCAGCACCACCCAACGCCAGCCCGAGACCCCGAACGGCGCCTGAGGCACCAGCCACCACGACATCAACGCCACGGCCGGTACGGACAGAAACTGGATGAAAAACGCAAAGGCAAACGCCGAACTGCGCATGCGCTTGGGCACCAGTTCAGACAGATAGGCGTCGATGGTTACCAACTCGATGCCCAAGCCGATACCCACCAGGAAGCGCATGCCGATGATGCCCAGCGCCGACGTCTGAATGCCCATCAACACCGTGGCGACGGTGTACCAGATCAAGGCAAAGGTGAAGATCGCCCGGCGCCCGAAGCGGTCGGCGATGGGGCTGAGGAGGCTGGCGCCGAGGAACAGGCCGAGGAAGGTCGCCGAGGCGAATGCCGCCTGGTCCGAAAAGCCAAACACGCCCTCGCTGCCGGTGTGGAAAATCCCGTCACTGATCAGGCCGGGGCTGATGTAGGCGGTCTGGAACAAGTCATACAGCTCGAAAAAACCGCCGATCGACAGCAGCGCCACCAGGCGCCAGACCGTGGCGACGGCGGGCAGGCGGTCGATACGCGCGCTGATATGGGCGGCGCGGATCGGGTCGATGCCGTCTGTAGCGGGGAGTGCAGGCATGGCGGGAAAAACTCAGTCAGTGATGGGGATATCGAAGGTCTGAAATGCATCGTCCAGCGGATGGTAACCCAGCACCCGCGTGGTTTCGCTCAGGTCCAGGCGCTTGAAACGGTTATTGGAAATGCCGTGGGCGATCAGGTGCTTCACGCCGACGGCTTCCACCGAGCGTTGCAGCAACTGCACGGCATCGCGCGGGCTGAGCCAGGCGCTGAGGTCGCGGGCGTTGTTCAGGTCGTGGGTTTCAACGAATTCGAACGCGCCGATGCGCAGGGCTATCGTCGACAGCGGGGTTTTTGCCGCGTAGTAGCCGCACAGTGCTTCGCCGTAGCATTTGCTCACGCCATACAGGTTGGCCGGCATCACCGGCATGCCTGGGGTGATCTGCCGGTCTACCGGATAGCCTTCGATGGTTTGCGCGCTGCTGGCGAACACCAGGCGGTGCACACCCGCAGCCACGGCGGCCTCGAACAGGTAGGTGGTGGCGAGGATATTGTTGGGCAGCAGTTCGTCGAACGAGGCGCTGGCTTGGGGGATGCCCGACAGGTGCACGATCACGTCGATACCTTCGAGCAGGCTGGCGAGGTTGGCTTTGTCGCTGAGGTCTGCGTGTACGAAGCGGTGTTCGCCCAGGTCGAAATCCGGCGCGATGCGGTCGGTGAGGGTGAAACGGTAGCGGTCTTTCGAGGCGTCGAAAAACGTCTTGCCGATTCTGCCGCACGCGCCGGTGAGCAGTACGTTGAGTCCTTTCATATACCCTCCGGTTAGCTACAAGTCAGGAGCTTCGAGCCTCAAGTTAAGCTGCCTTTTCTTGCGGCTTGCGGCTCAAAGCTTGCTGCTGCTTTTATCAGTTATGCCCGTCGAGGGCGAAGAGCTGGAAGCCCTGGTGCTGGCCTAGGCGCTGGTAGTAGGCGGCAATGGCGGGGTAGGCCGGGCGTTCCATCGGCGTCATCTGCCAGCGGTGCACCGAGAGGCCGATGAGGATGTCGGCGAGGGTGAATTCATCGCCGGCAACAAAGGCGCCGGTCCTGGCCAGTTGTTGCTCGAGGATGCCCATCTTGTCATTCCAGAGCTGCACGGCGGCGGCAATCTGCGCCGCGTCCAGGCCGTCCGGGTTATTGCGTACGAGGGCGGTGAACGCATCGCCCCAGGCGCGGTTGAGTTCGACGGCTTGCCAGTCGATCCACTGCTCGACCCGGGCCCGGGGTGCGGGCTCGACCGGTAGCAGGTCATTGCGTTGATAGAGGTTCACGAGGTAGCGGCAGATGGTGTTGGATTCCCACAGGACGCCGTGGTCGTCGATCAGCACCGGTATCTGCGCGTTGGGGTTCAGGGCGAGGAACTCGGCGGACTGGGTGGGCTTGAAGCCGATGCCCCAGTCTTCGCGCACGTAGTCGATGCCCAGTTCCTGACAGGTCCAGAGCACTTTGCGCACGTTGATGGAGGACGTGCGGCCCAAGATTTTCAGTGAGTGTGCCATGGTGCTTTCCTTGCGGTGGAGAACAGCCAATCTAACAGGGGCCAAGCGGGCATGGTTAAAAATGTGGGAGGGACTACGTGCTTTCCCGCACCTGCAACTCAAACCCCATATCCACCACCGGCTTGGCGATCTTGTTGCCCGCCATGATCGTCAGCAAATGCTCCGCCGCCCGCCGCCCGATCGCTTCCCTGGGCGTGCTGATGCTGCTCAGGCGCGGCACCATGAAGGACGACGCCGGCAAGTCATTGAAGCCCAGTACCGCGACACGTTCCGGCACGTTGATACCGTGGCGCATGGCTTCCAGCAGCGCGCCCTGGGCCAGGTCGTCGTTGCCGAAGAAGATCGCATCCACATCCGGATGGGCGGCCAGCAGTTGCAGGAACAGCTCGCCGCCCAGGCCCACCGAGGAGGGGCGTGGTGTCAGCAGTTCCAGCGCCGGATCGTACAGGCCGGCCTGTTGCAGCGCCCGACGGAAACCTTCGCCACGCAGCAAGGTGCGTTGGTCCAGTTGCGCGCCGATATACGCCAGGCGCTTGCGCCCACGGGAGATCAAATGTGCGGCGGCCGTTTCACCCGCTGCCAACTGCGAGAAACCGACGCAGTTCACGCCGGCATTGGGGTCGAGGTCCATCATGTACACACACGGCACATTGCTGGCCTCGACCATCCGTCGGGCGCTTTCGGTGCGATCGAAGCCGGTCAGCAGCAACCCGCGTGGCTGGTAGGCCATGTAGTTGCGCAGCAGGTTTTCTTCTTCGTCGCGTGAATAGTGGGAGTTGCCGATCAGCACTTCAAAGCCCTTGGGCCGCAGCACCTGATGAATGGCTTCGAGGGTTTCGATAAACAGCAGGTTGGACAACGACGGCACCAATACCACCACCGAATGGCTCTGGGCCGAGGCCAGCGCGCGGGCGGCGGGGTTGACCACGTAGTTGAGTTCGGCAGCGGCGTGCTGGACTTTTTCCACCAGTTCGATGGCGACGGTGCTGATGCCGCGCAGCGCGCGGGAGGCGGTAATCGGGCTGACGCCGGCCAGGCGGGCGACTTCATTGAGGGTAGGGCGACCGGTGGTGCGGGTATTTTTATCGTTCTTAGAGGTCATCAGGCGGCTTGCCAAACAAAAATCGAGGCACTAAGGTAGCGCTGTCTCCAAAAGGCTGCAAATTATTGAACTTTGGGTTGCCTGATCCGGTTCAAATGATTGGAGCGGATGCACGCGTCACTCCATAAAAATGACAAGACGGCGCGGGAAAAGCCTGTTTTTGCACTCGCCTTACGGCGTGCAAAGGTAGCGCTATCTGCGTCTTGAGGTGTTCCATGAGTCAACCTGTTACCGCCCTGGTCATCATGGGTGTTGCCGGCTGTGGCAAGACCAGCGTCAGCGAGGCCCTGTGCCGCCTGAACGGTGCCACCGCCATTGAAGGCGACAGCTTCCACCCCGCCGCGAACATCGAAAAGATGAGCGCCGGCCACCCCCTCAACGACGACGACCGCGCCGGCTGGCTCGACATCCTGTGCGATGAACTGCGCCGCTCGCTCAAAGCCGGTGAACACCCGGTACTCACCTGTTCCGCGCTGAAAAAGAAATACCGCGACCACCTGCGCGAAGCCGCGCCGGGCCTGGGCTTTGTATTCCTGGAGCTGACCCGCGAAGTCGCCGCCGACCGCGTGTCCCATCGCCCCGGCCATTTCATGCCGGCCAGCCTCATTGACAGCCAGTTCGCCACCCTTGAATCGCCCAAGGGCGAGTCGCTGACCCTGGCCCTTAATGCCAGCGAAGACAGCGTCGAGGAACTGGCCGAGCAGACCAACGCCTGGTGGCTGAAACACGGTTTTGAACCATCCAACTAATTTTTTGCCGGAAAAGATAGCGCTATCCCCGGCAGGAAATTCAACACCCGCTTTAATAACAACAACAAACAGGAGAGACCCCCCATGTTTGGCATGTCCCACGAGTCGTACCTGCTGCTAGATGCAGTAGTCACTATCATCGGGTTGATCGTTCTGATCACCAAGTTCAAGGTTCACCCGTTCATCGCACTGATCATCGCGGCAGGCTTTCTCGGCCTGACCTCGGGCATGCCGGTGGACAAGATCATCAAGGCGTTCCAGGACGGTTTCGGCGGGGTGCTCGGCTTTGTCGGCATCATCCTCGCGCTGGGCACGATGCTCGGCAAGATGATGGCCGAATCCGGCGGTGCCGATCAGATCGCCCAGACCCTGATCCGCGCCTTCGGCAAGGACAAGGTCCAGTGGGCCATGATGTTCGCCGCGTTCCTGGTGGGCATTCCGCTGTTCTTCGAGATCGGCTTTGTGCTGCTGATCCCGCTGGTGTTTATCGTCGCGCGCCGTACCGGCGTGTCGCTGATCAAGATCGGCATCCCGTTGCTCGCCGGCCTGTCGGCAGTCCATGGCCTGGTGCCGCCGCACCCAGGCCCGCTGCTGGCCATCGGTGTGTTTGGCGCCGACATCGGCAAGACCATCCTCTACGGCCTGATCGTCGCGCTGCCGACGGCCATCATCGCTGGCCCGATCTTCGGTACGTTTATTGCCAAGTACATCCCGGGCAACCCGTCCCAGGAACTGGTCGACCAACTGGCCCGCGAGCCTGAGAACAAAAACCTGCCGAGCTTCAGTATCACCCTGGTCACCGTGCTGTTGCCGGTGTTCCTGATGCTGCTCAAAACCTTCGCCGACATCGCCTTTGCCGAAGGCAACGTGGTGCGCAACTGGATGGATATGATCGGTCACCCGATCACCGCCTTGCTGCTGGCGTTGCTGCTGTCGCTGTACACCTTTGGCAGTCGCCAGGGCATCCATTCCAAGCAGATCCTCAAACTGCTCGACGCCAGCCTTGCGCCGACCGCCGCGATCATCCTGATCATCGGTGCCGGTGGTGGCTTCAAGCAGATGCTGGTGACCAGCGGCGTGGGTGACGTGATCGGCCATATGGCGGTGAACGCACAGATCAACCCGATCCTGCTGGCGTGGCTGGTGGCGGCGGTGATTCGTGTAGCGACCGGTTCGGCCACCGTGGCGACCATTACCGGCGCGGGTATCGTGGTACCGGTGGTGGGAATGATTCCGGGGGTTAACCGTGAGCTGCTGGTGTTGGCGACGGGGGCGGGTTCGTTGATCCTGTCTCACGTCAACGATGCGGGGTTCTGGCTGGTGAAGCAGTACTTCAACATGACCGTGGCCGAGACCTTCAAGACCTGGACGGCGATGGAGACCATCCTGTCCATTGTGGCGTTGATCTTTATCATGTTGCTGTCGTTGGTGGTCTAACAGACACGCTACAAGACAAGGGTGAAAACCCAATCAACTGTGGGAGGGGGCAAGCCCCTCCCACAGTTTGACCACATTTGTTCAGGTGGATCGGGTCAGGCTTTAGCGACCAGCCCATCCGCCCGGAACATCCCGCGAATCCCGCGCACCGCCTGGCGAATCCGGTCCTGGTTCTCGATCAGCGCAAAGCGCACATGATCATCCCCATACTCGCCAAACCCAATCCCCGGCGACACACAGACCTTCGCTTCCAGCAGCAGCTTCTTGGCAAATTCCAGCGAACCCATGGCGGCATACGCTTCGGGGATCTTCGCCCAGACGTACATCGACGCCTTGGGGTTCTCCACCATCCAGCCCAGCTCATGCAGGCCCTTGACCAGCACATTGCGGCGCTGGCGGTACTGCTCGGCGATGTCCTTCACGCACTGCTGGTCGCCTTCGAGTGCAGCAATCGCGGCGACTTGCAGCGGAGTGAACGTGCCATAGTCGTGGTAGCTCTTGATCCGCGCCAGGGCGTTGACCAGTTCCGGGTTGCCCACCATGAAACCGATGCGCCAGCCGGCCATGTTGTAGCTCTTGGACAGGGTGAAAAACTCCACCGCAATGTCCTTGGCGCCCGGCACCTGCATGATCGACGGGGCTTTCCAGCCGTCGTAGACGATGTCGGCGTAGGCCAGGTCATGCACCACCAGCACGTCATACTGCTTGGCCAGGGCGATCACCCGTTCGAAGAAGTCCAGCTCCACGCACTGCGCGGTCGGGTTGGACGGGAAGCCGAGGATCATCATCTTCGGCTTGGGGATCGAGCCGCGAATCGCCCGTTCCAGCTCGGCGAAGAAGTCCACGCCAGGAATCAGCGGTACCGAACGCACCTGGGCGCCGGCAATCACGGCACCGTAGATATGAATCGGGTAGCTCGGGTTGGGTACCAGCACGGTGTCGCCCTGGTCCAGGGTAGCCAGCATCAAATGCGCCAGGCCTTCCTTGGAACCGATGGTCACGATGGCTTCGGTCTCGGGGTCGATGTCCACTTCGTAGCGGTCTTTGTACCAGCGCGAAATCGCGCGGCGCAGACGCGGAATGCCTTTGGAGGTGGAGTAGCCGTGGGTGTCTTCACGCTGGGCGACGGTGACCATTTTCTCCACGATATGGGGAGGCGTGGCGCCGTCGGGGTTACCCATGCTCAAGTCGATGATGTCTTCGCCGCGCCGACGCGCAGCCATCTTCAGCTCGGCAGTGATATTGAAAACATAAGGGGGGAGTCGATCTATGCGCGCAAAGCGGCGCGGCGAACCTTGGTCGGCCATTGTTGCCTCGAGAGTACGTAAGCGCCCGGAACCGTCCGAGCGACGTCGGCCACTGCGGTGGCCTGCGGGGCAGACAATACGGCCGGTGATGGCCAGTTGTCCAGATGCGTAGGAAAATTTTCTGCATGGAGTACGGCACAGTTATGCCCCTATACTCGATACGGGTTTGTTCCCTCATAAGAAGGAGACTGTTCAGATGGATCAGCAGACAAAACAACCGTTAGAGCCACGCATGGAAGACGGCAAGGCCCTGGTGATCGCCGGGGTGCAAGGGCGATATGCAAAGGCCACTGTGGGCGATATTCCCAAGCTGTGGGGCGTGTTTGACGACAGCGTAAGACACATCAAAAAGCGCGTCGGCGGTGTGAGCTACGGCGTTTGCCATAACCCCAGCCACGGTGAATTCGATTACATGGCGGGGGTGGAAGTGCCGTCCAAAGGCGATGTGCCGAGCAACTTCGAGTCCGTCGAACTGCCCGCGCACCACTACGCCGTGTTCCCGCACTACGGGCCGGTGCAGGCACTGGAGCAGACCTACGAGCGGATCATGTTCGAGTGGTTGCCGCACTCGGGCTACAAGGTGGCGGGGGCGGATTTCGAGCGCTACAGCGCGGATTTTGATGGGAAGAAGGGGCTGGGGACGGTGGAGATCTGGTTGCCTGTGGAACCCAAGTAACCACTGGCTGAACACGTCCCTCTGTGGCGAGCGGGCTTGTCCCGCGTTGGGCTGCGCAGCGGCCCCAAAACTACCGCTGCGGTTCACCCGGAAGAATGCGGCAGCGCTGAATAGGGCTGCTGCGCAGCCCCTCGGCAGAGCCATGGTTAAGACGCATCGCGCGAACTTGGCTGTCGGGTTGCTGAGCGATCCAACACCCACCTCAACCTCCGCTCATACCCAACCCGGCCCTTATACGCCTCCCCGCTGTCCACCCATCCCGCGCCCAGATACAACCCCATCGCGGCCACATTGTGCGTGTCCACCGACAACTCCAGCGCCTTGATCCGCGGCCACGCCCGCATCGCTGCAGCCGACAGTGCCTGCAAACACGCCTTGCCGAACCCACGCCCTTGCTGATGTCGATCCACCTGCAACGCATGCAGCGTCGCGCTGTGTTCGTCGGCCCAGTGGGGCAGGCACGGCGGGCGTTTGAGCAGGAGGAAAGCCACCGGAATGTCGTCGGCCAGCAGCGCAAAGCCTTTGACGCCGGGGCTGGGCTTGGCAAGGAGCGAATTGAGGGCGCAATACATGTCGCCGGAAAACGGCAACTGTTCAGGGTGAACTTCGATGGCGCCGACTTGCTGCTGTTGCACAGCATTCAGCGTCTCGTAGGCGACAAGGCGGGTTTGCATCGGCGTGTCCGAACAGTTGCATAGAAGGGCGCAGTCTAGCGGTTTTGTGCGGGGTGAAATTATTTTTCAACGGGCTGTCGATTTGCCCAACGGCCGTTCGACTAAGGGTGTCTTCCGTGATTTTCCAACCCGAAGGAGTATCGCCATGAGTACCGCAATCAACACCCTGATCGAACAATGGAAGCACGCCGTGCTTTCGCGGAATATCGATAAGATTGTCAGCTATTACGCCGACGATATCGTCTCGTTCGACGCCGTGACCGCCCTGCAATTCAAGGGCAAGGCGGCCTACCGTGCGCACTGGGAAGCCTGCATGGAGCACTGCCCCGGTCCGGGCATTTTCGAGTTCCACGAACTGCGTATCGTCGAGTCCCAGGACAGCGCATTTGCCCACTGGCTGGCCCACTGCGGCGGTGCCGGGCCGGACGGTGAAGTGAAGGCCTGCTGGATGCGTGTGACTGCCGGTTATCAACGTTTTAACGGCGACTGGAAGGTGGTGCATGAGCATTGGTCGGCACCGTTCGACATGGCAAGCGGCACGGCACTGTTCGACCTGAAACCTTGAGCGCCGCGAACTATAGTCAATAGTCCGAAAACGGAGACGCACATGAAATACCTCTGCCTGATCTACAGCAACGAGCAGGTGCTGCACACCTCGCCGGACAGCCCCGCAGACCCGGAGTGCCTTGCCTACGCGCAGTCCATCCAAAAAAGCGGGCGGATGCTCGCCGCTGAGCCGCTGGAGTCGGTGACCACCGCCACCACGGTGCGCATGCGCAACGGCAAGCTGTCGATCACCGACGGGCCGTTTGCCGAAACCAAGGAACAGCTCGCCGGGTTCTACCTGATCGAGGCGCGGGACTTGAACGAAGCGATCCAGGTGGCCGGCGGTATCCCGGCCGCCCGGGTCGGCAGTGTGGAAGTACGCCCCGTGCGTGAATTGAATCTCTGACGACAACAAACATAAAACTCAGGAGGTTTACCCATGAAGACGCAACCCGCCGAATTTGAACTGTCCATCAGCCGCTTGATCGATGCGCCCCGCAGACGTGTATTCCGCGCCTGGACCGAGCCGGCCTTGCTGCAACAATGGTGGGGCCCCCACGGCATGACCACCCCCGAGTGCGAAATGAACCTGTGGGTCGGTGGCCTGTTTCGCACCCTGATGCGCGCGCCGGATGGCAGCGAGTACCCGACCCAAGGGGTGTTCCTGGAGATCGATGCACCCAATCGCCTGGTGTTTACCGATGCCTTCATGCCGGGGTGGATCCCCTCCGGCAAGCCGTTCATGAGCGCCGAAGTCACCTTTGAGGAGCAAGACGGCAAAACCCTCTACACCGCTCGCGCCATGCACTGGAGCGCTGAAGACAAACAGGCCCACGAAGCCATGGGTTTTCACGACGGCTGGGGCCAGAGCCTGGACCGCCTGGTGACGCTGGTGACCCAGGGCATGCGCGATTGACGCCTCCCATCGAGGCGATCTACCGCAGTGAGTCCCGGCGCGTCCTCGCCACCCTGATCCGCCTGCTGGGGGATTTCGACCTCGCCGAAGAAGCCTTGCACGAGGCGTTCTTCGTCGCGGTCGAGCGTTGGCCGCAAGAGGGTGTGCCGGACAACCCACGGGCCTGGCTGGTGTCGACCGGGCGCTTCAAGGCCATCGACCGCTTACGCCGCCAGGCTCGTTTTACCCCGTTATTGCAGGCGCAGGCTGACGCACTGGAAGCCGCTGACTGGAGCGTTGAGGACGTGGAAGACGACCGCCTGCGCCTGATCTTCACCTGCTGCCACCCAGCGCTGGCGGCCGACGCCCAGGCGGCGCTGACCTTGCGTGAGATCTGTGACCTCACCACCGAAGAAATCGCCCGCGCCTTTCTGGCCTCCCCGGCGACCATCGCCCAGCGTATCGTGCGTGCCAAGGGCAAGATTCGCGAGGCCAAAATCCCTTATCAAGTGCCGTCACTGGCCGAGCTGCCCGAGCGCCTCGACAGCGTGCTGCGCGTGATTTACCTGGTCTTCAACGAAGGCTATTCGGCGTCCATGGGGGCGGACCTCACGCGCGAGGAACTGACCCACGAAGCCATTCGCCTCGGCCGACTGCTCCTGGAATTGCTGCCGGAGCCGGAAGTCATGGGCTTGCTGGCACTGATGCTGTTGCATGAATCCCGCCGCGCGGCGCGCACTTCGGCCAGCGGCGAACTGGTGTTGTTGGATGAACAGGATCGTTCGTTGTGGGATGCGTGCTTGATGGCTGAAGGTTGCGCGCTGGTGGAACAGGCACTGACCCAGCGGGGTTTTGGCCCGTATTGCCTGCAAGCGGCGATTGCAGCGGTGCATGCCGAGGCACCCAGCGCCGGGGAAACGGATTGGCCGCAGATTATCGGGCTCTACGATGTGCTGCTCAGGGCCGTGCCGTCGCCGGTGATCGAGTTGAACCGCGCCGTGGCGGTGGCCATGCGCGAAGGGCCGCTGGCGGGGTTGCAGTTGGTGGAAGGCATTCTGGCGCGCGGGGAATTGCTGGATTATCACTTGGCGCATTCGGCGCGGGGCGAGTTTTGCCGGCAGTTGGGGCGCATGGACGAGGCTCGGACAGCCTACGAAAAAGCCCTGTCGCTGACCCAGCAAATCCCGGAAAAACGCTTCCTCAAACACCGCCTGGCCGAACTCAATCCCCCCAAGCAATGAAGATCAAAAATGTGGGAGGGGGCTTGCCCCCGATAGCAGGGTGTCAGTCGCTGCATTGGGTGACTGGCCCACCGTCATCGGGGGGCAAGCCCCCTCCCACATTAATCTCAATTGTCTGAAAAAAATCACTCCAGCATCTTTCCCAACAACCAACTCCCCGCCGGCCCTGGCGGATGGTGCCGGGACCACAGTGCATCCACGGCCACCGAGCGCGGCCAACCGCGTGCCTTGAGTTCGACCAGTTGCCCGCCACCAAAGCGTTCCACCAGCCAGCGCGGAATCGGTGCCCAGCCGAAACCCAACTGCGCCATCTCCAACAGCATCAGGTAACTGGGGGCCGACCAGACGCGGCCGTTGGCGCGGGTTTCGTTCGGGTTGATGATACTTGCCAGGCGCAATTCGCGGTGCTGTTGCAGGGTGTGTGCAGTGAGGGTATCGAGGCCCGCCAGCGGATGTTTCGGTGACACGAACAGGGCGATTTCGGTGCGCTCGTCCACGGGCGCGCGGGTCAGGTCCGGCGGATACTCTTCCTGGTGTTCAATAAACGCAATCTGCGCTCGGCCGCTTTGGACCAGGGCGATCAGGTCTTCGCATTCGGCGATCAGGCATTCCAGCTCAAGGTCCGGGTAGCGCTGTTCAAACGCGCTGAGGGCGACCTCGAAACGGTCGGACTGGTAGGTATCCGACATGGCGATACTCAGCTTCGGCTCCAACCCCTGGGCCAACTGACTCGCCGCCAATTCCAGCCGACTGCTGGCCTCCAGCACCTGCTCGGCCCGTTGCAACAACACATGGCCCGCAGGTGTCAGCGTCGGCTTGCGGCTGCTGCGATCAAACAGCACCACATCCAAGTCAATCTCCAGGCTCGACACGGCAGCGCTGACGGTTGACTGGCTCTTGCCGAGCTTGCGCGCCGCCGCCGAAAACGAGCCTTGGGTGGCCGCCTGCACAAATGCCTGCAGCACTTCGTTAGAGGCCATGACTATCGCCTTGATCGATGGTTATTGGTTATGAAGTATCGAGTCAAAGGCTAATGATGGCAATCATCGTCACTCACGGAGCCGGGTTATGAACCCTACCAAGTCGATTACTGAACGTGTTTGCCAGGCCATTGGTTTCGAAGCCCTGGCGTTGTTGATCTGCACCCCGTTGCTGGCGTGGATCATGGACAAGCCTGCCCTGGAGATGGGCATGGTCACCTTGGCGATCAGCCTGTTGGCGCTGACCTGGAACGTGATTTTCAACGGCCTGTTCGACCGCCTCAAGGCGCGCCTGCAACTGGCCAACAACAGTTGGACCCGAGTGCTGCATGCCTTGCTGTTTGAAGGGGGGTTGATCCTGGTGTGTGTGCCGCTGATTGCCGCCTGGCTGAACATCAGCCTGGTGCAGGCGTTTATCCTCGACATAGGCGTACTGCTGTTTTTCCTGCCGTACACCTATGTGTATCACTGGAGTTATGACGTGCTGCGCGACAAGTTCCTACAGAAACATGCCGCCCGACGCCTCGATACGCTGGCCGGTGATCCACTGGCTACCGTCGGCGAGCAGGCTGGCAATGGCCCCGCCAATATCATCCGGTAACCCGGCGCGGCCCAAGGCGGTATTGCTGGCGACCATGGCGTTGAGGCTGGCGTTGTCGCGCACGGCACCGCCGCCGAAGTCGGTTTCAATCGCGCCGGGTGCCAGGATGTTAACGCTGATGCCACGGCTGCCCAGCTCTTTGGCCTGGTAGCGGGTCAGCACTTCCATCGCGCCTTTCATCGCGGCGTACGCGGCGTAGCCAGGCAGGCTGAAGCGCGCCAGGCCACTGGAAATATTGAGGATGCGCCCACCGTCGCGGATCAACGGCAACAGCTTTTGGGTCAGGAAAAACGGGCCCTTGAATTGGATCGCCACCAACTGATCGAACTGCGCTTCGGTGGTCTCGGCGAAGCTGGCGTGAATGCCGATACCGGCATTGTTGACCAGAAAATCGAAGTGCTCCTGTGCGAAAACATCCTTGAGCACGCCAGCAACGTCGTCGACGAAATCAGCGAACGTCGCACTCTGGCTTACGTCCAGTTTCAGCATCGCGGCACGGCCGCCGAGTTGTTCGATCTGTGCGACCAATGCCTGCGCTTCATCGGCCTTGCTGTGGTAAGTGCCAATGATGTCGACACCTTGTGCCGCCAGGTGCAGTGCAGTGTTTTTGCCCAGGCCACGGCTGGCGCCGGTGATCAATGCGATTTTACGGGTCATGGTGAGTTCCTCGGTGAGTGAGCGTGGGAAGCAGTGTATTTGTCCGGTCATAACGTGATAAACAGCGCTATACCGGAATCACTGGCCGAATAAGGCGAACAATCCCATGAATAAACTGGAGCTGTTGCGCACCTTTGTGCGCGTCACCGAGCTGTCGAGTTTCACCGGCGCCGGCGAGAGTCTGGGCCTGCCGCGCTCCACCGTGTCCGAGCATGTGCAGGCGCTGGAAGAACTGCTCGGTGCACGCCTGTTGCAGCGCACCACGCGCAAGGTGCAGGCGACCCAGGACGGCCGCGTGCTGTATGAGCGCAGCAAGGATTTGCTCGCACACATGGAGGAATTGGAGGGGCTGTTTCGCCAGGACGAAGCGCAACTCGCCGGGCGGATTCGGGTGGACATGCCCAACGTGATGGCGCGGGACTTGATCCTGCCGCGTCTGCCGCAGTTTATGGACGCGCACCCGCTGATCGAGCTGGAGATCAGCACCACCGACCGCCAGGTCGACCTGCTCGCCGAAGGCTTCGATTGCGTGCTGCGCGTCGGCGCGCAGCCGGACCAGAGCGTGGTGGCGCGGCTGCTGTGCAGCATGCCGATGATCAACTGCGCGAGCGCCACCTACCTGCAACGCTACGGCGTGCCGCAGACACTGGCCGACCTGGCCGACCACCACCTGGTGCATTACGTGCGGCCGTTGGGTTCACGCTCGGCGGGGTTTGAATACGTGCAGGGCAACAAGGTGCTGCGCATCCCCATGGCCGGGCGGGTCACGGTCAACAGCACCGATGGCTACAAGTCTGCCTGCCTGGGCGGTTTCGGGATTATTCAGGTGCCGGCCCTGGGCATGGGCGACGAGTTGGCGAGCGGTGAACTGGTGGCGGTCCTGCCGGACTATCCGGCACCGCCGCTGGATGTGTCCCTGCTCTACGCCGGGCAGCGGCATCTACCGCTGCGGGTGCGGGTGTTCATGGACTGGCTGGCGGCCATCCTGCATTCGCAGCTTTAACGCCGCGCCGACAGCTGTTGCGGCGCCAGGAAGGCGTCGTGGAAGTAATCGCGAAACGCCTGCATCGCCGGGGTAAAGGCGCGCTCGCGATGCCAGGCCAGGCCGACGCTCATGGGCGTGACGGGATCGGTGACGGTCAGGGTTTCGATGCGCTTGCCTTCCAGCGACCAGGGCCGGTGCACCAGGTCCGACAGGATCGCCACGCCGCTGCCATTGGCGACCATGCTGCGCACCGCCTCTACCGAACTGGTGCGCAGCCGCACCTTGGGCGTCTGCCCGGCCTGTTCCCAGTAACGCATGGCGCTGTGTTCGGCCTCATCGACGGTGAGCAGGATGTACGGCTCCTGCGCCACATCCGCCAGGCTCACCGCACCGCGCTCGCACAATGGGTGATGGCTGGGCAGCCATAAACGGCGCTCCGAGTTGAACAGGATTTCCGAGACGATCGCCGGGTGAGTGAGGTTGGCGGTGAGGACCACGGCCATGTCGAACTGGCCATCGAGCAGGCCCTGTTCGATGGCCTGGCGCTCCTGCTCGAACACCTCGAGGGTCACATCCGGGTGCCAGTGTTCCATGCGCTGCAGGTGGTGCGGCAGGAAGTAACCCAGCACCGTGTAGCTGGCCGCCAGGCGCAGTACGCCGCTGGCGCGGTAGTCGGGCAACGGGCTGTTCAGCGCGTCGTCGACACTGCGCGCAATCACATAGGCGCGGTTGAGAAAATGCCGCCCGGCATCGGTCAGGTTCATGCCCTGGGCCGAGCGCACGAACAGCTGCACGCCAAGCAGGGCTTCCAGCTCCTTGATTGCCGTGGTCACGGCAGACTGGGAGATGTTCAGGTGAATCGCCGCCTGGGAAATCTGGCCGATTTCGGCGGTGGCGACGAAGTAGCGGATTTGGCGCAAGGTCAGGGACATGGCTTTATCTGATTTTCAGAAGATAGGTCATCTGATAATAGATCTTCCCAAGGGGTCAAGCCGCAGCCTACTTTCGAGCATCACCTTTTGGCGGAGCGTCCCCGATGCAGGCAGTGGATTTCAATTCAGACATGGGCGAAGGCTTCGGCCCCTGGACCATCGGCGACGGCGTCGACGCAGAGCTGATGGCCTATATCAGCTCGGCCAATATCGCCACCGGCTTCCATGCCGGCGACCCCGGCACCATGCGCCGCACCGTCGCGCGCGCCAAGCAATTGGGGGTGGCCATCGGCGCACACCCGGGCTTTCGCGACCTGGTGGGCTTTGGTCGTCGGCATATCCATGCACCGGCCCAGGAGCTGGTCGACGACATGCTCTACCAGCTGGGCGCGCTGCGTGAAATCGCCCGCGCCCAGGGCATGACGCTGCAACATATCAAGCCTCACGGCGCGCTCTACATGCACCTGGCCCGCGACGAAGAAGCCGCGCGCCTGCTGGTACAAAACCTGCAAATCGTCGAGCCGACACTGTTGCTGTACTGCATGCCCAACTCGGTGATCTGGCGCGTGGCCAAGGAACTCGGGCAGCCGGTGGTGCGCGAATTTTATGCCGACCGTGAGTACGATCTGACCGGCTCCATTGTGTTTACCCGCAACGTACGCGCGCTGGACCCGGCCACGGTCGCGGCCCGCGTCCTACGTGCGTGTCAGACGGGGCTGGTGCGTACCGTAGAAGGCGAAGACCTGTTTATTGAGTTCGACTCCATCTGCCTGCACAGCGACACCCCCGGCGCCCTGGAACTGGTGGAAGCCACCCGTGAAGCCCTGGACCAGGCGGGCATCACAGTCAAAACACCCTAATAAGATCGAACGTTCACTTTTTGCCTGCCTTTCTATAACGATTCCAAGAGGAACAGACATGGCTGAAACGTCCCCCATCCGCTACAGCTTCGGTGGTGATGAGCACCTGTTTGCCGAAGTCAGCGAGAGCATGTCCCTGGAGGCTTTTTTCAAGGGCATGGCCGTGACCCGTGCCGTGGAGCGCCTGGCGCTGGAAGGCGTGCTGGATGTGTGCCTGGCCAATGCATCGTTCCAGATTCGCTTCGACCCCGACCGCATCGCGCCCCATGTGCTGCTCGACGCCGTGCAAAGCGCCGAAGCCCAGGCCGTGGCCGAGCGCACCCTGCACACACGCATCATCGAAATCCCGGTGCTCTATAACGATCCCTGGACCCATGAAACGCTGATGCGATTTCGCGATCGCCATCAAGACCCCAGCGCCACCGACCTGGAATACGCCGCGCGTATCAATGGCCTGGCCGATGTTGACGCGTTTATCGCCGCCCACAGTGGCGCGCCGTGGTTTGTCTCGATGGTCGGCTTTGTCGCGGGCTTGCCGTTCATGTTCCAGATGGTCGAGCGCGAGCGGCAGTTGCAGGTGCCCAAGTACCTGCGCCCGCGCACCGACACGCCGAAACTGACCCTCGGCCATGGCGGCTGCTTCGGCTGCATC
The DNA here is from genome assembly GCF_040754745.1 of Pseudomonas sp. SB113. NCBI lineage: Bacteria > Pseudomonadati > Pseudomonadota > Gammaproteobacteria > Pseudomonadales > Pseudomonadaceae > Pseudomonas > Pseudomonas sp. SB113. The sequence goes on from NZ_JBFMHW010000003.1 coordinate 293,094, forward strand.
TACTCGGTGCGCGGCGCCGGCGGCTACCAGATGTTCGGCGTGACCCCGGCGCCGATCTACGACCCGGCGCAGCAGTTGGCCTACCTCAAGGCGCATATGGTGTTCTTCCGGCCGGGTGACATCGTGCAATTCAAACCCATCAACCGGGACGCCTACGACCTGGCGGTTGCCGAGGTGGAGGCAGGACGTTTCGACCTGCGCATTCGTCCGGTGGAATTTTCCCTCGATGCGTTTCTCGCCGACCCCATCGGCTATCCGAAAGCCCTGCAGGAGGCGCTGGCATGATCAAGGTCCTCAAACCCGGCCTCGCCACCTCTGTGCAGGACCTGGGCCGCGAAGGTTATTACCACCTGGGCATTCCGCCATCGGGTGCGTTGGACCAATACGCCTTGAGTGCGGCCAACCATCTGGTGGGTAACCCGCTGGGCGCGGCCGGCCTGGAATGCACTTTGATCGGGCCGGAATTGGAGTTTCAACGCGATACCCTGGTCGCGCTCAGCGGTGCGTTGATGTCGCCGCGCCTGGACGGTGAAGTGGTGCATCAGGACACCGCGTTCCAGGTGCGTGCCGGGCAGGTGCTGCGTTTCGAATTTCCCAAGGCCGGCGCCCGCACTTACCTCGCCGTCGCCGGTGGCATTGACGTGCCGTTGGTGCTCGGCAGTCGCTCCACTTACACCCTCGGTGCACTCGGTGGTTTCCACGGGCGACGCTTGCAGGAGGGCGATGAATTGCCCATCGGCGACGCCAGCGGTCTAGGCCGTGCGGGCAACAGTTTGCCGATGGCGTTGCGCCGCTCGGTGGGCGGCGATGTCACATTGCGCGTGGTGCCAGGGCTGTATTACGAGCGATTGACAGCGGGCGCCAAGAGCAGCTTTTTTGCCGAACCGTGGACAGTCGGCTCCGAGGCGGACCGCATCGGCTATCGCTTCAAGGGCGGCAGTGCGCTGAGTTTTCAACCGCGTGAGCAACCGTTCGGCGCGGGGTCGGATCCGTCGAATATCGTCGACAGTTGCTACCCGATTGGCTCGATTCAGGTACCGGCCGGGCTGGAGCCGATTGTGCTGCATCGCGATGCGGTATCCGGCGGTGGCTACGCGATGATCGGCACGGTGATCAGTGCCGACCTGGACTTGATCGGGCAGATGCAGCCGAACCAGCGGGCGGGGTTTGTGGCGGTGACCCTGGAAGAGGCGCTGGAGGCGCGGCGGGTGTACAAGAAACGCCTGAAAGCTATGGCCGGGTTGTTCACTCGCTGACACACAGCCATTCAAATTGTGGGAGGGGGCTTGCCCCCGATGACGGTGTGTCAGCTACAGATTGGCTGACTGGACCACCGCCATCGGGAGCAAGCCCCCTCCCACAGTTTCAATCCAGGTTGTGTCAGAACAGTTTGGTGAACAGCCAGTACAGGCTGCCCGACAACACAATCGCCGCCGGCAAGGTGAGCACCCACGCCATCAGCAGATTGCGGATGGTCCGCATCTGCAACCCACCCCCATTGGCCACCATGGTCCCCGCCACACCCGACGACAACACATGGGTGGTCGACACCGGCAGCCCGAACATATCCGCTGCGCCAATGGTCAGCATTGCCACGGTCTCGGCCGAGGCGCCCTGGGCGTAAGTCAGGTGGGTCTTGCCGATCTTCTCGCCCACGGTGACCACGATGCGCTTCCAACCGACCATGGTGCCCAGCCCGAGGGCGATGGCCACGACGATCTTCACCCACAGCGGAATAAACCGCGTGGCATTGTCGATCTGTTGCTTGAACAGTTGCAGCTTGCCTTGGGTGTCGGCGTCGAAATTGCCGACCTTGCCCTTGTCCATCAAGCGAATGGTTTCGCTGGTCAGGTACATGTCGTTACGCACGTTGCCCACGGCTTCGGCGGGGACTTTGGCCAGGGAACCATAACCTTTGACTTCGTCACCGATCTGGCCGGCGAGGGCGGCGAGGGCAGGGATCAACTCAGGCGTCGCTTCCTTGGTGCTCACATAGGTCGAGAGGATCGGTCGCGGGTCGCCCGGCAATACCTGCGGCGCGCTTTTTGCCAGGGCCACCTGGGTTACTTCGGCCACGGCGGCGAACTGCAATGACTGCTCGGCCGGCATGGTGCGGTTCAGCGCATAGGCCATCGGCAGCGTACCGACCAGGATCAGCATGATCAGGCCCATGCCTTTTTGCCCATCGTTGGAGCCGTGGGCGAAAGACACGCCGGTGCAGGTGACGATCAGCATGCCGCGAATCCACCACGGTGGCGGGGTGTCGCCTTTGGGCGCCTTGTACAACGCGCGATTTTTCACGAAGGCGCGCAAGGCCAGCAACAGCAAGGCGGCAAAGGCGAAGCCGATCAACGGCGAGAGCAGCAGGGCATAACCGATCTTGATCGCCTGGCTCCAGTCTACGCCGCTGGTGCCGTCACGGCCGTGCATCAAGGCATTGGCCACGCCGACGCCGATGATCGAACCGATCAGGGTGTGGGACGAGGAGGCCGGCAACCCCAGCCACCAGGTGCCGAGGTTCCACAGGATCGCGGCGATCAGCAAGGCGAAGATCATCGCGAAGCCGGCCGATGAACCCACCTGCAAAATCAGCTCCACCGGCAGCAAGGCAATGATGCCGAACGCCACCGCGCCGCTGGACAGCAGCACACCGAGGAAGTTGAAAAAGCCCGACCACACCACCGCGAACTGCGGCGGCAGCGAGTTGGTGTAGATCACCGTGGCGACGGCGTTGGCGGTGTCGTGGAAGCCATTGACGAACTCGAAACCCAGGGCGATCAACAGTGCCACACCCAGCAGCAGGAACGGTGTCAACGTGGTGGGCTGGGCGCCTATTTCGTGCATGTCGTGCATGAGGCTGTAGGCGGTAAACAACAGGCCCATGGCAAGTACGGCGAAAAAAACGATCACTGTCACCAGGCCAGGTTTTTTGTCCAGGCGCGGTTTTGAATCGGCGGAGGATGAGTGCGTGGAGGCAGTCAGGGAAGGGGTAGCCATGCCGAGGCATCCGTATTGGGAGGATGCCGTTCATGTTCATTGCAGAATGTTACAGCGATGCTGCCGCAGGTCATTGTTTAGGTAATCGGGTGTGCCGCTGGTCTACAAAACACTGGAGAGACCAAGGGTCTACACCACTTTTCAGACCCAGGCACATCTCCTTGTGGCGAGCGGGCTTGTCCCGCGTTGGGCTGTGAGCAGCCCCAGTAAAGAAGAACGCGGTGTATCAGACACTCTGTAGAGGCTGGTTTTGGGGCTGCTTCGCAGCCCAACGCGGGACAAGCCCGCTCGCCACAACAGCCCTATCTGCCTGGCGTTCGGCGTTGAGCCAACGGTGTGTAGATAACTATGGCTATCGGGGGGCTATCGGGGGGCTATCGGGGGCAAGCCCTTCCCAAAATTATTGCATTTCAATTTGAAAACTTGCGAAACGCCCAACGCCCGGCAATCAGCGTGAAAGTCGCGACCAGCGCCACCAAAATCCAGAACCCCTCCGGGTCCTGGGAAAGCGGCACACCGCCTACGTTCATGCCGAAAAAACCGGCAATGATGTTGATCGGCAACGCCAACACGGTCACCACGGTGAGGGTGAACAACGTTCGGTTAGTTTGCTCGTTGAGGTTGGCGGCGATCTCTTCCTGCAGCAGCTTGATCCGTTCGCCCAGCGCCGTGAGGTCGTTGATGATCAGCGCAAACTCCTCGGTGGATTTGCGCAACTCCTTCACGTCTTCCTTTTGCAGCCATTGCGGCGGGCGGTTGAGCAGGCGCAGCAGCGAGCCCGGCTCCAGCGCGAGCAGGCGTTGCAGGCGCACCAGCACCCGGCGCGCCGCGCCCAGTTCCGCGCGGTTGGTGGACAAGCGCGAGGACAGCAACTGGTCTTCGATATGGTCGACGCTGATGCTGGTCTTGCGCACGATCTGCGTCAGCACTTCACCTTGGTCACGCAGCAGGTGCACCAGCAGCTCCAGCGGTGAGCGAAAGTGTTCGCCGGCCTTCACCGACGAGCGCAACTTGTCCACCGAGTGCAAGGGTTGCAGGCGTGCGCTGATCAACAGCCGGCTGCGGGCGCACACCCACAGCGTGGAAATGTCCGACGAGACCATGCTGCTGAAGTTGAACACCACGTCGTTGACCACCGCCAGCAAGGCTGAGTCGACGTGTTCGATACGCGTGGAGCGCGAACCTTCGTGCAGGGCCTCGAAGAATTCTTCGGGCAAATCCAGGTTTGCCTGCATCCACCGCTCGCAGGCAGCGTGGGCCAGGTTCAGGTGCAGCCACAGGAACTCTTCCGGATCGGCGGGTTGCTGCAAGGCCTGGAGCGCGGTGGCCGAATCAATCTGTTCACCCTTTTCACCGGGGCGAAAACGAAAACCGTAAAGCAAGCCAAACAGATCGGAGTCCTGGTGGCTGTGGTCGAGGCTGTGGTTCATGGAGGCTCGCAGAGAAAGCGCCTGTAGGATGTTTCACAGGTTCGCGTAGGCGAATCATTGCAAGGCGGTATGACGATTTTGTGACGGTTTGAAAACGCGCTCAGTGGACGTCCAGCGTAAAGGTGAAGTGCGTGCCCGCCAGCTCGTCGGACGACACGTTGAGTTGCCCGCCATGGGCATCGGCGATCTGCTTGACGATATACAGCCCCAGGCCAAGGCCGGCCTGCGGTTTGTCGGTGACAGGGCGTGAATAGGGCTGGAACAGCCGGAGCAGGGCTTGTGCGTCGATCTGCCCGGGGTTTTTCACCGATAGTTTGAACTGGCTGTGTTCGACCTGCGCGCGAACCTCCACCGGGCCGTCATGGCTACCGTGATGGATGGCATTGGCGACCAGGTTGGAGAGCAACTGCGCCAGGCGGTCACGGTCACCTTTCACCTGTTGGAGGTCGCCGATGGCCGCATGGATCTCGCGCTGCGGATGCACGCTCTGCACCTCCGACACCACATGTTGCAACGCTGCCTGCAAACCCTGGCAATCGCCGATGTTCAGTGGGATGCCGCTGCCCATGCGCCCCCTGGCGAAATCCAGCACGTCTTCCACCAACTGCGCAGCGCGCCGGCCGCTGGTGAGGATATGCCGCACGAGGGTGTCGGTGGCCGGGTCCGGGTGCTTGCGCAGCAGCCGTTCGGCCGCGACGTTAATCGCAAACAGCGGGTTGCGCAGGTCATGGCCGAGTACGGCGATAAACTGCTCTCGCAGTTCGGCGGTGCTGCGTTCTTCCTGCAATTGCGCCTGGGTATGCTGCGCGGCTTCTTCGGCTTCGATCTGTAGCGACAACACCCGTGCAAACGACTCCATGGTCGACTGGATTGCGCTGCTGCGCAGCATGGCGGGGTTGGGGTCCAAGGCGCAGATCGTGCCGAAAAAACGCCCGTCGGTGCGGAACACCGGCACCGAAATATAGCTTTCGAAGTGGTACAGGCGCGGCGTGTGGTGGTCGTGGTAGAGCGGGTCTTCACTGGCCTTGTCGATCACCACGGACACGTGGGAGCCGCGAATTTCGTGGCAGATCGTGGTGGTCAGGTCCAGCTCGCCACCGACGCCGAGGCCGAAGTCCAGTTGGTCGAGTACGGCGCAGGCGGTCCAGGTGTCGTCGGTCACCCGCGCCACGGCGGCAAAGCGCAGCCCGGTCATGTCGCTGATGACTTGGAGCATCGCGGGTACGGCACTGATTCGGCCAATGGTGGCGATGTCGGCGGCTTTTTGCCCCATGCAACAATCTCGCAAAGTGGTGAGCCAGAGGCTCAGGTTGATGCCTGGGATTTTAGCGGCCTTGTGCGGTGCCGGTGTAATTTCATTCACAAAATGACGTTTTTTCCTACGCGCGGTTAGCGAGCGCGCATAAAAAAACCGCGCCACCCGGAGGTGGCGCGGTTTCAGGTGATGGGGTCACTCAGGTGTCGAGTTTGTCTTCCAGCACGGCGCCGGTCTTGGCGTCGAGCTTGACTTCAAACTTCTTGCCGGCAGTGTCGGTCAGCTCAACTTCGTAGACCAGCACGCCACTGTTGTTGTGGTCCAGTTCGGTGTCGTTGATCGTGGCACCGGCGTGTTTGGCCACGGCGGCGGCGTTGAGCTTGTCGAACGGCATCACGGCACCGGACTTGAGCAGACCTTCAATATGGTCCGGACGAACATCGGCCTGGGCCAGGCCGGCGGTCAGGGTCAGGGCTGTGGCAGCGAACAGGGCAGTCAGGGTTTTCATGGTGTGTGTCCTTCTTCGGTGAGCTGTTTAAGTGGCGCCAGATTAACCGGCGCAACTTAACTCATCCTTAATGGCGCACTGACACCAATGCCCGACGCTCTCAGTACTTATAGTCGTTCAGCAGGTCTTGCACGCTGGACGACGGCCAGCGCTTGTAGAACTTCAACAGTTCGGCGGCGCGGTTGGTGAAGATACCGTCGACGCCGGCCTTCATCACTTTGTCGAAGTCGACCGGCTCATCCACGGTGTAGACGTGCACCAGCAGGCCCTTGTCGTGGGTCAGCTTGTTCATTTCAGGCTTGACCAGGTCGGTGTAGCTCTGGTCGCCATGGTCGGTCAGCTCAGCCGACGGGCCGGTGCCGATGGCGCCGAGGCTCTTGGCCTCGTCGACCCACTTTTCGAACTCGGCGGCGTCTTTCGGCTCTTGCTTGGCGTAGTAGGCGGCCTTGGTGGTTTCGCCGGATTCGGCGAAGGTCTGCGTGGATTTAGGCTCGATGCTGCCTGGGCCAACCCATAACAGCAGGATCTTCGGGGTGTTTGGCATTTCTTTTTGCAGCTCTTTCAAGCTGTCTTTTTCAAACGTCTGCAGCACCACGCGGCCCTTGCCCTGGCCGACACCGGTGTTGCTCTTGCCCAGCTTGGAGCCGGCGGAGCTGAGCCAGCCTTTATCCAGCAGCTTGTTTTTCAGGTCGGCTTCGATGCCCGGGAATTGCTTGGGCTCCTTGGTTTCGATGTACAGGCCGGGTTTGTGCTGCGGGTTGCCTTCGGCGATCTTGATGATGTCGTCCAGGCTCAGGATCTTCAGGCCAACGAAGCCTGGACGCGCACGGTCCGGGTAGGCGGCGTTGAACCAGCTGCCGGCGTCGAGGGTTTGCAGTTCTTTCCAGGTGAACTCGTTGGCCGGGGCGTCTTTGCGCTCGGGGAACTTGGTAGCCACGTCGGTGGTGCGCTGCAGGTTGTTGTCGTGCAGGGCGAACAGTACGCCGTCCTTGCTGCGCTGCAGGTCCATTTCCAGGTAATCGGCACCCAGGTCGCGCGCGACCTTGTAGGCGGCGGCGGTGGATTCCGGCGCGTCGTAGGAGGCGCCACGGTGAGCGATCACGGCGGGGTAGGGAATGCCTTCGTTTGTCGCCAATTCGGCCGGGCTGATCGGTTCGGCAGCCTGTGCCTGGCCAAGGCCAAGCGCCAGGGCGAGCAGCAGGGCGCTCTTGGAAAACGTGACAGGCATATGCGAAGTCCTTTCGTGGAGGTAGCTTTGAGAGGCCTCCTTTTTAACAATTGATTGCGAAAGGCGCTATCACCAAACCGACATTAACGTGCGCACGTGCCAATTTTCTCGGTTTTTTTGCGCTGCATTGCAGTACTCTTGCGCGCAGCCGCCCCGCTAGAGGACGGTACTTTCCGCCACGCGTGTAAACCATCTTTCCAGTCCCTGTGGGACTTTTCAGTGAGGTTTACCATGCGCATCACCTCCGAGCTTATCTGCCAGGCCGCCGACCAACTCCACGGTTTTGTTGGCCTCAACCGCAAGACTGGCCAGTACATCGTGCGTTTCAGCGAAGACTCCTTCGGCATGGACGTGGCCGACGACGGCATCATCCCCACCGCTGAATTTGTCTGGCTGCCGGCCCCCGAGCAGACCATGACCCTGTCCCGCGAGCGTATCCAGTTGCTGCTCGACCAGAATATCGACGACCGCATCAACATCAGCGAGCCGCTGCGCGTGTATATGAAGCGGGTGGAGATTCCACAGATCAGCGCGCTGCGCAGTCTGGTGAGCTAGACGGCATCGGCGGTAAGCGAGCCTTGCGTGGCAGGCTGGTTTTCTGTGGCGAGCGGGCTTGCCCCGCGTTGGGCTGCGAAGCAGCCCCAATTCAGTTAACGCGGTTCTCCAGACTAACCGCAGCGTCTGGTTCAGGGGCCGCTTCGCGCCCCAACGCGGGGCAAGCCCGCTCGCCACAACAGGCCCGCTCGCCACAGAGAGCCGGGCGATACGAAGGTTACTGGCCCTGGAATGCGTAGGCCCGTTCCACTTTGCACACCCGTGTCTGAAACGCCGAGTACCAGGTGGCGCGTCCTTGTTCACGCACCGCCCGATGCTCGGCCTGCTGCTTCCAGGCCAGGATCGCGGCCTCGCTGCTCCAGTACGACACGGTAATCCCCAGGCCATCCTCCCGCGCCGATTCCACCCCGAGAAACCCCGGTTGTTCGTGCGCCAGCTCCAGCATGCGGGCGGCGGCCTGGCCGTAGCCTTGATCGCCGTCGGTGCGCAATGAGCTGAAAATCACGGCGTAGTAGGGCGGGGCGGGTGTCTTGGCGATCATGCGCACTGCTCCTGGCAAGCCTTGAGCAGGGCAATCGCCAAAGGCGGCGTGATGCCCTTGAGGGCGGCGCGTTCAGGCTGGAACAGCGTGGCGACGAAGAACGGATGGTCGAGCAACTCGACCGCGCGCAGATCGCCGGCGGCATCATGCCCGCTGGGAATCATCTCGCGTTCGAGCAGGGCATCGGCGAATTCGGGGTTTATGCCGTAGCGGCAGCGATAGCCTTCCTCGATTTCAACACGGCCGTAGGCCTCGGCGATGCGCGTGTAGGGCGTCAAACGCAGGCTGTCGGTGGCGTCAACCAGGGCGCAGCTCAGGGGGGTGATCACCGCGCGTTCAGCGTCCGGCGCCAGTTCGCCATGTTCGGCATCGGCCCAGCCCAGCACGTTGCGGGCGTATTCCAGTACCGCGTGTTGAAAACCGCCGCAAGTGCCGAGGAAAGGTCGCCGTTGTTCGCGGGCAAAACGGATCGCCCGCAATGCACCGTCGCTGTCGCGGTAGGGGCTGGCGGGCACGCACCAGAAACCGTCGAAGCCGTGCAGTTCTGTAGTGGGCGTGAGGGTATCGGTGTCGAGCCATTGCAGATGAACCTGCACGCCGAGGGTTTCGGCGGCCCGTTGCAGCGCGACGGGAATGGCCTGGTGCGCGATGACATCGGGGTTGTAATCGCCGATCAGGGCGAGGTGCAAGGTGGTGGCTTTCATCGTGTGCGTCCTATGGCTTGTGGTGTCCTGATACGCACTATAGATTGGCGCGCACGCAATCAATATTGGCGTTTACCCACATGCTCAATGCAGCTACGCACTATCAAATCGATTACCCCGACCTGTCGCTGATCCTCGCCCTGGTGCGTGGCGGCACCCTGGCGCGGGCGGCGGCATTGTTGCGGGTGGATGTGTCCACGGTGTTCCGCGCGGTGCGGCGGCTGGAGGCCGCATTGGGCCAGACGTTGTTTGAAAAAAGCCGCGCCGGCTACCTGCCCACCAGCCTGGCCAGCAACCTCGCGCAGCAGGCCGAACGTGCCGAACAAGCGCTGGAAGCGGCGCGCATCGGCGTCGAGCAGGGCGGCGAGGTGATCAGCGGCACGGTGCGCCTCACCTGTACCGACTCGGTGCTGCAAGGGCTGTTGCTGCCGGCGCTGGCGCAGTTCATGCCGGAGTACCCGGCGCTGACCCTGGAACTGAGCACTTCCAATGATTTCGCCAACCTCAGCCGCCGCGATGCCGACATTGCCCTGCGCCTGACCAAGGCACCGCCGGAGCACCTTGTCGGCCGTTGCCTGGGGGCCGTGGCGTATCAGGTGTGCGCCAATCCCACCTATGCGCGCCTACACGCCGGGTGCTCACTGGCGGACCTGGCCTGGATCGCGCCGGACGACTTCCTGCCCGATCACCCGACGGTGGCCTGGCGCCGCGAACACCTGCCTGGGGTGCGCCCCAGTTATCGCTGCAACAGCATGTTGTCGGTCACCGAACTGGTGCGGGCTGGGTTGGGCGTGGCGGCGCTGCCGGATTTTCTGCTGGATGAAGGCCTGCAACCCCTGGGCCCCGCATTGGCAGGGCACGACACGGCGTTATGGTTGCTGACACGTCCCGATTGCCGGGCATTGCGCTCGGTGGTGACGCTGTTTGATGAGTTGGGGCGGCATGTGCAGATGAAACCCTGACACCGCCCCTCCCACAATGGATACACGCAGTTACTGGGGTTTTCTTACGTAGTGCTCATGCATTTCGCACGTCAGGGTTTCGATGTGTTCGGTCAGTTGCTTGGTCATTTCCGTCAGTCGGGTGTTCTGCTCCAGCAATTCCAGCAGCTGTTTGGTGGTTTGCGCGGCCTGGGCCTGGCGTTCGGAATTGGCGATGGCCAGTGCTTCACGGTGTTGTGCATCGGCGTCGGACTGGGCTTTGTCGCGGGCCGCCTGGCGCGTCTGGGCCAGCAGGATCAGTGGCGCGGCATAGGCTGATTGCAGGCTGAACGCCAGGTTGAGCAGGATGAAAGGGTACACGTCGAAGTGGGTGATGCCGGTTACGTTAAGCACCACCCACAAGATCACGATCGCGGTTTGCGCACCGAGGAAGGTCGGCGTACCAAAGAAGCGCGCAAAGGCCTCGGCCTTGAGGGCAAAGGTGTCATTGCCAAAGGTCGGCGCCAGGTGGGCGTGGCGTCGGTGAAAGCGCAGGTGATCGACGGGAGGAGATTCGGGCTTGTCGGGTGTCATGGTGGGCTCGGGTCATCAACGTTAAGACAGTGAATCACTATAGCCTCGGCGACCTGTCTTACACATGAATAACCCGGAGCCTACTTAGTGGACGCCACGCTCATTGGCAAACGCGCTCACCGCGTGCACCGCCTCGCTGGTGCCTTCGCGAATCTGCAGGATCACCGTACCGGCCTGGTTGGCCAACTCCACGCCCTGGGCGGCGCGGTCGCGGGTCGCGTCCATGCTGTCGATGGCTTGGCGGGTTTCAGCCTGGATCACCGCGATCATGCTGGAAATCTCCGTGGTGGAACCGCTGGTGCGCGCCGCCAACTGTCGTACTTCATCGGCCACCACGGCAAAACCACGGCCTTGTTCACCTGCGCGCGCCGCTTCGATAGCAGCATTGAGTGCCAGCAGGTTGGTCTGGTCGGCAATGCCGCGAATGGTGTTGACGATGGTGGTGATCTGTTGCGAACGCTCGCCCAGCTTGGCGATCAGTTGCGAGGAGCTGTCGATGTCCGAGGAGATTTCACGCATGCCGCTGGCTGTTTTCTGGATCACATCGGCGCCTTTTTCCGCCATGTCCTGGGTATGCAGGGACAGGTGATAGGCTTGGGCGGCGCTTTGCGCGTCAGCGGCATGTTGTTGCACGCGCGCGGTGATGTCCGAGGCGAACTTCACCACTTTGCACAGGCGCCCGCTGGCGTCGTACACCGGGTTGTAGCTGGCTTCGAGCCACACGGGCCGGCCGTTTTTATCCACGCGTTCGAACTGGCCGCTGAACAGTTCGCCCTGGTTCAGGCGCCGCCAGAAGTCACTGTAGGCTGAACTCGCGGCAGTCTCTGGGGGGCAGAACAGGCGGTGATGCTGGCCCTGAACCTGCGCCAGGCTGTAGCCCATGCGCTGCAGGAAGTTGGCGTTGGCGGTGATGATCGTGCCGTCGAGGTTGAACTCGATGACGGCCATTGCCCGGCCGATGGCTTCCAACTTGGCGTTGGCCTCGCTTTCGGCCTGCAGGCGCGGGGTGACGTCCAGGGCGTACTTCACCACTTTGATCACACGGCCCTCGTCGTCACGCACTGGGGTGTAGCTGGCTTCCAGCCACACCGACTGACCGTTGCTGGCCACCCGTTCAAAAGTACCTGATTGGAATTGACCTTTTTGCAGGTTGGACCACAGCTGCATGTACTCGGCGCTCCGGGCGAAAGCGGGCGTACAGAACATCCGGTGGGATTGGCCTTCGATCTGCTCGGCGCGGTAGCTCAGGGTGTTGAGGAAGTTGTCATTGGCGCGCAGCACGAGGCCTTGCGGATCAAATTCGATCACCGCCATGGAGCGCTCGATTGCGTCCAGCAGGCTGGCCTGGTGAGCCACGGTGTGTTTCAGGGTATTGATGGTTTTTTTATGGGCGTTGAATAGCATGTTCGGGTGCTCGGGCAAGCATGCGTCTGGGAGTGTCCATGTATGTGCGCCTGCCCCCGTAAGGCATTCGCCGTACGGTTGACGTGCTCATTGTCAGCCTCCTTGTGCTGACAGCGGGGGTGGAACAACTGGTTAAGAGTGATCAGCCTGACAAGAAGTTCGCCCCAGGAGCAGGACCATTTTTGGGTAGGCGACCAGTGGAGGCTTTATGCTATCGCCCAGGGCGTTGGACGGAAGATTCAGACGAGGTGTCGTAGGGCGATTTCAGGCGGAACAGGCGATCCGGTCGTCACTGACATTGACTCGATTACGCCCGGTGTCCTTGGCTGCATAGAGCGCTCGGTCAGCTGCGTTCAGCCACATGGCCGCGTCGGTGAAGCGGGGCTGGAAGTCCGCCAAACCGATGCTCAGGCTGACGCGCAGTTCCGGTATTTGCGGGGGGCGGTAATTGCCGAATGTTTCGCGCATCTGCTCCATGATCTTGGCCGCTTGCTCCAGAGGCATTTGCGGAAGAATCACACAGAACTCATCGCCACCGTAACGCCCGGCCAGGTCGTTTTCCCGCAGGTTGCGCCGCAGTTCCAGGCTCAGTTGCCGCAGCACCGTGTCGCCGACAATGTGGCCGTGGGTATCGTTGATCTGCTTGAAGTGATCAATATCGATCAACGCGATGGTGGCGTGGCTTTGCTGCTGCTGGCACTTGTGGAACTTGAGGTGCAGCAGGTCTTTCCACGAGCCGTGGTTGAGCAGGCCGGTGAGGCTGTCGGTGCGACTCAGGGCACTGAGGGCGCGTTTATGTTCCGACAGTTTGATCGCCAGTTGATAACAAACCATGCCGATGGCCATGGGGTATAGGGTCAGCATGGGCAGGCAGGTGTAGACCTGCAGCAGGCTGACCGCGGGGTTGAACTTGATACCGAACAGCGCCCACGCCACGCCGACCCCCAGCCCTTGTGCGAGCAAGCCGCGCAGGAACAGGCGCCTGCCGCCGGCGGCGACGTTGTTCATGGTCATCATCGATAGGATGGTCACGGCCGTCAGCGGCGTGAACTGTGCGGCGGCTGCCCAGAACCCGCCGAATACCGAGTCATACAGGAAGTTGCGCTGTTCCGCCTGGTAAGGGAACTGCGAGCGGGTCGACAACTGGTAGGCCAGATGCGCCCAGGCAAACCCATTAAGCAGCAACAACGCCCAGACCCAGCCCGGCATGGCGAGTGGGTACAAGGCGCCGGTGACGCTGATGCTGCCGACACCCAGGCCGATGATCCGTGGCTGATAAATACGCCTGGCAAATGAGAGCCCTTTGCCTCGTCTGTTTTCCATAAATTCCTGGTTGAGCTGTTTTTCACATATGCGACGGCGCGGATCGGCTGGATCAACCGTTGATCGGATAAGACCTGTGAATATTGTCAGTTATTCGCGTGGGAATAATCAGTGGCCTTCCAGGCCATTTGCGCAAAACAGAGGGCGAATACGTCAAAAGCGACCAGGAATGTCGCTCCTGCAATGCTTTCTACCGGGCGAGGGGGGCGCGGACTTCGTAGCCGGCAAGGAACAGGTCGATGGCTGACTCAATGACGTTGGCCTGTTGGGTGGCGTCGAGGGTGGGTTGGCCAAGGGTAATCTGCGGCCAGAACGCGAAGGCCTTGAGCAGGCTTTGGATCTGGTGGGCGGCAAACGCCGGGTCGGTGCAGGAGAGGCGGCCGTCTTCCTGGGCGGCGCGTACCCACTGGGTAAAGCCTTCTTCGCGCTGGCTCAGGCGGTTGACCATGTCTTGCGCGCGTTCCGGCGAATGGATGGTGGCGGCGATGGCCACCCGTGCCAGGTCGAGGAAGTTGGCGTCCGCCATCATCTTCATCTTCGCTTCCAGCAACCCGCGCAATTGTTCGCGCAGGGGGCGCTCGCGGGTGTAGCTGACGTCGAGTTGCGCAACGCTGCTGGCCCAGAGCTGGTGGAGGATTTCGGCGAACAATTCTTCCTTGCTGGGGAAATGGTTGTACACCGTGCGCTTTGAAACCCCGGCGGTGGCGGCGATCTTGTCCATGCTGGTGACCTCGAAACCGTTGGCCCGAAACTCGGCGATAGCCGCTGCTACGATGGCTTCGCGTTTGCGGTCGGTGAGGCGTTGAGGGGCAGTCATGGGTGCGTTCGGCTCTGGAAGGGAAATTACACTGGGTAGTTTACTTGCTGCGGATTTTGTTGCAATCTTGAAACTACACTGTGCAGTGTAACTTATGAGCGGACCGTAGGAGTCACTCGGTAATGGCCACGATCTCAACCCGCCTCAAGTCTTCGCCTGCGGCGCCCAAGCCTGCCGAGCAGGACCTGGGGAGCTTCAGCAACGACGCCCCCGTACAGCACGGTGGCTTTGGCAAGACCTTGCGTATCTTCTGGAACATGCTGTTCAACAAGCCACGCAGTACGCGGCCGGTGGGGCAGATCCCGGTGCAACCGCTGACCCGCGAGCAGTTGCTGGCGGCGCCTGATCACAGCGTGTTCCGCCTGGGGCATTCCACCGTGTTGCTGAAAATGCGCGGCAAGTTCTGGCTGACCGACCCGGTGTTCGCCGAGCGCGCTTCGCCGTTCAGTTGGGCTGGCCCCAAGCGTTTCCATCAGCCGCCTATCAGTCTTGAAGAGCTGCCGCCCCTGGAGGCGGTGATTCTTTCCCACAACCACTACGACCATCTTGACCGTAAGGCTGTCGTGCAACTGGCCGACAAGACCCGTTACTTTCTCGCGCCGCTGGGCGTGGGCGACATTCTGGTCAAGTGGGGTGTCGACGCCAGCAAGGTGCGGCAACTGGATTGGTGGCAGGGCACCGAGGTAGATGGCATTCGCTTTGTCGCCACGCCGGCGCAGCACTTTTCCGGGCGTGGCCTGTTTGATGCCAACCAGACCCTATGGTGTTCTTGGGTGATGATCGACGGCGCGCGGCGGATCTTTTTCAGCGGTGACACCGGCTATTTCGACGGCTTTAAACGCATCGGCGAACAGTACGGCCCGTTCGATCTGACGTTGATGGAAACCGGCGCTTACAACGTTGACTGGCCCCATGTGCATATGCAACCGGAGCAAACCCTGCAAGCACATATCGACCTTAAGGGCCGTTGGCTGCTCCCGATCCATAACGGCACGTTCGACCTGGCGTTCCACGCCTGGCACGAACCTTTTGACCGGATCATGGCGCTGGCGTGGGAGCGCAATGTGTCGATCACCACACCGCCGATGGGCCAGGCGTTCAGTTTGAACCAGCCGGAGCGTGGATATGCATGGTGGCTGGAGGTGGAAACCCAATGTGCGCAAGAGCACCTTGTGAGCTGATGGCGCAGAGGCGCCGGAAAAGGAGTTTTCAAGCTGTTTCAGGTCTACGACAGGCCTCGGCGAGGATGCGATGATCCCTGGACAATAATTTCGGGGGGCGCGTTCTGATGGACAACAAATGCAGAAAGTTTTCGCGGGTGAATGCGGTTTGCCTGGTGGGCCAGCCGCTGTCTCCGCTCTTGGATATGACCGGTCTGGCGCCTGCGTGTCCCCGTCCTTCCGCCGATCAAGCGCCTCCCCGCAGTATCGCGTTTGATGTCGATCCCCACCCTCAAATCCACCCCAAGGGTGGGGTCCTGATCCCCGGGTATAACGTACCGGCACTGCCCATTAAACCCATGCGTGATCCCTCGTTGACGCTGATTGCCTTGAGCGGCATCGACCCAGAGGGCCCGGTGATGGTGGAGGTGCCGCTGGTGCAGAGCAACAGCACCTTTACCGCCATGCAAGCGTTGGCCGGCACGCGCGTGGGGTATGCCGACCGATATGGACGTGGCGATGGTCACGAACCGATTGAACACCGTGCGCCTTTCATGCGAGCGCTGGACGTTCTGCGCCGTGCCGGGGCGCAGCTGTTACCCGTGCCGGCGCAACGTGTCGACGACACCCTCACGTTCAACCTGCGCACTCATAATGAAATCGATGAACTTGTGAATGAGCACCGGCTGGATGCCCTGGTATCCGATAGTCAAAGTGCTGCGTTCCATGGTGCGTGCTGGAGTGGTTACCCGAGATTTGCCGAGGCGCTCGATGGCGGCGCGACATTGTGGTTCTACGGTGCGCGATGGTCGAAGGAATCGTTGGCGGCGCTGGCACAGGGGTATCGCAATGCTTGTTGCCTGGAGAATGCACAGCATGGGCTACCTGGGGTGTTGAACAATCCTACGCGTTGAATTGCCGACGTCTTGCTGGCGGGGGGGAGGGAAGTTTTTAGACTGGCGCCCGGCTCAACGGTGGTCCTTCGTCATTTCTTACTCTTCCCCGAGGTGGTTCATGTTTGGTATTGGTTATGGTGTGAATAGGGCTGTTAGTCACGCGGCGTCTTGGATGGAGTTGACTGCCGACACCTCCAAACCGGTTCCGCCGGGAACGGAACGTGCCAGTGTTCGCGAGCTCAGTGAACAGATGGCCAGGCCTGGCGGGCTCACATCGGAAGATCTGGTCATCTTCCTGCAGGAGCGCATCCGTAAACGCGACCCGGCATTAAACGCCATTATCGAACTCAACCCTCAAGCGCTGGAGATTGCTCGCGAGCTGGATCGCGAACGCGCCAGCGGCACGGTCCGGGGGCCGCTGCACGGCATTCCCGTGCTCCTCAAGGACAACATCGAAACGGGCGACACCCAGCAAACCAGCGCAGGCGCCTTTGGATTGGTGGGGGCAGCTGCGATCAAGGACGCGTTTATCGTCGAACGCCTGCGCCAGCAGGGCGCAGTGATCCTGGGTAAAACCAACCTGACCGAACTGGCTGGCTTTCGTGGCGGCCCCGACGGTTTCAGCCACCGGGGCGGGCAGACGCTCAACCCTCATCAAGCGGATGCACAGGTGGGAGGATCAAGCTCGGGCTCGGCCGTAGCGGTCGCCGCTGGTTTGGCGCCCTTGGCCGTCGGCACCGAAACCAATGGTTCGATCATCGTCCCGGCGGCGTTTAACGGGGTGGTCGGTTTCAAACCCAGCGTGGGCTTGTTGAGCCGCAGCGGCATCATTCCTGCCAGCCATCGACAGGACACGCCAGGGCCGATGACGCGTTCGGTGTTTGATGCCGCGTTGTTGCTCAACGCCATGTCGGGCAGCGACCCTCAGGATTCAGCCAATGTGGATGCCCCCCAAGGCATCGACTACACCGCGTTGCTCAAGCCTGGCGCCTTGAGGGATAAACGTATTGGTTATCCCGCGACCTTTTTCGCGGATGGCGAAAACCTGCCGGTGGACAATAGCCCTCAATTTCAAAAAACGCTTGAGGTGCTTCGCGCACAAGGCGCAGTGCTGGTACCGGTGAACGTGCGGCTGGCGGATGCATCGCGCTATGGCGAGCTGTTGTTTGCTGATGTGAAGAGTGAGTTGAATGATTACCTGGGCAAGCGCGCTGGGTTGCCGGTCAAGTCAGTTTCCGAGTTGATCGCGTTCAATGAAAAGCGCGATGGCAGCGACACCGACCACCAGCCGCTGCTCAAGGAAATCGATGCATCCACCTTGACATCCGAGGAGCGCAAGCCGCTATGGAATGAGCTTATCCAGGATTTTCGCAGCACAGTGGATGAGCTGATTGACGGGGAAAAGCTTGATGCCGTGGTGTCGGACTTTGAAACGAACAGCTATTTCGCAGTTGCAGCGGCCGGTTATCCTGGGATCTCGGTACCTTCCGGCAAAGATGAAAGCGGCCTGCCGACCAGCGCCTATTTTTTTGGTGCCCGTTGGGCCGAACCTACACTGCTGGCCGTTGCCCATGGCTACGAGGAGGCCGCGAAGGCAGGTTCCAGAAGCGGGCGTTGAATTAACAGGCGGTTGTTGGCGTTGGCGTGTACAAACTCAAGGGCTGACGCCTTCAACAGATACACTCAATGTCATGGAGGGAGGCCATGGCCTATAGAATTCATATCCTCGGTGCTGCGGGGTCGGGCACCAGCACTCTGGGCAGGGCCTTGGCAGAAAGTCTGAACGTCGCTTACTTCGACACCGACTACTTCTACTGGCAGCAAACCGACGCCCCTTTCACCGTTGCCCGGCCCAAGGATGAACGCATCCGCCTGCTGCAGGAACAGACCGCCGGCCTGGAAGGCTGGGTGCTGTCCGGTTCACTGTGCGGCTGGGGCGACCCCATGATCGCGCAGTTCACCCACGTGGTGTTCCTGCGCCTCGACCCGCAAGTGCGCCTGCATCGCCTGCGCATGAGGGAAGTGCAACGCTACGGTGATGAAATCCTGGAAGGTGGCAGTCGCCACGAAAACAGCGTCGCCTTCCTGGCTTGGGCCGCTCGTTACGACAACGGCAACCACAGCCTACGCAGCCTGCGTCGGCATGAAACCTGGTTGGTGCCACTGACCTGTCCGCTGATTCGCTTGGACTCTACACACCATTCGGTTGGGGTGTTGGTGAATCAATTGATGCCGCTGTTGAGCCCATCAGCCGCGAAATAATCGTGTGCGCAGCAGGTTCGGCGGGGGCGGTGTCAAACCGCCGCACACTCATGCCCCACCCCGGCGCAAACCCCGGAAAAAACACCAGCCCTTGCGCCTCCAATCGAAACGCCAATGCCAGGCGGGTTTCATCACCCACGTCGCCCAGGCTTTCAAACTGTTGGATGGCATCCACCGTCACACCCGCCTGGCGGGCCAGCTCTTCGCGGCTCCAGCCCAGCATCGCGCGCGCCTGTACGCTGTGTTTGGCGGTGAATTGGTGCAGGACGATCTGCTGTTCTACGAAAGAGCTCATTGCCAGAGAGGACATGGGGTTTCTCCAGGGTTCGACGGGGGAGGGCAAACTATACTGTGTTTTTGTACAGTTGTTTTGACCGCTCATCAACTGGATTTTTATCGACCCACTATTCCAACCCTGGCGCCTCACGAATAATCAGGTGATCCAGGTTCTCGATATTTGCGCTGAACACCCCGAACGTCTGCTCGGGGTTTTTCTTGCTGGGCACCTGTTTCAACTCCGGCGTGACCCCGTAGAAGAAGCAATACAACGCCCGCTCACTGTCCACCGCCGCCTTGATTTGCTCCAGGAACGCCTTGCGCTTGCGGTAGTTCTCAATGAGCTTTTTGCTCAGATAGACATTGACCGAGTAGGGTTTCTTATCGAGCCACACCTTCTTTTCGAAGTCGATGCGAAAGCTGCTGGTGTAGTCCTTGATCGCTTTGATCTTGCCCCAGTAGATCAGCCCCTTGTTGTCTTGCAGGTATTCGATCTTCTTGAAAAACGTCCAATACGTCGCCGTTTGATCGCCGATCTTCAGCGGCATGCTTTTAAGCTTGTCCTTGTCGTCGATGTTCGACACATAACATTCCACCGGGTGGGCAAACACGCTGGTTTTGTCCGGGGTGGTGTCGCTCGAACTGACAGATTCGCCGCTGCGGGTTGAAGGGGGTTTCGCTGAATCTTGTGGGACCAGCCCCTCGGTGCCTGCTCCCGTTTTTTTACGCTCGTACGTACGGCGGGCCAGGACAAATTCCGATGGGAAATTGTCCTCACGCTCATCGTCTTTTTCACCCGCTGCGCCCTTGTGGAGACTGGCATAGCGGCAGCCGTCGATATGCCGGGTGCTCGGCGTGTTTTTGAAATGCGGGGTGCGTTGGTAGTTGACGTTCTTGGCGTTAAAGGTGCTCAGCACATTGCCTGCTTCGAAGGCAGCGCGACAGGCATCGTTGGGGCAGAGGAAACGGTCCTTGTCGGAGTCGAAGGGGTGGGTTTCGTCGAAATTCAGGTCTCGCACGTCATAGATCGACAGCTTGTCGTCGAGGCTCAGGCTGTAGGCCGTGTCGAATTTCATGGGGCTCGGGTCCGTGAGAGGTTTCGCTATTAATAGCGGGAACCCGCGCAAATATCAGCAAGAACCTGCAACCCGCCGTCCACTCAGGAAGCACAAGGTTCCGCCTATCGCCGTAAGTGTGCCCAAGGCATAGAACATGCTGGCCGGCGCGGCATTGATCAACAGATACCCGCATATCACCGGACTCATCGCCCCACCGAATGCGGCAAGGTTCTGCGCGCCGTAGTAACTGCCGCGCAGTGCATCTGGGGCGATGGTGTCGATAAACAGGAACTCCGAGGGGTAGATGATCATCTCGCCCAAGGTAAACACGAACATCGCCAGGCACCAGGTCACCAGGCTATCCGCCAGGCTGAAGCCGATCAGCCCGACAATAAACAGCAGCGTGCCCAGGACGATCCAGTAGCGCAGTTGCTCACGCTTGAGAAATCGCCCGATCTGGTACTGCATCAAAATCACGGTAATGGCATTGCACGCCAGCACGGCAGAGAGAATCTTCAGTGCGTCGGCCGGCTTGTAGGCCACCAGCAGAAATTGCGACAGATACAGCGTATAGCGGCCGTGGACAATCGTGCTGAGCAGGCTGCCGCTGGTGAACAGGATCAGTGTGCGGTCGTTGCGCAGCGTACGCAGGGTGCTGAGGAAACTCAGGGGTTTGTGGCTGTCGTCCCGTTGGGTCGGGGGGATGCCGATCATCAGGAACACACTGCCAAACGCAATCGCGCTGGCGATCAGGAATGGCGCCAACTGCATGTGCCCGGCGATCACCACGCCCACCATTGGGCCGGTGGCGTAGCCGACATTGGTAAGGGTGTAGCGCAGGGAAAATACCTTGGCCCGCTCACCCACCGGCAGGTTTTCGCTGATGATCGCCTTGGAGCCAATCAGGAACAGCGCCGACGCGGCTTCGGTGATCACCAGGGTCAAGGTGGTGAGGTAGAGGTTGCTGGCAAAGGTCAGCAACAGAAAACCGATAGAACTGGAGAGCATGGCCAGGATCAGCAGCTTGCGCTTTTCCAGGCGGTCGATGATGTAGCCGCCGTACAGGCCCAGCAGCGTGGCGATAAACACGGCGATCCCCATCAGCAGGCCGATGTCCTGCTGGTTGAGGCCCAGGCGGGTGCTCAGCAGCAGGGCCAGCAACGGGCTGGTCATGGCGCGGCTGACCACGATGGTCACCGAGCAGATCATCAGGCGGCGGATTACCAGGGAGTAGGTGGTCACGGTGAAGGCGAACGTCCTATTTAGTACTTGATGACAACACAGATCAAATGTGGGAGGGGGCTTGCCCCCGATAGCGGTGTATCAGACAGGCATCAGGTGACTGAACCACTGCTATCGGGGCATGGGTATCTACACAACTTGCAGATCCTGACAAATCTCCCTGTGGCGAGCGGGCTTGTCCCGCATTGGGCTGCGTAGCAGCCCCAAAACCAGCCGCTACAGAGTGTCTGATACACCGCGTTCTTCTTTAATGGGGCTGCTACGCAGCCCAATGCGGGACAAGCCCGCTCGCCACAACAGCCCTATCTGCCGGGGATTCAGCGTTGAGCCAAAGTTGTGTAGATACCTATGGCTATCGGGGGCTTGCCCCCTCCCACATTTTTTAGACCGAGTTATTGGCCGGCGTTGATGGTGATCTTCTCGACCGCCCCTTGTTCCAGATCCCACTTCTTCAAAATCTTGCCGTAGGTGCCGTCATCAATCATGCTCTGCAACGCCTCACTGATCGCGGTCACCAGCTCAGTGTTGTTTTTCTCAATCCCCAGCCCCGTGAACTGCTTGGAAATCGCCAGGCCTACCGGCTTGTACTTACCCTTATCCAACGACATCAAATACGGAATCGTCTCGCTGCCCTGCATCGCCGCGTCCAAACGGTTCTGCTGCAACTGCGCCCGCGCATCCGCCGAGCCTTCGGTGCCGATCACCACGATGGCCGGCTTACCCGCCGCTTCGCAGTTTTCCTTGCTCCACGCCGCAATTTCCGACGGCCAGGTGGTGCGGCGGCTGGTGCCGACTTTTTTACCGCACAGGTCAGTCAGCTCCTTGATCTCTTCACGCTTGGCCAAGGTGTAGAGCTGCGGGCCGCTGGTGAAGTAGTCGATAAAGGTTACGGATTTCTGGCGTTCGGCGGTGTCGCTCATGCCCGACAGCACGATGTCCACGCGCTTGGTGGTCAGGCCGCTGAGCATTTGCTCGAAGCCGGTTTCCTGCCACTTGATCTTCACGCCCAGGCGCTCGGCGAGGGCGTTGCCCAGGTCGAAGTCAAAACCGGTGAGCTTGTTGGTGGCCGGGTCCTTGAAATCCATCGGCGGGTAGTTCGGCACGATAGCCGCGCTGATCTCGCCCTTGTCCTTGATGGCTGCCGGCAATGCCGCGAAAACACACGAGGAGGCCATCAGGCCTGCGAGCAAGGTTGGGATAAACATTTTTTTCATGGGGGCGTTCTCGTTAGTTTTTTAGTTAAGTGCGAACGGCAGAAATAAAGCTTTGGGTACGCGGGTTTTGTGGGCTTATTAGAATTTCTTCAGGGCTGCCGGCTTCCACAATCTGGCCGGCATCCATAAACACCATGCGGTTGGACACTTCGCGGGCGAAGCCCAACTCATGGGTGACCACGATCATGGTCATGCCGGTGGTGGCCAAATCACGCATCACCGACAGCACTTCGCCGACCAGCTCCGGGTCGAGGGCTGACGTGGGTTCGTCAAACAGCATCAGCTTGGGGCGCATTGCCAGCGCACGGGCAATCGCCACACGCTGCTGTTGCCCGCCGGACAACTCCACCGGGTAGGCATTGCGCTTGTCGGCCAGGCCCACCCGGGCGAGCAATTCCAGCGCGTCCTCGATGGCTTCCTTGGGCGAACGCTTGAGCACCTGGCACGGGCCCTCGATGATGTTTTGCAACACGGTCATGTGCGGGAACAAATTGAAGCGCTGGAACACCATGCCGGTGGCCAGGCGCTGGCGGGCGATCTGCACTTCATTCATCTCATGCAGCTTATTGCCGACGACGCGGTAACCCACCAGTTCGCCGTCGACCCAGAGGCCGCCCTTGTCGATTTTTTCCAGTTGGTTGACGCAGCGCAGCAGCGTACTTTTACCCGAGCCGGACGGGCCGATGATGCACATCACTTCGCCTTGTTCGACCTCGATATTGATGTCGCGCAGCGCGTGATACTGGTCGTAATACTTGTTCAGGTTGACGGCCTTGACGATGCTTCTCATGGGGCAAATCTCCTCAACCCAGACTTACGAACGCTTGCCGGCGCCGCGGGCAAAACGACGCTCAAGGCGGCTTTGACCAAATGAAAGAACAGTCACCACCGCCAGGTACCAGATGCCGGCGACAATCAGCAGCTCCATGACCCGGGCGTTGGCGTAGTAGATGTTTTGCGCGTTGTGCAGCAGCTCCGAGTACTGGATCACGCTGGCCAGGCTGGTCATTTTCACCATGCTGATGAACTCATTGCCTACAGGCGGAATGATCACCCGCATGGCTTGCGGAAGAATGATCCTACGCAGCGCTTGCAGGCTCGGCATGCCGATGGACTTGGCGGCTTCGTACTGGCCGGTGTCCACCGACAACAGGCCGGCGCGCACCACCTCGGCGGTGTAGGCGCCTTGGTTGATGCTCAAGCCGAGCAGGGCGGCCACGAACGGCGTCATCAGGTCGACGGTATCGATACTGAACAGCCCGGGAATCGCGATCACCGGGAAGATCAACGCCAGGTTGAACCACAGCAGCAACTGCAAAATCAGCGGTGTACCCCGGAACAACCAGGTGTAGGTGATGGCCACATAGCGCAGGATCGGGTTAGCCGACATGCGCATGATCGCCGTGATCACTCCGATCACCACGCCCAGCGCCATCGCCAGGATCGACATGACGATGGTATTCACCAGGCCCCAGAGGATGGCTTCAGACGTGAGGAACTGGCCAATGTAGGACCATTCGATCTGGCCGTTGGCGAACGCGCGCAACAGCGCCGCCAGCACGATCACGATCAACGTGGCGAAAAACATCCGCCCGTAATAGCGACGCGGCACGTGTTCGTACTGGGTTATGTCGAACTGGTTCTCGGACAGCTTGCGCTCTATTTCCAGGCGCTCGGCCGGGGTCTGGTTCATGGTGCTTCTCCAAAACTGATGACGCTACTACTTGTGTACTCGGTCCAAATGTGGGAGCGGGCTTGCTCGCGACAGCGTCAGCCCCAGCACCACACCTCTGACAGGCTTAAATGCGAAAGCCCTGATAGCTCTCAGCCCACTGCTGCTGAGCCGCCAATGCAATCTTCAACCGCCCAATCTGCTCGCGCACCCGCTCCGGTGCTGTCCCACCCCATCCACTGCGTGCCGCAATCGCCGCTTCCAGGGTCAGGCAATCGCGCACCTCGGGCGTCAGCCGCGCATCCACCTCCGCCAACATCGCTGGCGAGGCTTCCCACAACTCAATCTCATGCTGCTCACAGGCCTGTACTAACGCGCCGGTAATCTCATGGGCCTCCTTGAACGGCACGCCACGGGTCGCCAGCCAGTCGGCCACTTCTGTCGCCAAGGTGAAGCCCATTGGCGCCTGGCGCCGCAGTTCTTCCACCTGCACCTTCATGGTCGAAACCATCCCGGCCATGGCCGGCAGCACCAGCAGCAAGGTATCCACGCTGTCCAATACGCTGTGTTTGTCTTCACTCAAATCGCGGTTGTACGACAGCGGCAAGGATTTGAGCGTCGACATCAACCCGGTCAGGTTGCCGATCAAACGCCCGGCCTTGCCCCGCGCCAGTTCGGCAA
The DNA here is from genome assembly GCF_040754745.1 of Pseudomonas sp. SB113. Taxonomy (NCBI): domain Bacteria; kingdom Pseudomonadati; phylum Pseudomonadota; class Gammaproteobacteria; order Pseudomonadales; family Pseudomonadaceae; genus Pseudomonas; species Pseudomonas sp. SB113. The sequence goes on from NZ_JBFMHW010000003.1 coordinate 317,831, forward strand.
TGTCCGGGTTCTTTTTCTGCGGCATGATCGAACTGCCGGTGGCGTAGGCATCGTCCAATACCACCCAACGAAACTGGCGCGACGACCACAGGCAAAACTCCTCCGACAGTCGCGAAATATTCACACCCAGCATGCCCGCCACAAACAGGAACTCCGCCACATGGTCGCGGCTGGCCACCGCGTCGATCGAGTTTTCGCACGGCCCGGTGTAGCCCATTTCCTTGGCCGAATGCTCAGGCTGGCGAGCAATCGCCGAACCGGCCATTGCTGCTGCGCCCAATGGCGACAACGCCGTGCGCGCATCCCAATCCACCAACCGCTGTACATCGCGCAACATCGACTGCGCGTGAGCCAGCAAGTGGTGGGCGAACACGATGGGTTGCGCCTGCTGCAAATGGGTAAAACCGGGGCAAATGCTCTCGATATGCTGCTCGGCCTGTTCCACCAACGCCTGCTGCAAACCCAACACCTCGGTGGTGATGGTGCGCGCATGGTCCCGTAGGAAAAGGCGCAAATCGTTGGCGGTTTGATCATTACGCGAACGCCCGGCGCGCAGCTTGCCACCCAATGCGCCCAGGCGTTCGGTCAAGACGCGTTCGATAAAGGTGTGTACGTCCTCGTCATCCAGGGTTGGATGCAGGCGGCCGGCGGCGAAGTCTTCACCGATACGGTCCAGGGCCTCAAGGGTACGCAAGGTCTCCGACTCATCCAGCAAACCGGCGCGTTGCAACTCACGGGCGTGGGCACGGGAGCCGGCCAGGTCGTAGGGCGTCAGGCGAAAATAGCGCTCAGGGCAACGGGACAATGCGGCCAACGCAGCAGACGGACCGGTCTTGAAACGAGCGCCCCAAAGGCGGTCGGTGGGCTGGGACATGGGTATTCCTCACGCTTGTTTTTAGAAGAGTCGGAGGCAGTAAAAAAAGGTTTTCAACTAAACTGAACCGGCGTCTGACGCGCCGTATTCAAGGTTGCCAAGGGCGGATGTTTATGTTCATTATCGCCGCCTGGCTATGTTCAAGGATTGGGTTGAAGCCTGTTGAATATGGCACTTGAGGTCAACGCGTATTATGGAAACTCCACTTTCCACTTCTGGAAACCTACCGCCAAAACCCGGCACAAGACCGCCCCTGCAACTCAGTGGTTTGGACTTCAAATTGCTGCGGGTATTTATGGCCGTGGTCGAAGCTGGCGGCTTCAGTGCTGCGCAAAATGAGCTGAACGTGGGCCTGGCGGCCATCAGCAAACAGATCTCCGACCTCGAGATTCGTATCGGCATGCGCCTGTGTACACGGGGCCGGGAAGGCTTCGGGCTGACCGAAGAAGGCAAGTTGGTGTATCAGGCGTCCATCGAGTTATTTACCTCTGTGGACAGTTTTCGAGACAAGCTTAGTTCCGCGCAAAACGAACTCATCGGCGACCTTAGTGTGGGAGTTATTGATAATACTGTCTCCGACGTTAATTCCCCGCTGATTACCGCGTTGGGGAACTTACATAGCCAATCGCCAAAAATAAGATTACGCCTGCATGCCTCGCAATTGGACGAAGTTGAACGCGGCGTGGTGGAAGGGCGCTTGATTGTCGGCATCGTCCCGGTCTATCAGCGCCGCGAAGAATTCGACTACTTCGCGCTGTACGAAGAAAAGGCCCACGCCTACTGCGCCGTAGGACATCCGCTCTTCACCGCGAACGACATTACGCCCGAGGTGCTGCGCCAATATGAAGTGGTCAACCATCGGTATGCGATCCATCGCGACAAGACTAACTTCGTCAACTACGACAGCCAATCCGCCTCGGCCTCCCAGGTCGAAGCGGTCGCCATCCTGGTGCTGACCGGCCGGTTTATCGGCTTCCTGCCCGAGCACTACGCCGCATCGCTGGTAAGGGAAGGACGCCTGCGCGCGCTGTGCCCTGAGCACGTCCACCTGAGCACCGCGTTCAATCTGATCCTGCGCCACAACGCGCCGAGAAGCCCGTTGGTAAAAGCCTTTGCCACTGCCCTGGGCGTAGACCTCAAAACCACCACATAAACCACTCGCCGAACACAGATCAACGGGCTGAAAAAGGTCAAATGTGGGAGGTGTCGAGCTTTAGCGAGGCTCCGATGGGATCGACTCGGTCCCCTCGCCAACCCCGCCCCCGCATCATCGCTGCAACCGAGCCCGCTTTTTCTTCTTCGCATGAAAATGCCGAAAATGCGCGTCCTGCGCCGCCGCCAACAACTCCCGATCCCCACGCGTATCGCCCCAGGCCCGCAGCCGATACTCCCCCAGGTCTCCATACACCGCCTCGAGCCGCAGCACCTTATTCTCACACCGACAATTATTCCCGGTGAGCTTGCCGGTCAACACCCCGTCGATCACCTCAAGCTCAGTGCCAATCAACTTGATCCCAAGCCGATCGGCAAACGGCTGCAGCACCAACGCCGGCGACGCCGAACACAGCGTCACCACCGCCCCCGAGCCCAACTCCTGCTCCACCGACAACACCCCGGCCGGGCGCATTAACCGCGCCCAATTGCGCTGGCAATACTCCTCGGCCTTCTGCTGCACCCACGCCTTCTCCACCCCGGTCATAAAGGTGCGGATCAACTGCGCCTTCAACTCATCCCGACTGATCTGCCGCACCAAAAAGCGCAGCCCAGGCACGGCCAGCTTGACCATCCGGCCATAAAACTCGCCGGTGCCAAAGGCAAACTTGAGGAAGGGCACGAAACTGTCGTGGTGGGTCAGGGTACCGTCGAAGTCAAAGACGGAAAGTACTTTGGCGTCTACGGGGCCGGCTTCGAGCATGTCTGGGTTCACGGGTTGGCCTCGGTCCTATCTAGTATTTTTTTGAGTGTGCATCAGGTGTGACCTCAGGAGTTTACTCCCGTGCCAATCTTCCGATCTTGGCGTAAAGCCCCTCGGTGAAAGCCTCCCGATCACTCGACCGGTGACAACGCTGATGGCAATTGGGGCACAAGGCTACAGCATTGGTGATGCGATCCGAACCCTTCTGGGCCAGGTGCTTGACGTGATGTACTTCAAGAAATGGCTGGCCGTCGACCTCAAACGGCGCGTTAGAGCCGCAGCCTTCGCAGATGCCCTCGGCCTCTTTCAGTACCCAGGCGCGTACCTTTGGGTCGCGAACAAAAGCGATGCTGACGGTCGAGACCTTCTGCGGCTGGGCAATGCCGTCCGGTAGCTGAGTGAAAGGTTGCTGCTGCAGTTTGGACGCGCGGCGGATAAGCGTTTGCTCGTCTGCTGTTTGGGCGGCGTCTTCGGATTCGAATACACCCTGCGGGGCCAGCGCTTGGCGGATGCGTTGCTCCACGCCTGTGCCTATGTTCTTTGCAGGCTTATAGCCTTCGATGCGGTCCCAGCCCATACGCACAAGCACAGTGGAGATATTTTGCATGCGGAATTCGATGGAGCCCTTTGAACGGCCTACCACCGGCCCCTCGCGCAAAAGGCGGTTTTCGAGCGCTTTGTTGAAAGGTTGGCCGTTCTTTTCCCAGGCCAACATCTTTAAGTACGCCTCGACCGCAGCTGCCAGCTCCGCGTCGCTCCAGTCCGTGTTGTCTTTCGTAATATCCATACAGCCGCCGAGGGTAGAAAACCCTCGGACGATACTGAGTAGCCATTATTGCGTCTACGAAATTTCCTACGCATTGGTAGGATTCGGCGGTCGTCCGCCTTAGTAGATTCGCGGCTTCATTCGGAAAGGTTGAGTGACCTTGCGCCACCACGGAGTCTTTGCCGACTCTTTCCGGTAGGTTCGATTGACCAACAGATAGGGCATGTCTCGAAGGCGAATCCAGCCTTCATCCTGCCAATGCAGCAGGTTCAACGACATCTCTGGCCAGTCCAACATGCTCAACAGCGGCCGCTCCACTGTTCGCGGCTGACGCTCGTCACGCAAAGTCGGGACGACTTCATGAGTAAGCCAATTCCGTAATAGCCTGTTTTCTGGAGCGTAGTGATAGACCAGCAGTGCATACGCACCGGACTCGCTGATCATCAGCATTTCTTCCGCTTGACCGTGGAACAGCAACTTCAGGTATTGCCGTTGATCGTCATCAAGCTTACGAGTCGTTCGATCATCCAAGCAGTAACCCATCAAGCGCCCGAGGTCGCGCGCGCAGAACCATGGTTGGTTTTCTAAAAGGAGGGCGTGTAGAGGAAGATGATGTCTGGTGAAAACGACGGCAATAGAAGGCTCAGGTATTACTGCATTCTTGGCCGCCGGTAAGTCGAGCTGATATTGGTTAGGCATTTCCTATGACCTCTACGTGATTTTCAGGAGGGCCAGGGCCCAACGTAGAGAGCGGATTCAAGAAACTCCAACAGGCGTTGCCCTCAATGCAGCATTACGCCCACATGACCTAAAGATCAGGCGGATTTCTGCTGTTCGATCAGGGCTGGCTTCTACGTTGGGCGTTTCTTAGGCACCGGCGGACGAAGCTATCAGTATCGAGCTTCGCATCAATCATTTTGTGGATGATCTTTTCGTAAGACAGTTCCTATTCAGATCATGGCGGCATAAAAAAGCCCTGAACAAGTCAGGGCTTCTTACTGTTGCCTAGCTTAGGAATCAATCCCAGCTCAACGCCCCACCCGTCTGATACTCGATCACACGAGTCTCAAAGAAATTCTTCTCTTTCTTCAAATCCATAATCTCGCTCATCCAAGGGAACGGGTTAGTCGTCCCCGGATACTCTTCCTTCAAGCCAATCTGCGACAGGCGACGGTTAGCGATGAACTTGAGGTAATCCTCCATCATCGCCGCATTCATCCCCAACACCCCGCGCGGCATGGTATCCCGCGCGTATTCAATCTCCAGCTGCGTCCCTTGCAGAATCATCTGGGTCGCTTCTTCCTTCATCTCGGCATCCCACAAATGTGGGTTTTCGATTTTGATCTGGTTGATCACGTCGATACCGAAGTTCAGGTGCATCGATTCATCGCGCAGGATGTACTGGAACTGCTCGGCCACACCGGTCATTTTGTTGCGGCGGCCCATGGACAGGATCTGGGTGAAGCCGCAGTAGAAGAAGATGCCTTCCAGCACGCAGTAGTAGGCGACCAGGTTGCGCAGCAGTTCCTTGTCGGTGTCGACGGTGCCGGTTTCGAACTTCGGATCGGAGATCGAACGGGTGTATTTCAGGCCCCAGGCTGCCTTTTTAGCTACCGATGGGATCTCGTGGTACATGTTGAAGATCTCGCCTTCGTCCATGGCCAACGATTCGATGCAGTACTGGTAGGCGTGGGTGTGGATCGCTTCTTCGAAGGCCTGGCGCAGGATGTACTGGCGGCACTCCGGGTTGGTGATCAGGCGGTAGACGGCCAGCACCAGGTTGTTGGCGACCAGGGAGTCGGCGGTGGAGAAGAAGCCGAGGTTGCGCATGACGATGCGGCGCTCGTCGTCGGTCAGGCCTTCGGGGTTTTTCCACAGGGCGATGTCGGCGGTCATGTTGACCTCCTGCGGCATCCAGTGGTTGGCGCAGCCGTCGAGGTACTTCTGCCAAGCCCAGTCGTACTTGAAAGGCACGAGTTGGTTGAGGTCGGCGCGGCAGTTGATCATACGCTTTTCGTCAACGGCGACGCGGGCGGAGGCGCCTTCGAGCTCGGCGAGGCCTTCGGCGACGTCGAGTTTGTCGAGGGCAGCCTTGGCGCGCACGATAGCGGCGGAGTCACTGGCGGTGACGGCGCGGGCTTCGATGGCGGCTGCGGCGCCGGCACCGTCGAGGCGGTCCATGTTGGCTTCGGTGGCGTGGCCGGCGTTGGCGCCTTTGGTGGCTACTTCGCCGTCTTCTTCTTTGTCGAATTCGTCCCAGCTCAGCATGACGTGTCGTCTCCTGCGTGAGGGCTCAAAGGTGCCCGTGTGAAACCGGATGGTTGGGTGTTCACACGGCCCTCGGGCCGCGGTGGATCTTAAGGAATCGTTTGTTGCAACAGCTAGCGCAGGCATTAAACGGAATAGGGTTACGGGTGCTCTGCGTGAGGCTTGAGGGGCGGAGCGACAGGTGCATGCTCCAGCGCAGGCTCAAGGTCTGGCTCTTCGTCCCTGTGTAAAGGGATATTGCAGGCCCGATTTACCCGCGCATTATAGGGAAAAATTCGGCTTTGTGTTGCGGCGGATGGTCTCGGATCAGAGACAAAAAGGCGGCTATTTGAGCCAGAGTGAGGGTTTGCGGGGGTTTGATGGGGTAGGAATTTTTTGACGGGCGGTGGGCTATTTATTGTGGTGGGGAGGGGAGGGCTTTTTGAGGGCCGGAAGGGAGGGCTGGGGCTGAGTGACGACCGCTATCGGAAGCAAGCCCCCTCCCGCATTTGTCGCGTGTCGTGCCAGGGACCGGTTCTTTGCCGCAAGAACGATTTCTTGCGGCGAATAAGATCCGGGTCTGTTCTAACTAACGAAGTTGTTATCCGTTAGAGCAACCATTACCCATGACATGGTAATTAAGGATATGACGCTGACCCTGGGAATCTTCATATTCCATCTTCACTGGTACAACTTCGCAGACTTCCGGGATAGTGCTCATGGACAATACTTTGGCCACGTCCAGCTTGGTGCTGTAGGTGTAATCCTCAACAATCGGGGCGTTCTGGCCGGCCAGCTCGGTCGGGGCCTCGTCGGCCAGGGCGGCGGTGGCGCACAAGCTGCTGAGGGCCATAACTACGAGAGCTTTCATTTCTTAACTTACCTTCTTCAGGGCGAAAGGGGTCACGGGGCCTTTGTGAGGCCACGTGTATAACTTAGGGTTGGTTAGTTCGGATTAACGTGCCTTCGTGGGGGCTGTTACGTTGTTAATCACTGCTGTGTTAATCACAGCGCCTTGGTTGGCGGAAGTAATTCTAGGCCTGCGGGTTATATTCATATACCCGTGCTTTTGATAAAGACTATTGGCGGTTTTTGTAACAATCCCGTGGTAAAGGTTTTTTCACACACCCGCAAAGCGCCGCAGGCTGCGGGCCAGAGCGGCAAATGGGGATAGCAGGGCATTTTGTAGGGTCTTGTTACTACCATCGTCGAATGGTTCTATAGGCCCACCCCGGCTACAACTGGGCCATACAACAACAACTATGTCACCGAGGTAAGAAAGATGAGTGCGGCTTCCCTGTACCCCGTTCGCCCCGAAGTAGCAGCCAACACGCTGACCGACGAGGCAACCTACAAGGCCATGTACCAGCAGTCGGTGGTCAACCCCGATGGTTTCTGGCGCGAGCAAGCCAAGCGCCTTGACTGGGTCAAGCCTTTCACCGCGGTGAAGCAGACCTCTTTCGACGATCACCATGTCGACATCAAGTGGTTCGCCGACGGCACCCTGAACGTTTCCTACAACTGCCTGGACCGTCACCTCGCCGAGCGTGGCGACCAGGCGGCGATCATCTGGGAGGGCGATGACCCGGCCGAGAGCCGCACCATCACCTACCGCGAGCTGCACGAAGAAGTCTGCAAGTTCGCCAACGCCCTGCGTGGCCAGGATGTGCACCGCGGCGACGTGGTGACTATCTATATGCCGATGATTCCCGAAGCCGTGGTCGCCATGCTGGCGTGTACCCGCATCGGTGCGATCCATTCCGTGGTGTTTGGCGGTTTCTCGCCGGAGGCCCTGGCCGGTCGCATCATCGACTGTAAGTCGAAGGTGGTGATCACTGCCGATGAAGGCATCCGCGCCGGTAAGAAGATTCCGCTGAAGGCCAACGTCGACGACGCGCTGACCAACCCGGAAACCAGCAGCATCCAGAAGGTCATCGTGTGCAAGCGCACTAATGGCCAGATCAAATGGAACCCGCATCGCGACATTTGGTACGAAGACCTGATGAAAGTGGCGGGCACCGTGTGTGCGCCAAAAGAGATGGGCGCTGAAGAAGCGCTGTTCATCCTCTACACCTCCGGTTCCACTGGCAAGCCTAAAGGCGTGCAGCACACCACCGGCGGCTACCTGTTGTACGCAGCCCTGACCCACGAGCGCGTATTCGACTACCGCCCGGGCGAAGTCTACTGGTGCACTGCCGACGTCGGCTGGGTCACCGGCCACACGTATATTGTCTACGGCCCGCTGGCCAATGGCGCGACCACCTTGCTGTTCGAAGGCGTGCCGAACTACCCGGACATCACCCGGGTGGGCAAGATCGTCGACAAGCACAAGGTCAATATCCTCTACACCGCCCCGACCGCGATCCGCGCGATGATGGCTTCCGGCACCGCCGCCTGCGAAGGCGTCGATGGCAGCAGCCTGCGCCTGTTGGGTTCGGTGGGTGAACCGATCAACCCGGAAGCGTGGGACTGGTACTACAAGAACGTCGGCCAATCCCGCTGCCCGATCGTCGACACCTGGTGGCAGACCGAAACCGGCGCCACCCTGATGAGCCCGCTGCCGGGCGCCCATGCACTCAAGCCGGGTTCTGCCGCACGGCCGTTCTTCGGCGTGGTGCCGGCGCTGGTGGACAACCTGGGCAACATCATCGAAGGCGCCGCCGAAGGCAACCTGGTGATTCTCGACTCGTGGCCAGGCCAGGCGCGTACCCTGTACGGCGACCATGACCGTTTTGTCGACACGTACTTCAAGACCTTCCGTGGCATGTACTTCACCGGTGACGGCGCCCGTCGCGATGAAGATGGCTACTGGTGGATCACCGGCCGTGTGGATGACGTGTTGAACGTATCCGGCCACCGCATGGGCACCGCCGAGATCGAAAGCGCCATGGTTGCCCACCCTAAAGTCGCCGAAGCGGCGGTGGTGGGTGTGCCGCACGACATCAAGGGCCAGGGCATCTATGTGTACGTGACCCTGAAGAATGGCGAAGAACCCACCGAAGCCCTGCGCCTGGAGCTGAAGAACTGGGTGCGCAAGGAAATCGGGCCGATTGCCTCGCCGGACGTGATCCAGTGGGCACCGGGCTTGCCGAAGACGCGCTCGGGGAAAATCATGCGTCGGATCCTGCGCAAGATTGCCACGGCCGAGTACGACGGCTTGGGCGATATTTCCACCCTGGCCGACCCAGGGGTAGTGGCGCATTTGATTGAGACCCACAAGACCATGAACGTCGCGTAAGGCGGGCTGGTCAGACAAAGCCCCATTCGGTGTAAGCCGGGTGGGGCTTTTTTGTGTTCGCTTGAAGCCGGTGGAGATCCAATGTGTGAGGGGGGCTTGCCCCCGATAGCAGTGGGTCAGTCAACTCATCTATGGCTGAAACACCGCTATCGGGAGCAAGCCCTCTCCCACATTTGAACCTCCACCAGTCAAATAAATATCGGTTTATCGCGTGGGAGGTTTCTGAATGTTACCGAGCGGCGCAAATGTGTAACCCATCGCCCGAACATGAGGCAAAGCGCTACGCTCACGCCCCGAAAAACCGCGCTTTAGACACCCCCGGTAATAAGATTAAACGCCACACTTGCCGTGCTAGAAGGGTTTGCGAATAATAGGCCCGCAATTTGCAGCATCAACAGGTTTAATATCTTTTGTCTCTGCATAAAATTCAGAGGCTGTCAATGTGTTGGAACCGCTTTCTCAGTGCTTCTGTAAATTGTTGTCGCATTGAGGAAATATCGGCTTCCGGCCTGTCGTTAGAATGCCGATCACTCGCTCGTCGTCGCAGGTGTATAGCCCGCGTAGGACGCAGCACCGCTATTCGGTTTCACTCAGTCGCATCGTGGGCCATGGCTCATACTGCTGTTTTGCCCTATACCGATGGAGTCCCAAGATGAAGAAACTCGTGCTGTTGGGCGCCCTGGCGCTGTCCGTGCTGTCCATGCAGGCTTTCGCTGAAGGCAAGCCTCTGAAAATTGGTATCGAAGCGGCTTACCCTCCGTTTGCCTCGAAGGCGCCGGATGGCAGCATCGTCGGGTTTGACTACGACATCGGCAACGCCCTGTGCGAAGAGATGAAGGTCAAGTGCACCTGGGTCGAGCAAGAGTTCGACGGCCTGATCCCGGCGCTCAAAGTGCGCAAGATCGACGCGATCCTGTCGTCCATGTCTATCACCGAAGACCGCAAGAAGTCCGTGGACTTCACCAACCGCTACTACCTGACCCCAGCGCGCCTGGTGTTGAAGGAAGGCACTGCGGTCAGCGACAGCCTGGATGAACTCAAAGGCAAGAAGATCGGCGTGCAGCGCGGCTCGATCCACGATCGTTTCGCCAAGGAAGTCCTGGCACCTAAAGGCGCCACCGTTGTGCCTTACAGCTCGCAGAACGAAATCTACCTGGACGTGGAAGCCGGTCGCCTCGACGGTACCGTGGCCGACGCCACCCTGTTGCAGGAAGGTTTCCTCGATACGCCAGCCGGTAAAGGCTATGCGTTCACCGGCCCGGCGTTCACCGACGCCAAGTACTTCGGCGACGGCATAGGCATCGCCGTGCGCAAAGGCGACAAGGAAAACCTGGAGCGTATCAACGCTGCCATCGCCGCGATCCGTGCCAATGGCAAGTACAAAGAAATCGAGAAAAAGTACTTCAACTTCGATATTTACGGCCCTGAAGCCAAGTAAATCGTCCTGGCTGACTGTCCGAAATGGCGCAAGCAACAGAATTCCTGCGGTTTGCGCCATTTTTTCATCCCCCTTTTCGAGGACCTGAATCATGTTGAAAGGCTACGGGGCCGTCATCCTCGATGGCGCATGGTTGACGCTTCAGCTCGCCTTGTCGTCCATGGCCTTGGCCATTGTTCTGGGTCTGATCGGGGTCGCGTTGCGCCTGTCGCCGGTGCGCTGGTTGGCCTGGCTGGGTGACTTGTACTCCACGGTGATCCGCGGGATCCCCGACCTGGTGCTGATCCTGCTGATTTTCTACGGTGGTCAGGACCTGCTTAACCGCGTCGCGCCGATGCTCGGCTATGACGACTATATCGACTTGAACCCCTTGGCCGCCGGTATCGGCACCCTGGGTTTCATCTTTGGCGCCTACCTGTCGGAAACCTTCCGCGGCGCCTTCATGGCCATCCCCAAGGGCCAGGCCGAAGCCGGCCTTGCGTATGGCATGAGCAGTTTCCAGGTGTTTTTCCGGGTGATGGTGCCGCAGATGATCCGGCTGGCGATCCCTGGGTTTACCAACAACTGGCTGGTACTCACCAAGGCCACCGCGCTGATCTCGGTGGTGGGCCTGCAAGACATGATGTTCAAGGCCAAGCAGGCGGCAGACGCCACCCGCGAGCCTTTTACCTTCTTCCTCGCAGTGGCGGCGATGTACCTGGTGATCACCAGTGTGTCGTTGCTGGCCCTGCGTCATCTTGAGAAGCGCTACTCGGTAGGCGTAAGGGCGGCTGATCTATGATCTTCGACTACAACGTCATCTGGGAGGCCATGCCGCTGTACCTTGGCGGCCTGCTGACCACCCTGAAACTGCTCGCCATCTCGCTGTTCTTCGGCCTGCTCGCCGCGTTGCCCCTGGGCTTGATGCGTGTGTCCAAGCAACCGGTCGTCAACGGCGCGGCCTGGCTCTACACCTACGTGATCCGCGGCACGCCGATGCTGGTGCAGCTGTTCCTGATCTACTACGGCCTGGCGCAATTCGAAGCGGTGCGCGAGAGCTTCCTGTGGCCGCTGTTGTCCAGCGCGACCTTCTGCGCGTGCCTGGCCTTTGCGATCAACACCAGCGCCTACACCGCCGAGATCATTGCCGGTAGCCTCAAGGCCACCCCCAATGGCGAGATCGAAGCGGCCAAGGCCATGGGCATGTCGCGCTACAAGCTGTACCGCCGCATCCTGCTGCCGTCGGCCCTGCGCCGTGCGCTGCCGCAGTACAGCAACGAAGTGATCATGATGCTGCAGACCACCAGCCTGGCTTCCATCGTCACCCTGATCGACATCACCGGTGCCGCGCGCACGGTGAACGCGCAGTTCTACCTGCCGTTCGAGGCCTACATCACCGCCGGCCTGTTCTACCTGTGCCTGACCTTTATCCTGGTGCGCCTGTTCAAGTTGGCCGAGCGCCGCTGGCTGAGCTACCTGGCTCCACGGAAGCATTGATATGGAACGTATCGATCACCTGTTGCCCTGGGGCCACCTCGGTTGCGAGCGCCAACTGAGCGTGTTCCGTTTCGGCAGCGGCGAGCGCAAGGCCTATATCCAGGCCAGCCTGCACGCCGATGAATTGCCCGGCATGCGCGCCGCGTGGGAGCTGAAAAAACGCCTCGCCGAACTTGAAGCGCAAGGTGCCCTCAACGGCGTGATCGAGCTGGTGCCAGTGGCCAACCCGATGGGCCTGGGGCAGTTGCTGCAAGGCAGTCACCAGGGCCGTTTCGAAGTGGGCAGCGGCAAGAATTTCAACCGCGATTTCGTTGAGTTGAGCGAGCCGGTGGCCGAGTTGCTCACAGGCAAGCTGGGGGATGACCCTCACGCCAACGTGCGCATGATTCGCCAGGCGATGACCGATGTGCTTAACGCATTGCCCGAGCCGAGCAGCCAGTTGCAAGGCATGCAGCGCATCCTGCTGAGCCATGCGTGCAGCGCCGACATCGTCCTCGACCTGCACTGCGACGCCGAAGCTGCGCTGCACATGTACGCACTGCCCCAGCACTGGCCGCAGTGGCGTTCGTTGTCGGCGCACTTGAATGTGAAAGTCGGTTTGCTCGCGGAAGACTCCGGCGGCAGCTCGTTTGATGAAGCTTGCTCGTTGCCGTGGCTGCGTCTGTCCCGCGCGTTCCCCGACGCGCAGATCCCACTGGCCTGCCTGGCGACGACGCTGGAGTTGGGCGGTCAAGCCGACACCGGCCGTGACGAAGCGATCTTCCACGCCGAAGGCATCCTCGCGTTTCTCGCCGAACAAGGCCTGATCAAGGGGCAATGGCCGGCGCCGCAATACGAACCGTGCGAAGGCGTGCCCTTCGAAGGCACCGAATTACTGTTCGCGCCCCACGCCGGGGTGATCAGTTACCTGCGTAAAGCCGGGGACTGGATCGAGAAGGGCGAGCCGATTTTTGAAGTGATTGACCCCCTGGAAGACCGCGTGAGCACGATGTGCGCGGGCACCTCGGGGGTGTTGTTTGCCGTTGAACGGCTACGTTATGCCCAAGCGGGTTTCTGGCTGGCCAAGGTGGCGGGGCGCGAAGCGCTGCGTCACGGGCGCTTGCTCAACGACTGACCACCTGTTTTTGTGAGAACCGACCGCATGTACAAACTTGAAGTCCAAGACCTGCATAAACGCTATGGCAGTCATGAAGTGCTCAAAGGCGTGTCCCTGGCCGCCGCGGCCGGTGATGTGATCAGCATCATTGGTTCCAGTGGTTCGGGCAAAAGTACCTTTTTGCGCTGCATCAACCTGCTGGAGCAACCCCACGCCGGCAAGATCCTGCTCAATAACGAAGAGCTGAAACTGGTGGCCAACAAGGACGGCGCCATGAAGGCCGCCGACCCTAAACAGCTGCAACGCATGCGCTCGCGCCTGTCGATGGTGTTCCAGCATTTCAACCTGTGGTCGCACATGACCGCGTTGGAAAACGTGATGGAAGCCCCGGTGCACGTGCTGGGCATGTCGAAAAAAGACGCCCGTGAAAAGGCCGAGCACTACTTGGCCAAAGTCGGCGTGGGCCACCGTAAGGATGCATTCCCCGGCCATATGTCCGGTGGCGAGCAGCAGCGTGTGGCGATTGCCCGTGCCTTGGCGATGGAACCGGAGGTGATGCTGTTCGACGAACCCACCTCGGCCCTCGACCCCGAGTTGGTGGGCGAAGTGCTCAAGGTGATGCAGGACCTGGCCCAGGAAGGCCGTACCATGGTGGTGGTGACCCACGAAATGGGCTTTGCCCGTGAAGTGTCGAACCAGTTGGTGTTTCTGCACAAAGGCATCGTGGAAGAGCGTGGCAACCCGCGTGAAGTGCTGGTCAACCCGCAGTCCGAGCGGTTGCAGCAGTTCCTGTCCGGCAGCTTGAAATAGTTTCCCTGTGGGAGGGGGCTTGCCCCCGATTGCGGTGTATCAGATCCACATGTACTGGCTGACACACAGTCATCGGGGGCAAGCCCCCTCCCACATTTGGATCTGCGTTGTTTTTGAGCTTTGTGTTGGTTTACGGGCTAGCATTGGCCTTTGTCTTCATTACTGTTACTCGCTTCGGATAGCACTCCATGACCGCCCATAAAATTGGTTTCCTGATTTGGCCCAGCACAAAAGCACTCACGCTTGCGCTGGCTGAGGAGGCCTTGCGCGTTGCTCAGCGGGTGCATCCGGAGGTGGTCTACGAGTTGTCGTTTCTGCTCGCCGAGCCGGCCACCGACGGCGCCTGGCAACTGCCGGGCGAGCCGTGGGCCGGTAAGCTGGAAGGCTTCCAGAAACTGTTCCTGCTGGCGGACGAGCCGCCTGCCGTGATCGCCTCGCAACTGAGCACGGCCCTCAAGCAACTGGTGCGGGCTGGTTGTGTGATCGGCGGATTGTCGGCCGGTGTGTACCCGTTGGCGCAGCTCGGCCTGCTCGACGGCTACCGCGCCGCTGTGCATTGGCGTTGGCAGGATGATTTTGCCGAGCGTTTCCCCAAGGTCATCGCCACCAGCCATCTGTTCGACTGGGACCGTGACCGCCTGACCGCCTGCGGTGGCATGTCGGTACTCGACCTGCTGCTGGCGGTGCTGGCCCGTGACCACGGTGCCGAACTGGCCGGTGCGGTGTCGGAAGAACTGGTGGTGGAGCGCATCCGCGAGGGCGGCGAGCGCCAGCGCATCCCGCTGCAAAACCGCCTGGGTTCCAGCCATCCGAAGCTGACCCAGGCGGTGTTGCTGATGGAAGCCAATATCGAAGAGCCGCTGACCACCGACGAAATTGCCCAGCACGTGTGCGTGTCGCGACGACAACTGGAGCGCATCTTCAAGCAGTACCTCAATCGCGTCCCCAGCCAGTATTACCTGGAACTGCGCCTGAACAAGGCCCGCCAGATGTTGATGCAAACCAGCAAGTCGATCATCCAGATCGGCCTGTCCTGCGGCTTCTCCTCGGGGCCGCACTTCTCCAGCGCCTACCGCAACTTCTTCGGCGCCACGCCGCGTGAAGACCGCAACCAGCGGCGCAGCAGCAGCCCGTTCGAATTGTCGTCGGTACCCTCCGAGCGCGGCTAGCCGTCGACAGCCCCTGGCTTATTCCTCCATCGGCGGTGGCGTGCCGGGAGGTGTCAGTGGGTTGCCTTGTGCATCCTCCATGGCTGCTTCCACCCCCAGTTCATTACCCGTTTGACGAAAGTAGCGACGCAGCAGCTCAAGGCTTTGCGCGGACAGTGGGTTACCGCTCAGGTCGGAATCGTCGTAGAGGGGCCGCGGCATTTCCAGCAGGTCGGTGTGCAGGTGCTCAATCGAGTTGTCACTCAAGTCCAGCACCTGCAGTTGCGTCATGCCAAACACGCCCGCGGGGACTTCGGTGAGCCCGCAGTTATGCAGGTAAAGGGTCTGCATGCGTGCCAGGTTGCGTACATCGGGTGTTATGCCCAGCGGGTTATCGCTCAGGTCCAGGTACACCAGGTTGCTCATCTGCGCCAGTTGCCCGGCGCTGCGAGGGGTCAGGCGGATACGGTTTTCCGGCAGCCCCAGCTCGCGCAGCGCGTTCATGCTGAAGATGGGCTCGGGAATATCCGCCAGGGTGTAGCGCTCGATGATCAGGTGCCGCAGGTTCGGGAAGCGCCTGAGCAGTCCATCGGCATTCAGGTTGCTGCCTTCGCCGATCAGTTCGATCAGGGTCACGTGATCGAAACGCGCCCTCAGTCGAGGCATATCCCCCAATAGTTGAGCGTGGAACACCAGTTTGTACGTGTGGTAGGGCGGCGTGCCGGATTCGTCGACCTCGATTTCCCGGCGCCAGCAGTGTTCAAGCAACGTCTTGAACTGCATGCGCCGCAACTGCTCTTCGGCGCGGGTGCCGGCATCCAGCACAACATCCAGCAGTGGGTCGCGCAGGGGGATGTTGAGCGCCCATTCCTGAAGGTCGGCACGCAGCTGTTCGTACTCGATACCCAATTGGATGATTTCGCTGGCAGCCGCATCAAGGTCCCCTGGCAATTGGAAGTAGACGTGCCCGATCTCGGCGTCCGCGAGGTTCGGATAAAGCGCCTTGAGCCTTTGCAGCTCGGCAGGTGGAGGGCTGGCCATCCAATGCTGCTGGACGCTGGGGTAATGGTTTTTTATCTGGCGCAATGCCTGGCGCGAAAGCGGGTTGGCGCGCAGGTCGACGCCCGCGATGCGGCGGGCCGGCAAGGCAAAGGCGGCGTCGGGAATCTCCTGGATCGCATTGTGGCTGAGGTCCACTTGCCGCTCGGGTGCCGTGGTGGACAGCAGGTCGGAGGGAATCTCGGTCAGTCCCGTGTTGCGCAATGACAAATGGGAAAGCTGGGCCAAGCGGCTGGTGTCGGGTGCGAACCCCAGCGGGTTTTCGCTCAGGTCCAGGTGTTCAAGGCGTGACATTCCGGCCAGCGTGTTGGCGCTGCTGGGGCTCAATCGCAACGCATTGTGGTTGAGGCGCAGCCTGTTCAATTGTTGCAGCTTCGCGATGTCGAGTGGGAACTCGGTGAGGGTGAAGCGCTCGATGGCCAAGCGCTTGAGGGCCGGAAACGCTTGCAGGAACGCCGCAGGTTGCAACGGGCCGCCGCCCCCTCGCAGGGTCAGGGAAGAGACATGCTTGAACGGCGTGGGCAGGGTGGGCAAGGCGCCGCTGATCGGCCTTGAGAGTGTCAACTCATAGCTCGCTGGGGTGCCATTTTCATGCTCGGCCAAAGGCAGCTCCTGGCGCCAACCTGCTTCCATATCCTTGCGCAAGAGGTCGCGAGCCACGCGTTCCGCCGCGCTCACGTTGACGTCATTGGCCCACGCGAGCAAAGTTGCGCGCATTCCCTGGTAGTCGGTTTCGAGGCGGTTGAGCGCGACCTTGCCGGCTTGCAGGTCGCCAGGCAGGGCGAAGATGAAGCGATTGACTTCGTCGGTGTTCAAGCTGGGGTAAAGCCGCCTGACCTGCTCCGCGTCTGCGGGGTCGGCATCGATGTCCCAATATTTGCCGGTGTTTTGAAAGTAGGTTTTTACCCGCGCCAGCGAGAGGGGGGAAATGGGGTTGCCGGAGAGGTCGAACGTATCACTGGCGCTTGCGGGTAAATTGAACAGCTCGTCGGGCAGTTCGCGGATCTGATTGTTGGGCAGCAGCACCAGGTCCAGGTGCGTACGGCTGAGTAATCCGCGGGGCAGCTCACGAATGCCGGTGTTGCTCAGGTCCAGGTATTGCAGGTTCTGCATGTGCTCGACATTGGGCGCTTGCTGCAGCGGGTTGTTGTAAAGATCCAGGGTAATCAAGCGGGTCATGCGGCTCAGTGTCATCTGGTCTTCTGTGGTCAGGGCCAGGTTGCAATCGCTCAGGATCAGCTCGTTGAAGTGAGGCATCGAAGCGACGGCGCCAGGGAACTCCTGAAGCGCGACTTTTCTGATGATCAGTTGGCGCAGCCTTGGGAACTGCTGGACAAAGGCGTTGACGTTCAGCGGCAAGTAATCGCCGGTCAGCTCCAGCAGCGAAATGTGCTCGAAGCGCGCGCTGAGCCTGGGCAGTTCGCCGCTGATGGGGGTGAGCAGCCTGAGCATTTGCCCGTTGGAGGTGGGGGGGGCGAAGTGATTGTCCACCTCGGTTTCCTGGCGCCACGCCCGGCGGATTTCCCGAGCCCAGTGGGCCCGGTTGCGCGCGGCATATTCATACGCCTGGCGACTCAATGGCGCTTCTGTTTCAGGGTGGAATCGAGGCGGGTTGGCTTCCCAGACAGCCAGGTCCATGTCCATTTTCATGTATTCGTTTTTCAACGAAACCAGCGTGGCTTGCGCGCCGCCCGGCCGGCGCTCGAGGGTTTGCACCAGGTCGCGGATTTGCTCGGCGGACAGCGACGGCAACAGGTCGTGGGCACGCTGTTGCAGGGAAGGCTCACCGCTGGGGCCCGGTTGTGGATCATCGGCGGCACGGTAGCCTTCCATGCCGCCGCGCAAGCGCATGACGCTGGGGTCGTAGGTCGGCTTGAATGACGGGTTGGCGTCGAGCAAACGGCGCAGCGCCCGACGGTCCATGGCGTGCTCGGCAATCGCCTGTTGGAGGCGCGGGCCTTGGCCGATATGGATGTTCAGCGAATCGCGCGAGGCATCGGGAATCGCCTGGAGAATAGCCGTGTAGAAATCGGTCCGGCCGAACAATGTACTGCTGTGGTCTTGCGGGACGTAATCGCCCTGTGCGGTGGCGATGATCGTTCTTTTGATCGCTGCGTCTTCAGCCCCGATGGCGTCCAGTAACGCGCCATCGATTCTGTATTGCCTGACCTCAAGGCGCACGTTGCCCAGCCAGCCCGGCAGGTTTTCCAGTGAGTTCAGGGCAAGCTGGTGGGTGTCCGGGCTTTCGACGGTGTCCAAGTACAGGCCTTCATAGGCGCGCGTGGTCCGTACTTCGTGTTGCGCCCATTCGGCCAGCTCGACGAGGCGTGCGGGCACCTTTGCCTGATCAATCGCCTGCAGCTCCTCGCCACTGGCGTCGGCCAGGATCTCCTCGGCGACACTGGTGGGCAGGCCGGGATTGGGGGCCGCATCAATCAGTTTTTGCACACGGGCGTCGCGGGCACGCTCCAGCCCCCGATAGTGCGCGTCGAAGAGTGAAAATCGTTTGTCCTCGGCTATCCGTGCCAGTTGTTTCCTCAACACGTTCGCGCGGGTTTGCGAAGACGCAGGCGGGGTACCGAAAGGTTCCTTCAGCAAGGTTTTACGCTCGGGTTCATCCAGGCTTTCGATGAGGGCGCTCAGCAGGTTGCCATTTTTCAATTGCGCTTCGTGGATCTGCACGACACCCGCATCGTCAGGCCGCTTGAGCTCCCAGGCGGTGTTGCCCTTTGCATCCAGGAACCGCAGGGTCTTGGTCTCTGGCCACAGCCCGTAATTGGTCAGCAGTTGCAGTTGCAGCTGCGGATCGGCCTGTTGATACAGCGCGGGATCGTCGCTGCCCATTTGCAGGATGAAGTCTTGCAGGTGCTGGTCGATCTTGATGCGCTTGAGGGTGTCGGCCAGCAACGGCGGGGGTGTCTGCTGGGTGACGTGCATTTTACGCAGGGCGTTATCGTGGGTGTCGCTGATGCGGCGAGCCTGCTGCAATCGCGCATCGCTGATGCCGTCGGTTGTGTAGCCGAGGCGGCGCATCAGGGTGGTGCTGTCCCAGCTGAGCGGACGCTCCAGTTCCGTCACCCAGGCACCCTGGCCGTTGGTCAGGACCTGGGGGCGATAGGCGTCGGTTCGGTTGGGGTGGCGAAGGGCGTGGCGACCGCTCGCGCTGTCGGTATGCAGCACATATGGGTCATCGCCCAGACGCAGAACAGACTGGCCACGGTGACGATGCAGGCCCAGTTTGTTGGGCTTGGCGTCCGCCGGCAGTGTCAGGTCATGGCGGTAGGCGGCGGTGTCCGGCTGCCAGAGGCGGGCTTTGCCGCTGGGGCGCGTCACCGGTTTGAGGCGGTCGATAAACTGCAATAACTCGGCCGGCAGCGCCGCCCGCAACAGCCCTTCGGCAATCGGTGCGCCAACGGCAAACATGCCTAGCTGGACCAGTTGCTCCAGAAAACTCATGGCATGCCCGAGCGCTTGGCGGGGCAGGCCCTCGGTCCAGTCGATAATGCCTTCGAACGCGTCGTCGAGCATTTGGTAAGCGGTGTAACCGAGCATCAGCGCGCCTAATGGCGGGATGAAGGGCATGGCAATGAGGGCGACAATTTGCAGCAGGGTACTGCCGATTTTCTGGATGACGGCCCAGCGCTCCCAACGAGCCTTCTGATCAACGCTGGCGGTGGACACGGCCCGGCTGCGTGCGTCGTTGATCAACTTGCTGAGTTTCATTTGGTGAAGGTGGTCAAACAGCTCGCCGCTGATTTTGAGTGGGCGAAACTGCAGGTTGGGTTTTTCGACGGCGGTTTCGCGCCATGAGGGCAAGGGGTCGCCCGGGGTGTGCGGGTGCCAGGTTACCCGGGTGAGGCGCTGGTTGAGACCTGCGAAAAACGCGCCCAGGTCTTGGTGGTCGACGAAGCGGCTGAAAAAACGCTGGTACTCGGGGTCGCGCAGTTTTTCCACCAGGGCGCTCACGAACGCCTGGCTGCTGGCGTACTGCTTGACCGGGTGCTGCGGATCGTCGGGGATGTACACGATCACCGGCAGCACCACGCGACTGGTCGCCAGGTTTTCGCAAAATACGACGATGCCGGTAAGGCGCGTCGACATGACCGCCAGCTCATGGCATTGCATGGGCTGGCAGCCGTTGGCAGACACGTCAGTGATCAGGTTGTACACGGCGTCATAGCCGGTCTGGGGCAGGTCGTTTTTTATCCGGGCCATGTACAGCGCAAGCTTGAGTGCGGTGAGTTGGCTGTCGATGACTTTGTAACGCAGGCTGGCCCTGGCCACTGGGTTGTCCCGGCCCAGGTATTCGTTGAGATAGCGTTGGTATTGCCCACCGATGTCCAGTTGGCGACACAGTGTGGCGAACTGCGGGATGCTGATTTTTGCCTGGATGGCCGGTAGCGGCGCGAAATGCCCGGCCGCCGTAGGCTGTGTGGTGAAGCCGGAGCTGGCCTCATAGGCACCGGCCTGGGCTTCGGAGGGCTCGAAGTTGTGCAGGGCCGCGTCCAGCAAGGACACGGACCAGGTCCGCGCCGCGCCGGGCTTGACCGTGAAACCGGCGACTGTCAGCGGGATATACAGCTGCAGGTAGGTGGTCCTCACATTCGCGTCGACCCCGTACCGCTCGGCAAGCGCCTGCTGCAGGCGTTCGGCACCAAATTCCTCGGGGCTTTTAAGTTCGGCCATGGCGCTGTCTACCTGGTTCTGGGCAGTCCAGGCCTGGCTGTTGAGGTACTTGAGTTGGTTGTGCTGCGCCTCGCTGGTGTTTTTGTACCAGTCGGCAAAGACCGGGGCGTGGTTGGCCAGGGCCGTGCGTTTGTCGGCGGCGGCGTTGCCGAGCCATTGTGGCAGGGCGTTTTTCAGGATTTGGTAGGGCAAAACGGTGGTTTCTGGCTGAGTGGCCATGGGGTCGGTCCTTGACGGATTAGGGACGCGCAGCAAAACAGTTTGGGCGCCGAGGCAGGCGGTACACAGTTAGGGGGGGGAATTTGCACGCGACCAACGATGAGCCTGCCCACGGCGCGTGCGCACGGTTTAAACTGCGCCATTGCGACGCTATTTGTCGCATTGGCGTAAACCCGCCAAAAACGCGGGTTGGCGCTATAAGAAGTTGTCGCTTGGCGGCAAGGCCGCTCTGAAAACTGTCCTTACAATCCCTGCATCGCCCGCCAGTTCCAGGCAGGCGTTCCTCTTCAGGAGACTCCGATGTCCGTTGAGCAAGCCCCGGTGCAACGTGCCGATTTCGACCAGGTCATGGTTCCCAACTACGCACCTGCCGCATTCATCCCCGTGCGTGGCGCAGGTTCGCGCGTCTGGGACCAGGCGGGTCGCGAGCTGATCGACTTTGCCGGCGGCATCGCGGTCAACGTGTTGGGCCACGCCCACCCGGCGTTGGTCGGTGCGCTGACCGAACAGGCCAACAAGCTGTGGCATGTCTCCAACGTGTTCACCAATGAGCCGGCCCTGCGCCTGGCCCATAAGCTGATCGACGCCACGTTTGCCGAGCGTGTGTTCTTCTGCAACTCCGGCGCCGAAGCCAACGAGGCCGCGTTCAAGCTGGCCCGTCGCGTGGCGTTCGACCGTTTCGGCAGCGAGAAGTACGAGATCATTGCCGCGCTGAACAGCTTCCACGGCCGTACCCTGTTCACCGTTAACGTCGGTGGCCAGTCGAAGTACTCCGATGGTTTCGGGCCTAAAATCACCGGCATCACCCACGTCCCCTACAACGACCTGCAAGCGCTGAAAGCCGCCGTGTCGGACAAGACCTGCGCCGTAGTGCTGGAACCGATCCAGGGCGAAGGCGGCGTATTGCCGGCCGAACTGGCTTACCTGCAAGGCGCCCGCGAACTGTGCGACGCCAACAATGCCCTGCTGGTGTTCGACGAAGTGCAGACCGGCATGGGCCGCAGCGGCCACCTGTTTGCCTACCAGCACTACGGCGTGGTGCCCGACATCCTCACCAGCGCCAAGAGCCTGGGCGGCGGTTTCCCGATCGCGGCGATGCTCACCCGTGAAGACCTGGCCAAGCACCTGGTGGTCGGTACCCACGGCACCACCTACGGCGGTAACCCGCTGGCGTGTGCGGTGGCCGAAGCGGTCATCGACGTGGTCAACACGCCAGAAGTGCTGGCCGGCGTCAACGCCAAGCACGAGCTGTTCAAGGCGCGCCTGGAGCAGATCGGCAAGCAGTACGGCATCTTCACCGAAGTGCGCGGTATGGGCCTGCTGATCGGTTGCGTATTGAGCGATGCGTTCAAAGGCAAGGCCAAGGACGTGTTCAACGCGGCCGAGAAAGAAAACCTGATGATCCTGCAAGCCGGCCCGGACGTGGTGCGTTTTGCGCCGAGCCTGGTGGTGGAAGACGCGGACATCAACGAAGGCCTGGATCGCTTCGAACGTGCGGTAAAAACGCTGACCCAAGCCTGATAACTACACCTTCTGCCGGCCGGACTGGGTCAAAAATGTGGGAGGGGGCTTGCCCCCGATAGCAGTCTGTCAGTTGATACATCCGGTGACTGATGCACCGCTATCGGGGGCAAGCCCTCTCCCACATTGGAATATGGTTGTTCCAGATATGTCCGGTAATTTTCCCTATGAGTTTTCGAGTTAAGGAGTGACACCATGCTGGTGATGCGCCCCGCGCAAATGGCTGATCTGGGCGAGGTACAGCGTCTGGCTGCGGACAGCCCGATTGGTGTCACCTCCTTGCCGGATGATGTTGAACGCCTGAGCGATAAGATCGCCGCCAGCGAGGCGTCCTTCGCGGCCGAGGTGAGTTTCAACGGTGAAGAAAGCTATTTCTTCGTGCTCGAAGACACCGAGACCGGCAAGCTTGTCGGTTGCTCGGCCATCGTCGCCTCGGCCGGTTACTCGGAGCCTTTCTACAGTTTTCGTAACGAGACCTTCGTGCACGCCTCCCGCGAGCTGAAGATCCATAACAAGATCCACGTGCTTTCCCAGTGCCACGACCTCACCGGCAACAGCCTGCTTACCAGTTTCTACGTGGTGCCTGAGCTGGTCGGTTCGCCGTGGTCGGAACTCAATTCCCGTGGCCGCCTGTTGTTCGTCGCCAGCCACCCCGAGCGTTTTGCCGATTCGGTGGTGACCGAGATTGTCGGCTACAGCGACGAGAACGGTGATTCGCCGTTCTGGGACGCCATCGGGCGCAATTTCTTCGACCTCAACTACGCCGCCGCCGAGCGCCTGTGCGGGCTGAAAAGCCGTACGTTCCTCGCCGAGCTGATGCCGCATTACCCGATCTACGTGCCGCTGCTGCCGGACGAAGCCCAGGAAGCCATGGGCCAAGTGCACCCGCGTGCGCAGATCACCTTCGACATCCTGATGCGCGAAGGTTTCGAGACTGACCACTACATCGACATCTTCGACGGCGGCCCAACGCTGCACGCACGGGTTTCGGGCATTCGCTCGATCGCCCAGAGCCGCGTGGTGCCGGTGAAGATCGGCGAGATGGTCAAGGGTGTCGGCCGCCAGTACCTGGTGAGCAACGCGCAGTTGCAGGATTACCGCGCGGTGATGCTGGAGCTGGACTACGCGCCCGGCAAGCCGGTGACCCTGGACCTGGCAACGGCCGAAGCGCTGGGCGTTGGCGAAGGTGCCAGCGTACGACTGGTTGCGGTTTAAACACAGAGTTTCGCGGGTGGCTGCCAAACAGCGGCCCGTCTGAGGAGATAGCATGATCGTTCGTCCCGTACGCAGCAGCGATTTACCGGCCCTGATTGATCTGGCGCGCAGTACCGGCACCGGCCTCACCACCTTGCCGGCCAACGAAGAGCGCCTGACGCATCGGGTTGGCTGGGCGGAAAAAACCTTTCGCGGCGACGCCGGGCGCGGGGATGCCGACTACCTGTTCGTGCTGGAAAACGACGAAGGTCGCGTCGTGGGGATTTCCGCCATCGCCGGTGCCGTCGGCCTGCGCGAGCCCTGGTACAACTTCCGGGTCGGCCTGACGGTCAGCGCCTCCCAGGAACTGAATATCTACCGTGAGATTCCGACGCTGTTTCTGGCCAACGACCTCACCGGCAATTCCGAGCTGTGCTCGTTGTTCCTGCATGCCGATTACCGCAACGGCCTCAACGGCCGCATGCTGGCCAAGGCGCGCCTGCTGTTTATCGCCGAGTTCCCACAGCTGTTTGGCAACAAGATCATCGCCGAGATGCGTGGCGTGTCCAACGACGCCGGGCGTTCGCCGTTCTGGGAAAGCCTGGGCCGGCACTTTTTCAAGATGGAATTCAGCCAGGCGGATTACCTCACTGGCGTGGGCAACAAGGCATTTATCGCTGAGTTGATGCCCAAGTTTCCGTTGTACAGCTGCTTCCTCTCCGAAGACGCGCGCAACGTGATCGGCAAGGTCCACCCGGACACCGAGCCGGCGCTGAGCATGCTCAAGAGCGAAGGTTTCAGCTACCAGGGCTACGTCGATATTTTCGACGCTGGCCCGGCGGTGGAGTGCGAGACCGTCAAGATCCGTGCGGTGCGCGACAGCCAGTCGCTGGTGTTGGCCATTGGCACGCCGGGGGACGACGCCACGCCGTTCCTGATCCATAACCGCAAACGCGAAGATTGCCGCATCACCGCCGCACCGGCGCGCCTGGCGGCAGGCACGCTGGTGGTCGATCCGCAAACCGCCAAGCGCCTGCAACTGGTGGTGGGTGATCAAGTGCGTGCCGTACCGTTGTCTGCTGCTCGGGAGTCGAAATAATGAATTCGCTGTATATCGCAGGTAGCTGGCTGGCTGGCCAGGGTGAACTGTTTGAATCGCGTAACCCGGTGACCCAGCAGGTGCTGTGGGCCGGCAATGGCGCCACGGTCGAGCAGGTCGAGTCGGCCGTGCAGGCCGCGCGCCAGGCGTTCCCGGCCTGGGCCCGGCGCCCGCTGGAAGAGCGCATCAGCGTGCTGGAAGCCTTCGCCGCGAGCCTGAAAAGCCGCGCCGATGACATTGCGCGCTGCATCGGCGAAGAGACCGGCAAGCCGCTGTGGGAGTCGGCCACCGAAGTCACCAGCATGGCCAACAAGATCGCGATCTCGGTGCAAAGCTACCGCGAGCGTACCGGCGAGAAGAGCGGCCCCCTGGGCGACGCCACCGCCGTATTGCGCCACAAGCCCCACGGCGTGGTGGCGGTGTTTGGTCCCTACAACTTCCCGGGGCACCTGCCCAACGGGCATATCGTCCCGGCGCTGCTGGCGGGTAACACCGTACTGTTCAAACCCAGCGAGCTGACCCCGAAAGTCGCCGAGCTGACCGTGCAGTGCTGGATCGACGCCGGTTTGCCGGCGGGCGTGTTGAACCTGCTGCAAGGCGCGCGGGAAACCGGCATTGCGTTGGCCGCCAACCCTGGTATCGACGGCTTGTTCTTCACCGGTTCCAGCCGCACCGGCAATCATCTGCACCAGCAGTTCTCCGGGCGCCCGGACAAGATCCTGGCCCTGGAGATGGGCGGCAACAACCCACTGGTGGTGGACGAAGTGGCCGACGTGGATGCGGCGGTCTACACCATCATCCAATCGGCGTTTATCTCTGCGGGCCAGCGTTGCACCTGTGCCCGTCGCTTGCTGGTGCCGGAAGGCGCCTGGGGCGATGCGTTGCTGGCGCGACTGGTGGCGGTGAGTACGACGATTGAAGTCGGCGCGTTCGACCAGCAACCGCCACCGTTCATGGGCTCGGTGATTTCCCTGGCAGCGGCGAAAGCCTTGATGGACGCCCAGGAGCTGATGTTGGCCAATGGCGCCGTGGCGTTGTTGGAGATGACCCAGCCACAGGACCAGGCCGCCTTGCTGACCCCTGGCATTATCGACGTGACCGGCGTGACCGAGCGCGAAGACGAAGAACTGTTCGGCCCGCTGTTGCAGGTGATCCGCTACGCTGATTTCGCGGCGGCGATTGCCGAAGCCAACAACACCCAGTACGGCCTGGCTGCGGGCTTGTTGTCCGATTCCGAAGCGCGTTACCAGCAATTCTGGCTGGAAAGCCGTGCCGGCATCGTCAACTGGAACAAACAGCTGACCGGCGCCGCGAGCACCGCGCCATTTGGTGGGGTAGGGGCTTCGGGCAACCATCGCGCCAGTGCGTATTACGCGGCGGATTATTGTGCGTACCCGGTGGCGTCGCTTGAAACGCCAAGCCTGGTGGTCCCGGCCACGCTAACCCCCGGCATTACGCTGATCTAAATGTGGGAGGGGGCTTGCTCCCGATGGCGGTGTGTCAGTTGATGAATCAGGTGACTGATCCACTGCTATCGAGGGCAAGCCCTCTCCCACAGGGGTTCAGTGGTGTATTCAAGTAATTTGAAGCCTATAAAAACAGATGTTCGTGGAGCCTCGCCGATGAAATCCTATGAAGTCAATTTTGACGGTCTAGTGGGGCCGACCCATAACTACGGCGGTTTGTCCTTCGGCAACGTCGCATCCCAGAGCAACAGCCAGCAGCATTCCAACCCCAAGGAAGCGGCGTTGCAGGGCCTGCAGAAAATGAAGGCCCTGATGGACATGGGCTTTGTGCAAGGCGTGCTCGCCCCCCAGGAGCGCCCGGACGTAGCGGCGTTGCGCAACCTCGGTTTCAGTGGCACCGACGCCCAGGTCATCCAGCAGGCGGCTAAACAAGCCATGCCGTTGTTGGTCGCCAGTTGCTCGGCATCGAGCATGTGGGTAGCCAACGCCGCCACCGTCAGCCCAAGCGCCGACACCGCCGATGGCCGCGTGCATTTCACCGCCGCCAACCTCAACTGCAAATACCACCGCAGCATCGAACACCCGACCACCAGCCGCGTGCTGGGGGCGATGTTTGCCGACCAGAAACATTTTGCCCACCACGCCGCGTTGCCGGCGGTGGCGCAGTTCGGCGACGAAGGCGCGGCCAACCACACGCGTTTCTGCCGTGAGTATGGCGAAGCGGGCGTGGAATTTTTCGTGTTCGGGCGCAGCGCGTTCGATCCTCGTTACCCGGCCCCCCAGAAGTACCCGGCGCGCCAGACCCTGGAAGCCTCCCAGGCCGTTGCACGCCTGCATGGCCTGAAGGATGAAGGCGTGGTCTACGCCCAGCAGAACCCGGTGGTGATCGATGCCGGCGTGTTCCACAACGACGTGATCGCGGTGGGCAACGGCGAGGTGCTGTTCTATCACGAGGATGCGTTCCTCAATACCGAACAGATGCTGGCCGAGTTGCAGGGCAAGTTGGGCACGCTGGGCGGCAACTTCCAGTCGGTGTGCGTGCCGCGTGCCCAGGTCAGCGTCGAGGACGCGGTGCGCTCCTACCTGTTTAACAGCCAGTTGCTGACCCGCGCCGACGGCTCGATGCTGCTGATCGTGCCGGAAGAATGCCGCGCCAACGAGCGCGTATGGCATTACCTGCAAGGCCTGACAGCGTCCGCTGGGCTGATCCGCGAAGTGAAAGTCTTCGACCTCAAGCAAAGCATGCAAAACGGCGGTGGCCCGGCGTGCCTGCGCCTGCGTGTGGCCCTGAACGAAACGGAGCTGGCAGCGGTGAACCCAGGGGTTATCATGACCGCGCCGTTGTACGACACACTGACCCAATGGGTCGACAAGCACTACCGCGACAGCCTGCGCGAAACCGACCTGGCTGACCCGCAATTGCTGCTTGAGTGCCGGACGGCACTGGATGAACTGACGCAAATCCTTAAACTGGGCTCGGTTTATCCTTTCCAGATCAATTAACGCCACCTCTTTTTACACCCTATGGCTGAGAATTATTTATGACCACCGACACCCTGCAACTGATCCTTGAAGACACCGACGGCACCCAGCTGGAAACCTCCTGCACCCGCGTCGCCGTGGTCTGGCAGGGCAAGGAAATCTGGATCCAGCACGACGGCCGTGGCCAACTGCTGATCGGCGTGGACGTGGAAGAAGGCGACTCCGAATACGCCAACCTGCTGATGCGCCCACTGGCCACCAACCTGATGAGCCTGCAGCTGGAAATGGAACCGGCCGACGTTGACGGTGATGACGACGATCACGTCCACGGCCCAGGCTGCAACCACTAAGGAAGCTGCGTATGCTCGCCCTTGGCAAACTGCTTGAACTGACCCTCGCCGGTCGCGAACCGGCGCAAAAAATTCAACTGACTGTCGACGGCGTGCAGATGCGCTGGCTCAGCGAGGGCGCACTCGAAGTGCGCCCGCCGCAAGCAACGGACAATGGCCGCGACCTGCTGCTGTCGTCCGGCATCCATGGCAACGAAACCGCGCCGATCGAATTGCTCGACCGCCTGTTGCATGGCATCGCCCGTGGGGAGGTCAAGCCCCGCACCCGTATTCTGTTCCTGTTCGGCAACCCCGAGGCCATGCGCCGCGGCGAGCGTTACCTTGAACTGGACATCAACCGGCTGTTCAACGGCCGTCACGAAAAAAACATCGGCCCCGAAGCCATGCGCGCCGCCGAGCTTGAACAGTTGGCCCGCAGCTTCTTCAGCCAGCCTGGCCGTTCGCGCCTGCATTACGACCTGCACACCGCCATTCGCGGCTCGAAGATCGAGCAGTTTGCGCTGTACCCCTGGAAGGAGGGGCGCCAGCACTCGCGCCACGAGCTGGCGCGCCTGAACGCTGCCGGCATGCAAGCGGTGCTGCTGCAGAACAAGGCCTCGATCACCTTCTCGGCATTTACCTACGAGCAACTGGACGCCGAGGCCTTCACCCTGGAGTTGGGCAAGGCGCGGCCGTTCGGGCAGAACCAGGGGGTGGACGTGTCCCGCCTGGAAACGCGCCTGAAGCAGATCATCGAAGGCACTGAGCCGGCCACCGAGAGCCTCGATGGCCTGCAACTGTTCGCCGTCTCCCGTGAAGTCATCAAGCACAGTGACGGGTTCCTGATGCACCTGCCGCCGGACGTGGAGAACTTTTCACCGTTGGCCAAGGGTTACCTGCTGGCCGAAGATGTCGCCAAGACCCGCTGGGTGATCGAGGAGGAGGGCGCGCGCATCATCTTCCCTAACCCCAAGGTGAGGAATGGTTTGCGGGCAGGCATCCTGATAGTGCCGACCACCGAGCAGGGTCTGGCCTAGAGCGCGTACTGCTTGCGCAGGGGCAGCCCTAGCTCCTGGCGTAGCCCGTTTTCACTGAACGCGTGCGGGTTGGTGTTGGTGCTTGGGGTGGTGGGGTCTGCGTCAAAGTCGAAGGGCGGGGCCGTCGTCGGCAGGCCGACCGCTTGCAGTTCCGAGTTGGGTATCGGGTTTCGCGGCTTGTTACCGTCAATGCCATCCGGGCTCATACCCTCCAGCTTGGTGCCGCTGATGGAATTGTAGGCATGGCAAAGTTCATGGAACAGGTTGATCACACTGGGCGTTCCCGGGACGATATCGGTGGTGTTGTACCAGATTTTGCCACCGTAGGACGGACTTCCCCGCTTACCGTTTTGGATGTAGGACAAATCGGCGGTGTTCTGGTCTGGCACGAACAACCCGTTGGGTTCGGGGTAAAACTCATGGATTGTGACCGGTTGCCCGCTGACCTGGGCGGCCTGCTCCAACTCAACCAGCAGCCGTTGACCGGTGGGGGAGCTGAGCAGAAAGCGCAAGTCGTCGTTGACCCGCTCCACGAATTGCGCGCCGCCTTGGATGGCAATTCCACTGTGAGCCACGGCCTTGGGTTCGAGATGGATTGCATGGGAAGCCAGTACGCCGGCAGGCAAGTCTTCGGGAATGCCCGGGTGCATGAACAGGGCGCAATCCACCGTGAGGTTGCTTTTCACGTTGAAGTAAGTGATGTCGTTGGCCTTGAGGCCGGTCACATCGTTGAGGCCATCGCCGGTGTAAATCACATTGCTGCCGGGCCCGGCCTTGATCCGGTCGTTGCCGCCCGCACCGATGAGAATGTTGTGCCCTGCGCCGCCCACAATATGATCATTCCCTGTGCCCCCATCGATATAGCTTGAACCGCGGCCACCGCTGATGTCGTCATTGCCGGGACCGCCGTACACCGTCATGTGGATATCCTGGTACCCGTGGACTTCATCGTCGCCTTCGCCTGCCTCGATGTGGCAGCGGCCGTTGATGGCCGAGATGAAGTCATTTCCCGGCCCGGTATCCAGGCTGGCGTTCTTGGCGGCGCTGAGCACGCGATCATCCCCGGCGCCGCTGAGGACAAACACCGGCACGATCACGTCATCGTCAAGGTGGATACGGTCATTGCCACCCTGGGTATTGAGCACCAAGGTCTGGGTGCGCCAGTTCAGGGTGATTTCGTAGCGCGGCTGGTTGATCTGCACGGTCAGCGTCGATAACGCACCCGCAGGCGGGGACGTGGCGAAGATGTTCACCGTGTCAGGCTGGTCGAAGGTGGTGATGCACAGCTGATCGACGCCTTCGACCTTGAACAGCTTGCGCTCGATCCGCACATTCTCGTCTTCAAGGATTCTATGTACTTCGATAAGGTCCGACCCGCCGGGGCGCTCGCCCATTTGATCGTAGCGGGGGTTGCCAGTCAGGGTGTTCGCGTCAATGACGTAGGTGCCGTCGGCGTTTCTGGGGGGATGAAGGGTGGGCGTTGAATTCATGTCGCGTGACCTCTGGTTTCAGGCAAGGATTGAGGTCCTTACTTAATAAGAGGTGGGCGTGGTCCAGGCGGTAGATATACACGTGCCATAAAAAAATGCCCCGGCAAGCGAGCTTGTCAGGGCATTTTTATGCGTGAGCGGGTCAGACGGCGAGTTTTTGCTCGCTGCGACGGATCGCCCGCACCTTGTGCAGGGTGTCGGCGCACGTACGCGCAGCTTCCTGGCCCTTGTGCACGAAGTGATCGTGGAAGAACGCGTGGTGCTCGCTGCCGGCATGGAAGTGATGCGGCGTCAGGGACACCGAGAACACCGGCACTTCGGTTTCCAGCTGCACCTGCATCAGGCCGCTGACCACCGATTGGGCGACGAATTCGTGACGATAAATCCCGCCGTCCACCACCAGCGCGGCGGCAACGATACCGGCGTAACGGCCGGTCTTGGCCAGCAACTTGGCGTGCAGGGGCATTTCAAAGGCGCCGCCGACTTCGAAGAAATCGATGTCCGATTCCTGGTAGCCCTGGGCGAGCATTTCGGCGAGGAAGCCTTTGCGCGATTGGTCGACAATATCCTTGTGCCAGCAGGCCTGGATAAACGCGACGCGCTCGCCGTGATGGTTTTTGCTTTTGCTGTCGATTGCGGTGGGTTGCATGTTCTGACTCCTGTTTAAGAAAAAAACAGGGCGTTATGAATCGAATGGGATTTAAGGGTACGAACCGCCGAGTCATGCAGGCATGCGCTCAGCGTGCGGCCCTTAGGTGCCAATCCCGTTCTCTCTTCATCCGGACTATGACCGTCGGCCCCGGGATCACACCGGGTCTGCTGACCTTGTCGCCGTCCTGCGTGAGCAGTTCGAGGCGCCAAGCGCTCGCGGGCTATGCACATTGCGTGCAATTACCGCCGGTGGGGAATTGCACCCCGCCCTGAGAACGTTGCCACCAGAACCCTGGTGGCGGAGAGTTTTTAACATGGTTTTTCATAAACTGCACGAGCGCCGTATCGATAAGCTATATCGGTTTGTTTGGTTGGTATTCGATTGAGAACGCGTGGGGCTTGATATTCCGTGGCTTTGCCCGCAGTAATCATCCTCATAAGAAGCTTAATGAACCCATTCGAGGCTTGTTTCATGTCTGTGATCGACCTGCGCAGCGACACCGTGACCCAACCCACCCCTGGCATGCTCGACGCCATGGCCACCGCCGTCAGCGGTGATGACGTCTACGGCGAAGACCCCAGCGTCAACCGCCTGGAGGCCGAGCTGGCCAAGCGCCTGGGCTTTGCGGCCGCGCTGTTCGTGCCCACCGGCACCATGAGCAACCTGCTGGCGCTGATGGCTCACTGTGAGCGTGGTGAGGAATACATCGTCGGCCAGCAGGCGCACACCTACAAATACGAAGGCGGTGGTGCGGCGGTGCTGGGTTCGATCCAGCCGCAACCGCTGGAAGTGCAGGCGGATGGCTCCCTCGATCTGAACCACGTGCTCGACGCCATCAAGCCGGACGACTTCCACTTCGCCCGCACCCGCCTGCTGGCCCTGGAAAACACCATGCAGGGCAAGGTGCTGCCGCTGGACTACCTGGCGAAGGCGCGGGCGTTTACCCGCGAACATGGCCTGGCCCTGCATCTGGATGGCGCGCGAATCTACAACGCGGCGGTCAAGCTCGGGGTCGATGCGCGGGCGATCGCCCAGCATTTCGACTCGGTGTCGGTGTGCCTGTCCAAGGGCCTCGGTGCGCCGATCGGCTCGGTGCTGTGCGGCTCCACGGCGTTGATCGCCAAGGCGCGTCGTTTGCGCAAGATGGTCGGTGGTGGCATGCGCCAGGCCGGTTCCCTGGCGGCGGCGGGGCTGTACGCCCTGGACCACCAGGTGCAGCGCCTGGCCGACGACCATGCCAATGCGCAATGGCTGGGCGATGAATTGCGCAACGCCGGGTACGCGGTGGAGCCGGTGCAGACCAACATGGTCTACGTGCAGATCGGCGACCGGGCAGAGGCCTTGAAGGCGTTTGCCGCCGAACGTGGGATCAAGTTGAGTGCCGCGCCGCGCCTGCGCATGGTGACGCATCTGGATGTGAGCCGGGCGCAGATCGAGCAAGTGCTCAAGGTATTCGTCGAATTTTCGCGCAAATGAGCGTGCTGACCGTCTAATTGAACCTCTCTATCGCATAAACACGCTGTACCACCGGCAAAGGGCCGATATAATGCGGCCTTTTGCCGTCGCTCCGTCTGATGATGTTGCGCACTGGCCTTTGGCCGCAGCCTCCGTGGAAGAACCTATGAAAAGCGCAGAAATCCGTGAAGCCTTCCTTCGCTTCTTCGAAGAGCAAGGTCACACCCGTGTCTCCTCCAGCTCCTTGATCCCAGGCAATGACCCCACCCTGCTGTTCACTAACGCGGGGATGAACCAGTTCAAGGACTGCTTCCTGGGCCAGGAAAAGCGCGCCTACACCCGCGCCACCAGCAGCCAGAAGTGCGTACGTGCCGGCGGCAAGAACAGTGACCTGGAAAACGTCGGTTACACCGCCCGCCACCACACGTTCTTCGAAATGCTGGGCAACTTCAGCTTTGGTGACTATTTCAAGAAAGACGCGATTACTTTCGCTTGGACCTTCCTGACCGGCGTGTTGAAGCTGCCCAAGGAAAAACTCTGGGTGACTGTCTACGCGACGGACGACGAAGCGTATGACATCTGGACCAAGGAAATCGGGGTGCCCGTCGAGCGCATGATTCGCATCGGCGACAACAAGGGTGCGCCTTACGCTTCCGATAACTTCTGGACCATGGGCGATACCGGCCCGTGCGGCCCATGCACCGAGATTTTCTACGATCACGGCGCCGACATCTGGGGCGGCCCACCGGGCTCGCCGGAAGAAGACGGCGACCGTTACATCGAGATCTGGAACAACGTGTTCATGCAGTTCAACCGCACCGCCGATGGCGTGTTGCATCCGCTGCCGGCACCGTCGGTAGACACCGGCATGGGCCTGGAGCGGATCAGTGCGGTGATGCAGCACGTTCACTCCAACTACGAGATCGACCTGTTCACCAACCTGTTGAGCGCGTCGGCCGCGGCCATTGGCTGCGCCAATGAAAGCCAGTCGTCCCTCAAGGTGGTGTCGGACCACATCCGTTCCTGCGGTTTCCTGATCGCCGACGGTGTACTGCCGTCCAACGAAGGCCGTGGCTACGTGCTGCGTCGCATCATCCGTCGCGCCTGCCGTCACGGTAACAAGTTGGGCGCCACCGGTAGCTTCTTCTACAAGATCGTCGCCGCGCTGGTTGCCGAGATGGGCGATGCCTTCCCGGAACTCAAGCAGCAGCAGGGCAACATCGAGCGCGTGCTCAAGGCCGAAGAAGAACAGTTCTCCAAGACCCTGGAACACGGCCTGAAGATTCTGGAGCAGGACCTGGCTGAGCTCAAAGGCACCGTGGTGCCGGGCGATGTGGTGTTCAAGCTGTACGACACCTATGGCTTCCCGATGGACCTGACCGCCGACATCGCCCGTGAGCGCGAGCTGACCATCGATGAAGCCGGGTTTGAGCGTGAGATGGAAGCCCAGCGCGTGCGCGCGCGTTCCGCCAGTTCGTTTGGCCTGGACTACAACACCCTGGTCAAGGTTGACGTGCCCACCGAGTTCACCGGTTACAAGGCGACCGTTGGCTCGGCCAAGATCGTGGCCCTCTATAAAGATGGCAAGTCGGTCGACGTTCTGAATGAAGGCGACGAGGCCGTTGTGGTCCTGGACCAGACGCCGTTCTACGCCGAGTCCGGCGGCCAGATCGGTGACTGTGGTTTCCTCAGCTCAACGTCGGGTCGTTTTGAAGTGCGCGACACCACCAAGACCGGCGGTGCGTTCCTGCATCACGGCGTGCTGGTGCTGGGCAACTTGACCGTGGGTGCGCCGGTAGATACCCAGGTCGATGCCGACGTACGCCACGCAACCGCGCTGAACCACTCGGCCACGCACTTGCTGCACGCTGCACTGCGCCAGGTGTTGGGCGAGCACGTCCAGCAGAAGGGGTCGTTGGTCGACAGCCAGCGCCTGCGTTTCGACTTCAGCCACTTCGAAGCGATCAAGCCTGAGCAGATCAAGTCCCTGGAAGACATCGTCAACGCGCAAGTGCGCAAGAACACCCCGGTAGAAACCGAAGAAACCGATATCGAGACTGCCAAGGCCAAGGGCGCCATGGCGCTGTTCGGCGAGAAGTACGGCGACAACGTGCGCGTACTGAGCATGGGTGGCGATTTCTCGGTAGAACTGTGTGGCGGTATCCACGCCAACCGTACCGGCGACATCGGCCTGCTGAAAATCATCAGCGAAGGTGGCGTGGCGTCGGGCGTACGTCGTATTGAAGCGGTGACCGGTGCTGCGGCCCTGGCCTACCTGAATGCGGCTGAAGAACAACTCAAGGAAGCGGCCAGCCTGGTCAAGGGCAGCCGCGACAACCTGATCGACAAGCTGTCCGCCGTGCTGGAGCGTAACCGTGCGCTGGAAAAACAGCTGGAGCAGTTGCAGGCCAAGGCAGCCAGCGCGGCGGGCGACGATCTGTCGGCTTCTGCGGTGGACGTCAAGGACGTGAAAGTCCTGGCGGCACGCCTGGATGGTCAGGACGGCAAGGCGCTGTTGGCCCTGGTCGATCAGTTGAAGAACAAGCTCGGCCGCGCAGTGATCCTGCTCGGCAGTGTCCATGAGGATAAGGTCGTGCTGGTTGCCGGTGTAACCAAGGACCTGACTGGCCAACTCAAGGCCGGTGATTTGATGAAGCAAGCCGCTGCGGCAGTGGGCGGGAAGGGCGGCGGTCGTCCGGACATGGCGCAAGGCGGTGGTGTGGACGCCAGCGCCCTGGACGCGGCCCTGGCCCTGACCGTGCCATTTGTCGAGGCAGGTATTTAAGGCACTGTTAACCCGCCCGTGGTCTAGTCACGGGCTGTTCTGTGCTGGTTGATTGGATATTTAGGCGCCCCTTTACGGGCTGAGGCGGCTTGGAAATGGCTTTGATCGTACAGAAATTTGGAGGCACCTCGGTCGGCTCTGTCGAAAGAATCGAGCAGGTGGCCGACAAGGTTAAGAAATTCCGCGATGCCGGTGACGACTTGGTCGTAGTGCTGTCGGCCATGAGCGGCGAGACCAATCGCCTGATCGAACTGGCCAAGGCCATCAGTGGCGACCAACAGCCGCTGCCGCGTGAGCTGGATGTGATCGTGTCCACCGGCGAGCAGGTGACCATCGCCTTGCTGGCCATGGCCCTGAACAAGCGTGGCGTGCCTGCCGTGTCCTACACTGGCAGCCAGGTGCGCATCCTCACCGACAGCGCGCACACCAAGGCGCGCATCCTGCAGATTGACGATCAGAAAATTCGCACTGATCTGAAAGCAGGCCGCGTGGTAGTTGTAGCGGGCTTCCAGGGCGTGGACGAGCACGGCAACATCACCACCCTCGGGCGTGGCGGTTCTGACACCACCGGTGTGGCCCTGGCGGCGGCCCTTAAGGCTGATGAATGCCAGATCTATACCGATGTGGACGGCGTCTACACCACCGACCCGCGTGTTGTGTCCGTGGCCCAGCGCCTGGACAAGATCACCTTTGAAGAGATGCTGGAAATGGCCAGCCTCGGTTCCAAGGTGTTGCAGATCCGCGCGGTGGAGTTCGCCGGCAAGTACAACGTTCCGCTGCGCGTATTGCACAGCTTCAAAGAGGGTCCGGGCACCCTCATTACTATTGATGAAGAGGAATCCATGGAACAGCCGATCATTTCCGGCATCGCTTTCAACCGCGATGAAGCCAAGCTGACGATCCGTGGCGTGCCAGACACCCCGGGCGTGGCCTTCAAGATTCTGGGCCCTATCAGCGATGCAAATGTTGAAGTCGATATGATCGTGCAGAACGTCTCGCACGATAACACCACCGATTTCACCTTCACCGTGCACCGCAACGAGTACGATGCGGCATTGAAAATCCTGGAGAACACCGCGAGCGAAATTGGCGCCCGTGAAGTGGTCGGCGATACCAAGATTGCCAAGGTGTCGATCGTAGGTGTGGGCATGCGTTCCCATGCCGGCGTTGCCAGCCGTATGTTCGGGGCCCTCGCCAAGGAAAGCATCAATATCCAGATGATCTCTACCTCCGAAATCAAAGTCTCGGTGGTGATCGAAGAGAAGTACCTGGAGCTGGCTGTACGTGCGCTGCATACCGCTTTTGAGCTGGACGCTCCGGCCCGACAGGGCGAGTGACGCAATGCCAGGAAGGCGCGGTAAACCGCGCCTTTCAATTTTTTGTAGGGCGCATGGTCTTTTGCGTGCGCTCGACAATACTTAGGCCGTTAGGGCTATGGCTATCGAGTCGTAGGTCGAACGCCTTTTTTTTGCAGACTGTTGTTCCTGAAATGAAATGCGTGAGGAGAAAGGTATGCTGATTCTGACTCGTCGGTGCGCAGAAAGCCTGATTATCGGTGATGGCGAAATCACCGTGACCGTGCTCGGCGTCAAAGGCAATCAAGTACGTATTGGGGTGAATGCTCCGAAAGAGGTAGCGGTCCACCGCGAGGAAATCTACCTGCGGATCAAGAAAGAGAAGGACGAAGAACCAAGCCTTTAATTTTTATCGTTTTTTATGTTTGCAAACGGGGATGAACGTGGTTAATATACGCCCCGTGTTGCGGAGAGCTGGCCGAGTGGCCGAAGGCGCTCCCCTGCTAAGGGAGTACACCTCAAAAGGGTGTCGGGGGTTCGAATCCCCCGTTCTCCGCCATTATTTGCTTAGTACGTTGCAATCTGGTTTTTTCGTTAAGTTGTTGAAAGCAAACGAAAAAATAGCTTTACATAGAGATTGAACGGCCTATAATGCGCGGCAACAAATGCACTCGTAGCTCAGCTGGATAGAGTACTCGGCTACGAACCGAGCGGTCACAGGTTCGAATCCTGTCGAGTGCACCATTTAAGAGTTAGTTGCAGTAATGCAGGTAGCTCAGCTTCAACCAGTTGTGATCTGGTCTAAAAACACAATCTGCACTCGTAGCTCAGCTGGATAGAGTACTCGGCTACGAACCGAGCGGTCACAGGTTCGAATCCTGTCGAGTGCACCATACAAACAAAAAGCCCGCCTAGTGCGGGCTTTTTGCCGTCTGGGGTTTGTGTGGGTTTTTATCTTTTTCTCTTCTCTGATGTGTTTTCCATTCGCGCGGCGGCGTCGCAGTTGATAGGTGCAGCCAATACTCAACTTTGGCTCGCAAGCGCTTGTTCTTTCCAGTTTTTTGACGTTAAAAACGGACGCAAGGTGTATCATTGCGCCCGTCAGCCCCGCCGGGGCTTGTGGAATACCTCCATGGACTTACCCAGTAGTTACTCAGTACCCCGTTTTACCAATCATGAATTGACTGATTGATCCTTCCGGCGTGCCCCGCTGCTGGGAGTGGAGTTCGCCTATGACCGAAGTAGAAGTAAAGAAAACACAAGAAAGCCTGCAGGATCGCCTGGCTCAAGTCATCGAGCTGCTGCAGCGCCAGCGCGTGGTCGAAGATTTCACGCACCGCCAGGACGGTCCGAATAATGACCTGGTAGAAAACCTGGTTCACCGGCAGAACCTCGTCGAGTTGCAGCGCAAACTCGATGACCTGCACTCCGCCGACGTTGCCTACATTCTCGAAGCCTTGCCGCTCGATGATCGACTGACCCTCTGGCAGTTGGTCAAGGCCGACCGCGACGGCGACATCCTGCTCGAAGTATCCGACTCGGTCCGTGAAACCCTGATCGCCGACATGGATGATCACGAGCTGCTGGCTGCCGCCAGGGAGATGGACGCTGACGAACTGGCCGACCTCGCGCCTGAGCTGCCCCGTGATGTTGTGCATGAGCTGATGGAGGCCCTCGATGGCCAGCAGCGTGAGCGCGTGCGCTCCGCGTTGTCCTATGACGAGGATCAGGTCGGCGCACTGATGGACTTCGAGATGGTCACCATCCGCGAAGACGTCAGCCTGGAAGTGGTATTGCGTTACCTGCGTCGGCTGAAAGAGCTGCCGGGTCATACCGACAAACTGTTCGTGGTCGACTATGAGGGCATTCTCAAGGGCGTGCTGCCGATCAAGCGCCTGCTGGTAAACGATCCGGAGAAAAAAGTTGCTGACCTGATGGCCAGCGATACCGTGAGCTTTCACCCGGATGAAGATGCCTACGACGCAGCGCAGGCCTTTGAGCGTTACGACTTGATCTCCGCCCCGGTGGTCGACAAGAACGGCAAGCTGATCGGCCGTCTGACCATCGACGAAATCGTCGACTTGATTCGTGAAGAGAGTGAAACCGAAGTCCTCAACATGGCAGGTTTGCGTGAAGAGGAAGATATTTTTGCGTCAGTCTGGCGCTCCCTGCATAACCGCTGGGCCTGGCTGGCCGTTAACCTGATTACCGCGTTTATCGCCTCCCGTGTGATCGGGCTGTTCGAGGGCTCCATCGAGAAGTTGGTGGCCCTGGCGGCGTTGATGCCGATCGTGGCAGGCATTGGTGGCAACTCCGGTAACCAGACCATCACCATGATCGTGCGCGCCATGGCGTTGGATCAGGTGAGTACCGCTAACTCTTCGCGCCTGCTGCGCAAGGAGCTGGCGGTGGGTCTGATCAATGGTTTGGTGTGGGGTGGCGTGATTGGTGTGGTGGCCTACTTGCTGTATGGCAGTTGGTCCTTGGGCGTGGTGATGACCGCTGCCATGACCCTCAACCTGCTATTGGCTGCACTGATGGGGGTGCTGATCCCCATGACCCTGGCACGGCTTGGGCGCGACCCGGCCATGGGTGCCAGCGTGATGATCACGGCCATGACCGACAGTGGCGGCTTCTTCATCTTCCTGGGGTTGGCGACGATCTTCTTGCTCTGATCTGCCTCGAGCGGGCTCTCTCTGCGTAGCTGTCGAGCCCTGGCGAGGCTGCGTCAGCGGTGTGTCAGGCAGGCTGCAAACGCAGCCACGCCAGGGCTCGCCAGCTGCTACGTGATAAAAATCTAGAGCCCTGTATAAATCCCAGGCAAAAAAAAGCCAGCACATGGCTGGCTTCGGCTTTCAGTGTCAGATCAATTGGCTTCTGCGGCCGCCTCGACGTCGTGCGCGATAAGCGAGACGAGGGCATTTTGCTGGCGGTGGGAGAGCTGACGAAAACGCTGCAGCAGTTCGCGTTCGTGCAGCGACAGCTCGGGGCTGTCCAGGCGCATGCTCAGCTCTTCACCCAACGCACCTTCCTGAATAAGGCTCTGTTCCAGGCGCGCGATGATTTCGGAGTTCATGCTGCGGTGATGATTGCGAGCCACCTCGGCAATGCGTTCCCGCATTCCGTCTGGCAGACGTACGACGAACTTGTCAGCCGTACGGCTGGAATAAATTGCCTGTTTCAATGGGCGCATATATTTAACCGGTTAGTTCAGGGGAGCGGTTATTGGAATTGGCCGCAAGATGAGTGTTAAGACAAGACTCACGACCAAAGTTCAACCCGAATTGCAAAGAGGCCGCATCATGCCTCAGATTTGCCAGTTCCTTGGCGTCAATTCTGTGACAAATATTGAACTGCCTAGAGGCTTTATGCCAGCACTCATTTGCATTTTTGCGGACTGGTTGGAAAACTTTTCCACGAGTGGTTCCGCAAGGGAACTTCCCGTAAGTCCAGGCCACCACAGGGTTTGAGGCCGCACATCCTATAGCAAAGTGGCCTTTTGCCCTTGATTTTAAGACTAGTGGCAATTTGCCGATTTACTAGGACGAGGCGACATAAGGTAGGGGGGAAGGGCAGAGCAGAGGCGAGGGAGGTCAGCGTAAAACCGGGTCGAATTTGATTCGGCGACCTACGACGAGCGTCAGCAGAAGCAGGCTCGCAAAAACGCCGGCGGCGACAAATGCGCTGGTTTGACCATCGTGAGAGCTGGTACTCAGGCCCAGAAGGCTGGTGGCGATGGTCAGGCACAGAAACAGCCAGGCAAGTTTGCTCATGATGAGTGTCCTTAGAAAACCCAGTGTTCAGACGCAGGTGCGGTCTGGGTGCCTTGAGTCAGGCGTACTGGCGCTTGTGCATTCGGGGTCATCACGGCCAGCTGCGGGCGTTGTTGCAAGTGGTGGGGAACTGCCTGTTGGCTGAGCTGGGCGGGGTCATTGCTGCCAGTCGATTGAAAGTGGAACATCACCAGTGCAGCCAGGGCTACGGTGTTGAGAGCTAACAGAATGGCACTGTTCATGGTCATGTTCTCCGTTTAACGCCTTGGCTGGGTGGGTTTTGTAGGAGAACTATTGCAGGTGTCGTGCCAATACATTAATTCAATAAAATCAATGGCTTGAGTTTGTTTTGCAGGGCCGAAAGGTTGCAATTTGCAATGCTGGCATTTTGAGTTAGTGCATTTTGCACGATAAGGCCAGGTGTCCGTATTTGCGGGGCGAAACCGCCATCGCTCCGGCAAGGCTCGGCCTACACTCAAAAAGCCCACGGACGACATGACAAAACCCAACTCGGCCGTTAACATGCACGCCGTCCGTCGCAGTGCCCTTGGCCTGATGGCGGTCATTTGTCCCAGTAGCTCAATTGGATAGAGCATCCCCCTCCTAAGGGGAAGGTTGGCCGTTCGAACCGGCCCTGGGACACCAGATTCCAAGCCCGTGAAGAAAGCCCCGAACAGAACCTCCTGGCGGGGCTTTTTTGTGGGCGCTCGATCTTTTTGCACATGGGTCGAACCTTGCCGCCGATCAAGGTTCACAGCAGGTGCTGTGATGTATTTGTCGCAACTATGTACCTTGCGCGCCATCCGACAGCGTCTGAGCTGTAAGCAAAATAATCCCCGGAAACAGCGCATGTTGCCTGTCCGGACCCGGTCACCCGGGACTATCATGCCGATAGCCCTGTCTCTCACCGCAAGGAGCCGCTCGGAACGCCGATGCGCCAGATCTGGAAATCTTTTCGAGCCCTTTATTTCGCCTCCTTGATGATGCTGATTGGCTCCGGCCTGCTCAGTACATACCTGGCCTTGCGCCTGGCGGCCGACCATGTCGACAGCCTGTGGGTGGGTGCGCTGATGGCAGCCAACTACTTTGGCCTGGTGCTGGGTGGCAAGATCGGGCATCGCCTGATTGCCCGGGTCGGGCATATCCGTGCTTACGCCACCTGTGCCGGGATTGTCGGCGCAGCTGTGCTGGGCCATGGCCTGATCGATTGGTTGCCGGCCTGGATTGTGCTGCGGATGATCGTGGGCCTGGGGATGATGTGCCAGTACATGGTCATCGAAAGCTGGCTCAATGAGCAGGCAGATGCCAAGCAGCGTGGCGTGGTGTTCAGTGGTTATATGATCGCCTCCTACCTGGGGCTGGTATTGGGCCAGTTGATACTGGTGATGCATCCCCAGCTTGGTCTTGAGCTGCTGATGCTGGTGGCGCTGTGCTTCGCCCTGTGCCTGGTGCCGGTGGCCATGACCCGACGCATTCACCCGGCAGCCCTGCATCCTGCGCCGATGGAGCCGCGCTTCTTTATCAAGCGCGTGCCGCAGTCGCTGAGTACGGTGTTGGGGGCTGGCTTGATCGTCGGTTCGTTCTACGGTCTGGCGCCGCTTTATGCCTCCCAGCAAGGGTTGAGCACCGAACAGGTGGGTCTGTTCATGGGTAGCTGCATTTTTGCCGGGTTGCTGGTGCAGTGGCCGTTAGGCTGGTTATCGGATCGTTATGATCGCGCGCTGCTGATCCGCTGTTTCGCCTTGTGCCTGGCGGTGGCTGCACTGCCGCTGGCAATCATGACCCAGGTGCCGCTGGAAGTGCTGTTTGTCGCGGGCTTCCTGTGTTCCCTCGTACAGTTTTGCCTGTACCCATTGGCCGTGGCGTTTTCCAACGACCATGTGGAAGGGGATCGTCGGGTATCGCTGACGGCCATGCTGTTGGTGACCTACGGTATCGGCGCCAGTGTCGGGCCGTTGCTGGCGGGTGTGGTGATGAAGCTGTTCGGCAGCCAGATGCTGTACGCATTTTTCAGCCTGTGCGCGCTGATCCTGGTGTGGCGAATCCGGCCTAAGGCGGTGACCAACCTGCACCAGGTGGAAGATGCCCCTCTGCATCATGTGGCAATGCCCGACAGTATGTCGAGTTCGCCGCTGGTGGCTGCGCTGGACCCGCGGGTCGATGAGCAGGTGGTGCAGGAGCAGATGCAAACTGCCCCCGATCCCGAGCCGCAGGTCGATCCCGCGCCACCGGTGGATGAGCCCGCCTTCGAAGGGCCACCCGAGCCCCTGGGGCCGGAGGAACATCCCCACGACTTGAGCAGGGCGCGGCCCTGAAAGCAAAAACGGGCAGATCCCAAAGGGTCTGCCCGTTTTTTTGCTGCGATCGTTAAGGATTAAAAATCGTCGTCTTTGTCGAACCGTCGGGCTTCACGCTGCAGTTGGTACACAAAGCGCTCGACCTGACGTTGCACCAAACCACTCATGTTGTGGAAGCGCACACCGGCAAAGGTCGTGTTGATCCTTTCTTCGAAGTGCAGGTATCGCAGTTCGACAGCGGTGGTCATGCTGCCAAACGACAGGGCTGCGACAAAGCGGTCGTAGACCTGGCCCAGTTGCAGGCGCTCGGAAATATCGCCTTCAAAACGCAATTTGCAACCGGTGGCGGAAATATCCAGCAGTTTGCCGTTGACCGGCGCCTGTAGTTTCTCGCCGCCCAGCTCGATATTCACCAGTTGCGCCAGCTTCAGTGCGGCGCGGAAGGCGTTGCGACGCTGATGGTAGACCACCTCGTCCGGCAGGCTGCCGGTGTAGATACGGTGGCCGCCTTTTTCGCTGATGCTCAGGGTGCCGTTGCTTTCCCAGGCGACGCGTACGCCATCATGGAAGCCTTCGATGCGAAAGGGTTCGCCGTTTTCGAGGTAACGCTCGCCGTCACGGGGGATCATTTCGTCCAGCGCCAGCATGTTGCTGTCGCGGTTGACGTCCACCAGATAGCTTTGGAAGCGCTGGCTGCGTTCGTGGAAGGTGATGATCAGCGGGTCATGGCTGTCTTGCAGCATCCGCAAGGTGCCGGCGATTTCCAGAGGCGTGGTGAGGACCTTGGGTGGCTGCGGAGCATCTTCCGCATTAAGGGCGTTGAACACGGTTCTTCCATCTCCAGACAAAATACGACTACACGCAAGAGCCGGCATTTTGCCAGCATGTGACGGGCCTTGGATAGGGCGCGCTGTAAACCGGTGTCAGGCTTGGCTGCGGGTGCTTGGCTTGACCAGGCGCGAGGTGGAGCCCTGGGCGTTATAGAGTGCCGGAGGCTCTCCGCCGTGGAGTATACGCAACTGGTTGGCGGTCGTAGCTTGCTGAAGCTGGATCGACTGACCATTAAGCAGGTTGGCTTCCTGGCACTGGGCGAGCAACTGGTTGAGCTCTTTGCTCTGGGCCAAGAGTTGATCGCCGACCGAGGAGTGACTGGCCAACTGCGCCAGGCCGTCGTGGTCTGCCGGCAGG
The DNA here is from genome assembly GCF_040754745.1 of Pseudomonas sp. SB113. Classification (NCBI taxonomy): domain Bacteria; kingdom Pseudomonadati; phylum Pseudomonadota; class Gammaproteobacteria; order Pseudomonadales; family Pseudomonadaceae; genus Pseudomonas; species Pseudomonas sp. SB113. Next base: position 361,866 of record NZ_JBFMHW010000003.1, read on the forward strand.
CCGAGGCTGATGAGGATCTGGCTGCGTTTTTTGCCGTGCTGTTCCAGCAGGACGATCAACGACTGTTTGCGCGCCAGAATTTCTTCCAGCAGCGGCATGTCCCGGCCATAGAGGGCCAGGGATTCTTCTTTGAGCAGCTCGAGCAACTGTTGCGTCGGCGCTAGATCATCAATGATCAGTTGAAGCAAATGTTCGTCGTGATGCATGGCTGGCCTTGGGTTTTAAGCGTCCAAAAGCCCTGCGCAGGCCTTTGCCTAGCGCTCGGCTTCGAAGTTAAGCAGCTTGCTGGCTACACGGTTGCTGTCGACTTTATAGCTGCCATCGGCGATCGCCTGCTTCAATTCGGCCACGCGGGCTTTATTGACTACCGGTTGATCGCGCAGCGAGTCAGTGACCTTCTGCAACTGTTGAGCCTCATTGCTCAGGTGTACGGATTCCCCGCTTTGGCTGGCATTGGCCTGTTCTGCCTTGGCGGGCAGCGCCGGGGCCTTGGCTTCTACGCTGTCCTTGGTGCCGGTGGTGCGCGTAGTGCCTGACGTCGTCGGGGTGTTATTCAAACGGCTGAAATCGATGACCATGATAAAAAAACCTCTGGGTATTTGGACGCTTGCCATGTTTTCGGCCATACCCTGACAAACTTTAGGCGCGAATGACAATAAATCTCCGCACGGCGCTTCTCGTGCACAGTGTAGGAAAACCCAGCGTCCTGTACCAGTAATCTATAACGCGACCTCGACTTGCCCTGGGGCTGTCACCCGCGCCTTGATCACGCGGTTGGAGTTGAGGTTCTTGACCCGAATCTGTTCGCTCATGCCGCCGTTGGACAATGCTTCGCCCGGCATTTTCACGTTTAAACCGCCGCTGCTGGCGGAGATCACCACCTGATCGCCCTTGCGAATGACCTCGGCCTGTTCCAGATGCACTAGGGTAATGACCTGATCGGTGACCACTGGTCGGGTCAATTTCTGTCCGATCGCCTGGTCCAGGGATGTCAGGTAGCCCTGGTTGATCTGGCTGATATCGCGTTCACGCAGTACAACGTCCTCAAAACCGATGATGCCCGTGCGTTTCAGCGGGCGAGCAACCACCACCACTTCACGGAACAATTTGACCTGGGCCGGCACGAACACGGTCCAGGGCGAGGCGCCTTCGCAGCGTACCTTGACCGTCACGCGCCCGATCGGTTGGGCGGGGCTTTCCAGGGTGGCTGTCAATTCCTTGTCACACATCGGCATGCGCAGGCGTGGGTCCAACTGGTTGACCTGGATTTCATAACGCCCCGGCGTCTGTGTGGTCGCCAGATAATCTTCTACAGTGAACTCAAGAAAGCCCTGAGTGACGCCGATAAGTAGATCAGGCAAGGTGACGTTCTCGGCACGGGCCGTGGCGCCCAGGCTGAAGGCGAGCAGTGCCAGCGGTACGCAGAGCAATCTGCAAAACCGTGTCAGGTGAAGGCGTCGGGAAACTGTCGTTTTAATGTCCATAATTCAACAAATAGCAAAGCTCGTGCCGTTTAGTGTTGGGTGCGCGTCGCCCTTGTAGGTATAGCCAAAGGTTTTAGCGTAGGAGTCATGGCATGGCAGGAGTAATGGATTCAGTAAACCAGCGCACACAGCTGGTAGGGCAGAATCGCCTGGAGTTGCTGCTTTTTCGCCTGGATGGCAAGCAGCTGTATGGCATTAACGTGTTCAAAGTGCGGGAAGTGTTGCAATGCCCGAAGCTGACGATCATGCCCAAGTCCAGCCCGGTGGTGTGCGGCGTCGCCAATATCCGTGGCGCGACCATCCCGATTCTTGACCTGGCCCTGGCCACCGGTTCGGCTGGCCTGCAGGATCGCGAGAATCCGTTCGTGATTATTACCGAGTACAACACCAAGACCCAGGGTTTCCTGGTGCGCTCGGTGGAACGTATCGTCAACATGAACTGGGAAGAGATCCATCCGCCGCCCAAGGGCACCGGGCGCGATCACTACCTCACGGCGGTGACGCGGGTCGATAACCAGTTGGTGGAAATCATCGACGTGGAGAAGATCCTCGCCGAAGTCGCACCCACCTCGGAATCGATTTCCGTGGGTGTGGTAGACGCCGAAACGGCGCACAAGGCGGTCTCGCTGCGAGTGCTCACGGTGGATGACTCCTCGGTGGCGCGTAAACAGGTGACACGCTGCCTGCAAACCGTCGGCGTGGAGGTTGTGGCGCTCAATGATGGTCGCCAGGCCCTGGATTACCTGCGCAAGCTGGTGGAGGAAGGCAAGAAGCCGGAAGAAGAATTCTTGATGATGATCTCCGACATCGAGATGCCGGAAATGGACGGCTATACCCTCACTGCTGAGATACGCAGCGATCCACGCATGCAAAAATTGCATATCATCCTGCATACTTCGTTGTCGGGCGTATTCAATCAGGCGATGGTCAAGAAGGTCGGTGCCGATGACTTCCTTGCCAAATTCCGCCCTGATGACCTGGCATCCCGGGTAGTCGACCGGATCAAGGCAGCAGATCACAGCTAGGGTTTTTCCCCTGGCGGTCATACGATTTTAGAGGCGGTATCAGTGTCTACGGGTAATTTGGATTTTGAACAGTTCCGGGTCTTCCTGGAAAAAGCCTGTGGCATATTGCTCGGTGAAAACAAGCAATACCTGGTATCCAGCCGTCTTAACAAACTGATGGAGCAGCAGGGCATCAAGTCCCTGGGCGAGTTGGTTCAACGGATCCAGGGGCAGCCGCGCAGTGGCCTTAAGGAGATGGTGGTCGATGCCATGACCACCAACGAAACCCTGTGGTTTCGCGATACCTACCCCTTTGAAGTGCTCAAGAGCAAAGTGCTGCCGGAGGCCATCAAGGCCAGCCCGGGCCAGCGCCTGCGTATCTGGTCGGCCGCCTGCTCCTCGGGTCAGGAACCGTACTCGATTTCGATGTCCATCGATGAGTTCGAACGGACCAACATGGGCCAGCTTAAAGCCGGGGCGCAGATCGTCGCCACCGACCTGTCCGGCACCATGCTCACCAACTGCAAGACCGGCGAGTACGACAGCCTGGCCCTGGGCCGTGGTTTGTCCCAGGAACGCCTGCAACGTTACTTCGACCCGAAAGGGGCAGGGCGTTGGGCGGTCAAGGCGCCGATCAAGAGTCGCGTGGAGTTTCGCTCGTTCAACCTGCTCGACAGCTACGCCAGCCTGGGCAAGTTCGACATGGTGTTTTGCCGCAATGTGCTGATCTACTTCTCGGCCGAAGTGAAGAAGGACATCCTGTTGCGCATCCACGGCACCCTCAAGCGTGGCGGCTACCTGTTCCTCGGTGCATCCGAGGCGCTCAATGGCCTGCCGGATCATTTCCAGATGGTGCAGTGCAGTCCGGGGATCATCTACCAGGCCAAGTAATAAAGCGGACGCGGTCAAGAATGTGGGAGGGGGCTTGCCCCCGATAGCGGTGGTTCAGTTGATGTGTCTATCACTGATACTCCGCTATCGGGGGCAAGCCCCCTCCCACATTTGTTTCTGCGGCAAAGTTGATGAAAGCGGCAACTCCCCATTGCCGCTTTACTGGCGCCACGCGGAAACCCGTTGCCGCTTTTCTGGCATTGCCGCCGGCAAGCTCCTCGCAACCCCTTGATTTACGGGGTTATCAGATATTGGCATGCGCCTTGCTATAACCCTGTTAACGAACAGCAGGTCAGCCTAAAGGTTTCCGCCATGAGCATCAGCTTCGATAAAGCGCTCGGTATCCACGAACAAGCCCTGGGCTTCCGCGCTCAGCGTGCCGAAGTCCTGGCCAACAACATTGCCAACGCCGATACCCCGAACTACAAGGCTCGGGACCTGGACTTCTCCGCCGTGCTCGCCGCACAGCAGGACAAGACCAAGAACGGCACCTTCGCCTTGAACATGACCAACAGCCGTCATATCGAAGCGCAAGGCCTGAGCAGTGGTGACGAGTCGCTGCTGTATCGCACGCCGATGCAGCCGTCGATCGACCAGAACACTGTCGACGCCCAGCTGGAGCAATCGGCCTACGCCGAGAACTCGGTGAACTTTCAGGCCAGCTTTACCCTGCTCAACAGTAAATTCAAAGGGCTGATGTCAGCCCTGCGTGGAGAGTAAGCCATGTCCCTGTCCAGTGTTTTCAATATTGCCGGCAGTGGCATGAGCGCGCAGACCACGCGCTTGAACACCGTCGCCAGTAACATCGCCAACGCCGAGACTGTGTCTTCGAGCATCGACCAGACCTATCGCGCCCGTCACCCGGTGTTCGCCACCATGTTCCAGGGCGGCCAGAGCGGCGGCAGCGATTCGCTGTTCCAGAACCAGGACGCAGCCGGTCAGGGCGTGCAGGTGCTCGGCGTGGTCGAAGACCAGAGCAACCTCGAGGCCCGTTACGAGCCGAACCATCCTGCCGCGAACGAAAAGGGTTATGTCTATTACCCCAACGTCAACGTGGTCGAGGAAATGGCAGACATGATCTCCGCCAGCCGCTCGTTCCAGACCAACGCGGAAATGATGAACACCGCCAAAACCATGATGCAGAAGGTCCTGACCCTGGGTCAGTGATAAGGGGCGCCAAATAATGGCCATCGTTGATACCACGACCAATTCGGCGGTCCAGGACCTTTTCAATTCCAAGGTCAAGACCGCCACAGACAATACCACCGTCACCGACGCTACCAAGACCGCGACGGGCAGCCAGTCACTGGGCAAGGACGCGTTCCTGCAACTGCTGGTGACCCAACTGAAAAACCAGAACCCGCTGTCGCCTCAGGACAACGGTGCATTCGTGGCCCAGCTGGCGCAGTTCAGCAGCCTGGAAGGCATCAATACCCTGAACGATTCGGTCAATGCGATCTCCAGCAACTTCAGCTCCTCGCAGGCGCTGCAGGCTTCTTCGCTGGTAGGACGCTCGATCATCACCCAGACCAACAAGGCCTTGGTGGACACGAGCAAGAGCATGACCGGTTCGGTAGCGGTGACTGCGGCGACGGGCAACGTCTCGATCAAGATCTCCGATAAAGACGGCAACGTGGTGCGCACCATCGATATGGGTGCTCAAAGCGCGGGTTCGTCCGACTTTATCTGGGATGGCAAGAACGACAACGGTGAGGTTGCCCCAGCCGGCACCTACACCTTCGCGGCGACGACCAAGAACGACAAAGGCGAATCGGTAGCCATGGCGACTTCGTTGCCGGCAACGGTGACCAGCGTGACGTTGAGCAAGACCGGCGGCGAAATGCTGCTGAACCTTGCAGGTGGCATGGGCAGCGTCAAGCTGTCGCAAATTCAGACTATCGGTACATAGAGCCGGCTAAATACGGCAGAGGGAGAGAAACATGTCTTTTAACATCGGCCTTAGCGGCCTCTATGCGGCCAACAAACAACTGGACGTAACCGGCAACAACATCGCCAACGTTGCGACCACTGGCTTCAAGTCGTCCCGTGCGGAATTCGCCGACATCTACGCCGCGTCCAAACTGGGCACCGGCCAGAACAGCATCGGCAACGGTGTGAACCTGGCGGCTGTGTCCCAGCAGTTCACCCAGGGTGACGTCAACGGCAGTGGCGGCATCCTGGACATGGCGATCCAGGGCGGCGGCTTCTTCGTGCAGAAAGGTAGCGACGGCTCGCTGGAGTACACCCGCAGCGGTGCTTTCCGTGCCGATAAAGACGGCTACATCACCAACAATACCGGTACCTCGCGCCTGCAAGGCTACGCGGCGGACGATGATGGCAAAATCATCAAGGGCGGTCTGACCGACCTGCAATTGAACCTGTCGAACCTGCCGCCGAAGGCGTCTACCAAGGTGGACTCCACCAGTAACCTGAACTCCTCGGAACCGGTGATCAACCAGACGCTCAAGCCATTCGACCCGGCGGACACCAGTACCTTCACCACCCAGTACAGCACCACCTTGTACGATGCCCAAGGCAACGCACACCCGATGGTGCAATACCTGGTGAAAACAGATGGCAACAAGTGGAACGCCTACACCCTGATTGATGGCCGTAACCCAGACGGTTCGCCGCCGACGGGCGGCACCCCGGCCACCCCACCGGTACCGTCGACGCTGGCCTTTGACGGTTCGGGCACGCTCACCAGTGTCACGACGGGCGGTGTGGCCAATAACACCCTGACCATTACCGGCTGGGTCCCCGGTACAGTGACCGCTGGTGTTTGGAAGGCAAACGGTGCGACGGCGAACCCAACGGGGATCGCCATCAACATGGCCAACATCACCCAGTACAACTCGGCCAGCTACCGTAACCCTCCGATCACCGATGGCTACGCTACCGGCCAGATCACCGGCCTGAAAATCGACGGCAGCGGCGTACTGTTCGCCACGTTCAGCAACCAGCAGAGCAAGGCCATCGGCCAGATCTCCCTGGCCAGCTTCAACAACGAGCAAGGCTTGCAGCCGTCGGGCGGCACCGCATGGAGAGAGACCTTCGCCTCGGGCCAGCCGGGTTACGACACCCCGCAATCCGGTACCCTGGGTTCGATCGTGGCCAACTCCCTGGAGAACTCCAACGTCAACCTGACCAATGAGCTGGTGGACCTGATCAAGGCCCAGAGCAACTACCAGGCGAACGCCAAGACCATCTCCACCCAGAGCACCATCATGCAGACCATCATTCAGATGACCTGATGCGGTAGCGCTCCACAAGAAGCCCCTCGTAAGAGGGGCTTTTTTGTAGGTGTTGAAAACCTTCTGCGGTGCTTTGGTTCATGCATTGAAAGGCATGGGAGGAACGCTGCCTTTTGGCTTTGCCACTGATCAGCTCAGGGCCTGTTGGCTCGCCAATCATCAGGCGGTAGGGGATGTGGCGTTCAGAAGTGTCAGTGGTTACCTAGAGGCTGGAGTGGCAAACGCCTCGGCGCAGCAACGAAAAAGCCCGATAAACCCTATGCAGTCGGGGTCTATCGGGCTTTTTCAATCCCAGGCGTTCAAGCCCGGGAGTCGCTCAGCTTATTGGCAAGCTTCGCAATCCGGCTCGTCAATCGCGCAGGCCTTTGGCACGGGTGCCGGGCCGGCAGGCGCGGCGAGCACCGAATCATCACCGTGGTTGCCGCTGGAAACAGCATTCAGCTTACCGGTGTTGATGGTCGACTTCTCGGTGCTGGTCGCGGCCAGGGCACGGAGGTAGTAGGTGGTTTTCAGGCCACGGTACCAGGCCATGCGGTAGGTCACGTCGAGCTTCTTGCCCGATGCGCCGGCGATGTACAGGTTCAGCGACTGAGCCTGGTCGATCCACTTCTGGCGACGGCTGGCGGCGTCGACGATCCACTTGGTGTCCACTTCGAAGGCGGTCGCGTAGAGCTCTTTGAGTTCTTGCGGGATGCGCTCGATCTGCTGTACCGAACCGTCGTAGTACTTCAGGTCGTTGATCATGACCGAGTCCCACAGGCCGCGGGCTTTCAGGTCGCGTACCAGGTACGGGTTGATCACGGTGAATTCGCCCGACAGGTTCGATTTCACATACAGGTTCTGGTAGGTCGGTTCGATCGACTGCGATACGCCAGTGATGTTGGCGATGGTCGCGGTCGGTGCGATGGCCATGATGTTGGAGTTACGAATGCCTTTCTGCACACGGGCACGTACCGGCGCCCAGTCCAGGGATTCGTTCAGGTCAACGTCGATGTACTTCTGGCCACGCTGCTCGATGAGGATCTGTTGCGAATCCAGCGGCAGGATGCCCTTGGACCACAGCGAGCCCTGGAACGTCTCGTAGGCGCCGCGCTCGTCGGCCAGGTCGCAGGAAGCCTGGATCGCGTAGTAGCTGACCGCTTCCATGGACTTGTCGGCGAACTCGACCGCAGCGTCCGAACCGTAAGGAATGTGCTGCAGGTACAGCGCGTCCTGGAAGCCCATGATGCCGAGGCCGACCGGACGGTGCTTGAAGTTGGAGTTCTGCGCCTGTGGCACCGAGTAGTAGTTGATGTCGATAACGTTATCGAGCATGCGTACGGCGGTGTTGACGGTGCGTTCCAGCTTGGCGGTGTCCAGCTTGCCGTTGACGATGTGGTTCGGCAGGTTGATCGAGCCCAGGTTGCAAACGGCGATCTCGTCCTTGTTGGTGTTCAAGGTGATCTCGGTGCACAGGTTCGAGCTGTGGACCACGCCCACGTGCTGCTGCGGGCTGCGCAGGTTGCAGGGGTCCTTGAAGGTCAGCCAAGGGTGGCCGGTTTCGAACAGCATGGATAGCATCTTGCGCCACAGGTCTTTGGCCTGGATGGTCTTGAACAGCTTGACCTTGCCTGGGTACTCGGTGAGGGCTTCGTAGTACTCGTAGCGCTCTTCGAAGGCCTTGCCGGTCAGGTCGTGCAGGTCCGGCACTTCGGATGGCGAGAACAGGGTCCACTTGCCGTCATCGAAGACACGCTTCATGAACAGGTCAGGGATCCAGTTGGCGGTGTTCATGTCGTGGGTACGACGACGGTCATCACCGGTGTTCTTGCGCAGCTCGATGAACTCTTCAATGTCCATGTGCCAGGTTTCCAGGTAGGCACACACAGCGCCTTTGCGCTTGCCACCCTGGTTGACCGCTACGGCGGTGTCGTTCACGACTTTCAGGAACGGTACAACGCCCTGGGACTTGCCGTTGGTGCCCTTGATGTACGAACCCAGTGCACGCACTGGCGTCCAGTCATTGCCCAGGCCGCCGGCGAATTTGGACAGCATGGCGTTGTCGTGGATCGCGTGGTAGATGCCCGACAGGTCATCCGGCACGGTGGTCAGGTAGCAGCTCGACAGCTGTGGACGCAGGGTGCCGGCGTTGAACAGCGTCGGTGTGGACGACATGTAGTCGAACGACGACAGCAGGTTGTAGAACTCGATCGCACGGTCTTCTTTGTGCTTCTCTTCGATCGCCAGGCCCATGGCCACGCGCATGAAGAACACCTGCGGCAGTTCGAAGCGGATACCGTCCTTGTGGATGAAGTAACGGTCGTACAGGGTTTGCAGGCCCAGGTAAGTGAACTGCTGGTCGCGCTCGTGGTTGATCGCCTTGCCGAGTTTTTCCAGGTCGAAGGTGGCCAGGATCGGGTTCAGCAATTCGAATTCGATACCTTTGGCGATATAGGCAGGCAGCGCCTTGGCGTACAGGTCGGCCATTTCGTGGTGGGTGGCGCTGTCGGCCACGCCCAGGAAGCCCAGGCCTTCGGCACGCAGGGTGTCCATCAGCAGGCGCGCGGTCACGAACGAGTAGTTCGGCTCGCGTTCAACCAGGGTACGGGCGGTCATCACCAGGGCGGTGTTGACGTCGGTCAGGGCCACGCCGTCGTACAGGTTTTTCAGGGTTTCGCGCTGGATCAGGTCACCGTCGACTTCTTCCAGGCCTTCGCAGGCCTCGGTGATGATGGTGTTCAGGCGGCCCAGGTCCAGCGGCGCAAAGCTGCCGTCGGCCAGGGTGATGCGGATCGACGGGTGCGCTTGCACGGCGGCTTCTTCGGCCGGGGTGCGGACGGCACGTTCCTTGGCGCGCGAATCGCGGTAGATCACGTAGTCGCGGGCCACTTTCTGCTCGCCGGCACGCATCAGGGCCAATTCGACCTGGTCCTGGATTTCTTCGATGTGGATGGTGCCGCCCGACGGCATGCGACGCTTGAAGGTCGCGGTGACTTGTTCGGTCAGGCGGGCAACGGTGTCGTGGATGCGCGACGAGGCAGCAGCGGTGCCGCCTTCAACTGCAAGAAACGCTTTGGTGATGGCGACGGTGATTTTGTCATCGGTGTAAGGAACGACAGTGCCGTTACGCTTGATCACGCGCAATTGGCCAGGTGCAGTGGCGGACAGATCCATATTCGAATCAGCGGCCTGCGGCACGGAGCCTTGCGGGTTCTCGCGAGTTGTGTCGGTTTGCATGGGGGGTTGTCTCCACATTTCTATATTTATTTGGGCACCATCACGGTGCCCACCGTTCCGTCCTGAAGCACTTACAACAGGCCTGGGCCTGGCATAACAACTTCGGGACAGGAGGAAGGGAGCTCATAGCGCCGCTTCCATGCCGAAGTCTTCGGTTCGGGGCTCAAATGCCCTTGGCCGTATTCCTGGTGGGTGACAGTTGCCAGGTTCAAGCACTGCAACACCCGTACCGTTTTCCGCTGTTGGAGCTGGAAAACGGCTGCCATCCGCTTGAGCGGTTTGGGCTTTCAAAAAATGCTTGGGTTAGACCAAACAGGAGCAAGAAAGGGCTTGAGTTTCTTGTCTGATTTGTGTTGGGTCTTTTCGCCTAAAACCCTACATGTAGGGTTTTTTTAGCGCCGAGCTACAAGATAATGCGTTTTGGGGGGCTTAGCAACGCACTACCTGTGGATAACGCTGTGGGTAAAATGTGTATGAAACGTGGAACACCCGTGTAGGCCGCAGCACTGCTGGATTCGGCCGTTTGTCACCGAGTATTCCAAGTTGAAAACAGCCGGTTGGATTTTTGAGGGCGCGAACCCTATCACAGAAAAGCAGGATCACCGAATCGATTTCCCGGCTTGTGCGAGAGGGCTTGACCATGGCTACAATCGGCCTTTGTTATGCCCTCAAAACATTACAAATAAGGTGTGGCCTGCTCGGCCAACGAATCCCTTTATAACAACGAGGATCACCCGTGGAGCAAGAAGCCTGGCAAATCCTGATCGTCGAGGACGACGAGCGGCTCGCCGAGTTGACCCGCGATTACCTGGAAAGCAACGGCCTGCGGGTTTCTGTGGAAGGTGATGGCGCCCTGGCTGCGGCGCGGATCATCGCCGAGCAACCGGACCTGGTGATTCTCGACCTGATGCTGCCCGGCGAAGACGGCCTGAGCATTTGCCGCAAGGTGCGCGAACGCTACGACGGCGTGATCCTGATGCTCACCGCCCGCACCGACGATATGGATCAGGTGCTGGGCCTGGACATGGGCGCCGACGATTATGTGTGCAAACCCGTGCGCCCGCGCCTGTTGCTGGCGCGTATCCAGGCCCTGTTGCGACGCAGTGAGCCGGCGGAGCCCGCCAGCGTGGAAAGCCAGCGCCGCCTGCAATTCGGCCCGCTGCTGGTGGACAACGCCCTGCGCGAAGCCTGGCTGCACGACGACGGTATCGAACTGACCAGTGCCGAGTTCGACCTGCTGTGGCTGCTGGTGGCGAATGCCGGGCGGATCCTGTCCCGCGAAGAGATCTTTATCGCTCTGCGCGGCATCGGCTATGACGGCCAGGACCGTTCCATTGATGTACGCATCTCACGGATTCGCCCGAAAATCGGCGATGACCCGATCCACCCACGGCTGATCAAGACCATCCGCAGCAAAGGCTACTTGTTCGTCCCTGAAGCCGCCGTCGATATGTCGCAGTGAACTCGATCTTCCTGCGTATCTATGGCGGCATGTGCGCGGCGCTGATTCTGGTGGCGCTGCTCGGCGTGCTGGCCCTGCACCTGCTCAATGAGGTGCGCAGCGGCCAATACCGTGAGCGCCTGGCCCACGGCACCTTTGCCTTGATGGGCGACAACCTGCAGCCCATGAGCGCCATCGAGCGCCAGCGCGCCCTGGCCGTGTGGGAGCGTTTGCTCGGCATCCCCCTGGAACTGCGCAGCCTCACCGATGCCCAGTTGGACCTCAGCCAGCGCGCCCGCCTGCAACGTGGCCTGGTGCTGGTGGAACAGACCGGCCCCCACGCTGCCCGGGTGCTGCGCCTGGTCAGCGATAAGGAGCAGTGGGTGCTGACGGGCGAGGTGCAGCAGATCAGCGAGCAACTGGCCCGCGCGACTATTTACCTGCTGGCCGACGAACTGGTGCGCTTCCCCGTCGCCGAGCAGCCGCAACGGCTGGCGGATATAAAGGAGGCCAAGGGCTTTGGTTTCGAAATGCACCTGATGACCCTCGATCAGGCTGATATGGACGACGACCAACGCCGCCGCGTATCGGAGGGTGATACGGTCATGGCCCTTGGCAAGGGCGGCGATTCGATCCGTGTATTTTCCGGCATAGTCGGTACGCCCTGGGTGCTGGAACTCGGTCCGCTGTATCAGATGAGCCCGTACCCGGCGCAATGGCTGGTCCTGATCGCCTTGATCGGCCTGACCCTGATCGGCCTGATCGTCTATCTATTGGTGCGTCAGCTTGAACGCAGGCTCCGAGGCCTGGAGGCCGCCGCCACGCGCATCGCCAAAGGCAATCTCGAGGTGCGTGTGCCGGCCCGGGGGGCCGACTCGGTGGGGCGCCTGGCGGCGGCCTTTAATGGCATGGCCGAGCACCTGCAGCAACTGTTGGCGATCCAGCGCGAACTGGTGCGCGCGGTGTCCCATGAACTGCGCACACCGGTGGCGCGCCTGCGCTTCGGCCTGGAGATGATCGGCGACGCCGCCACGCCTGAAGCGCGGCGCAAGTACCTGGAAGGCATGGACAGTGATATTCAGGACCTCGATGGCCTGGTGGATGAAATGCTCACCTATGCAAGGCTGGAGCAGGGAGCGCCGGCGTTGATTTTCCAACGGGTCGACCTCGATGCGCTGCTCGATCAGGTGATCGGCGAATTATCGCCACTGCGCCCGCAGGTGACCGTGGCCAGGGGTATTTGCCTGTCGTCGGCCCATTGGGACGACGCTTGGGTCGATGCCGAGCCGCGCTACTTGCACCGCGCTCTGCAAAACCTGGTGAGCAACGCCATGCGTCACGCCCAGGGCCAGGTGTTGATCAGTTATCAGGTGGGCCAGGTGCGCTGTCGCATCGATGTGGAGGACGACGGGCCCGGTGTACCGGAAAGTGCCTGGGAGCGTATCTTCACGCCGTTCCTGCGCCTGGACGACAGCCGCACCCGTGCCTCGGGCGGACATGGCCTGGGGTTGTCGATTGTGCGGCGGATTATTTACTGGCACGGCGGGCGAGCGTTGATCAGCAAAAGCAACAACCTGGGCGGGGCGTGCTTCAGCCTGAGTTGGCCCAGGGATCAAGACAAACCCTGACGTTTCTCCCGTGATACCCCACACCGAGCAAATCCGTAGCAGCTGCCGAGCGCAAGCGAGGCTGCGTCGGCCGCGCTACCGATCTAACGTCGAGTCGCGTCCAACGCAGCCTCGCTTGCGCTCGACAGCTGCTACGGCTACCAGGCTCAACAGTTGGCCATCACTCACTGAGTATTGCGCCGATAACTCCTTGCCGTGGCACCACTCGCCGCAGAGGTCTGTGAGCAAGCGCAAGCGCACATGCCCAGCCTCTGACCACTCCACCACCTCGGCATGCTCAAAATAGAAGCGCTTCTGCACGATCGGGTAGAGCGCCTTGAACAAACTCTCCTTGACCGAAAACGTCAGCGTCACCAGCAAGGCGATCTGCTCTCGCGGCAGGTCGGCCATACGCTGCAGCTCTTGCGCGGTCAGAATCTCCCCAGCCAGGCGCTCCGCCCGTTCCAGGCTCAGTACATTCTCCAGGTCCATCCCCAACCCGCGCCATCGCGCCTTGTGCCCGACAATCGCGGCGGCATGTCCGGTGCTGTGGGTGATGGAACCGCTGATGTGGGCGGGCCACACCGGTGCGCGGTCTTCGCCGATCGGTGGGATGCAGTTGATGTGATCAAGTTGTTGCAGGGCCGCGCGCGCGCACAGGCGACCGGCGAGAAACTCGGCCTGACGCTTGGCCACTGAACGCTGGATGCTCGCCGGTGGTGGCACCTCACAGTGCTGGAAATCGCCGGGTGCCAGTAATGCGGGGTCAAAGCGGGTGCTGAGAAACACCGTGCCCGGCAAGGGTTCGGGCAGTGGCCAATGGGCGTCGAGTGGGGTGCAGCAAGCGGGTAGGGGCGTCATGGGCGGTATTTTGCCGAGTTGATGCGCAAGAGGATAGCCCGCCGTGGTTCAGGTGAGGTTCAGAGCCTGTTCAGGGGGAGTTCAGGGGCGCCTGCGTAGTCTGGCCTCACAGCCAAACGCGTAATGAGGTAACACCATGACTGCGATCAAGAAGCTGATGTTAGCGTTAACCATGCTCAGTGCTACCGCTGGGGTTCAGGCCTCCGATGGTGCCTTTGCTGCATTCGGCCGTGAGAAAACCAAGAAATCCAGCATCCTGATGCAGCGTGTCAGTATCGAAGATGTTGGCAGTCAGCCCACGCCTTGGGGCCAGTCTCTGGGCCAGGCCACCCCGCAGCCGAGCTATCGCGTTGGCTACGAATACCTGACCGGCCAGTTCAACGGCACTAAACTGCGACCGCAAGACCTGCGGGGCCGCTATGATGTGCCTCTGTCGGACAGTTGATTTGCTTTGGAGAGCTTTATGAAATTGCTGGTGGTGGAAGATGAGGCGCTGCTGCGTCATCACCTGTTTACCCGCCTGACCGACAGTGGCCACGTGGTCGAAGCCGTGGCCAACGCCGAAGAGGCCCTGTACCAGACCGGTCAATTCAACCATGACCTGGCGATCATCGACCTGGGCCTGCCCGGCATGGGCGGCCTGGACCTGATCCGCCAATTGCGCAGCCAGGCCAAGACGTTTCCGATCCTGATCCTCACCGCGCGCGGCAACTGGCAGGACAAGGTCGAAGGCCTGGCCGCCGGCGCCGACGACTACGTGGTCAAGCCCTTCCAGTTCGAAGAGCTGGAGGCGCGCATGAACGCCTTGCTGCGCCGCTCCAGCGGGTTTACCCAGTCGACTATCGTCGCCGGCCCCTTGCTGCTGGACCTCAACCGCAAGCAAGCGTCCCTCGACGAACAGCCCCTGGCATTGACCGCCTATGAATATCGCATCCTCGAATACCTGATGCGCCATCACCAGCAGGTCGTCGCCAAGGACCGCTTGATGGAACAACTTTACCCCGACGACGATGAGCGCGATCCGAATGTGATTGAAGTACTGGTCGGCCGCCTGCGCCGCAAGCTGGAAGGCCCGGCCGGGTTCAAGCCGATCGATACCGTGCGTGGCCTGGGCTACCTGTTCAATGAGCGCTGCCGTTGATTCGCTCGTTACGTGTGCGCTTGATGCTGGCGGCCGCCACCCTGGCCGTGCTGTTCATGCTGGGCCTGTTGCCCGCCATGCAAGGCGCGTTCAGCCTGGCATTGCAGGATTCCATCGAGCAGCGCCTGGCATCGGATGTCACCACGCTGATCTCCGCCGCGCGGGTGGAAAACAATCGCCTGCTGATGCCGGCGCAGTTGCCGGATGAACGTTTCAACCTCACCGATAGCCGGTTGCTCGGCTATATCTACGACCGCGAAGGCCACCTGGTGTGGCGTTCGCGGGCCACCCGGGACGAAAACATCAACTACAGGCCGCGCTATGACGGGCGCGGCAATGAGTTTGCGCGGATTCGCGAGGCTGACGGCCAGGAGTTCTTTGTCTACGACGTCGAGGTCAAGCTGCTCGGCGGCAAGAGCGCGGCGTTCAGTATCGTGGCCCTGCAACCGGTGCGCGAATACCAATTGACCCTTGAAGGCCTGCGCGAAAACCTCTACCTGGGCTTCGGCGCGGCACTGCTGGTGCTGTTGACCCTGCTGTGGCTGGGCCTGACCTGGGGCCTGCAAGCCCTGCGGCGATTGAGCCAGGAGCTTGACCAGATCGAAGGCGGCACCCGCGAAAGCCTCTCCGAACAACACCCTCGCGAATTGCTGCGTCTCACCGGCTCCCTTAACCGCCTGCTGCACAGCGAGCGCGAACAACGGGCGCGTTACCGCGACTCCCTCGATGACCTGGCCCACAGCCTGAAAACGCCGCTCGCTGTGTTGCAAAGCGTGAGCGAAGACATGGCGCAACGCCCGGAAGATCGTGATCAGGCCTGGGTGCTGCAATCCCAGATCGAGCGCATGAGCCAGCAGATCAGCTACCAATTGCAGCGTGCCAGCCTGCGCAAAAGCGGCCTGGTGCGCCATCAGGTGCGCCTCGAGCCGGTAGTGCAAAGCCTCTGCGATACGCTGGGCAAGGTCTACCGCGACAAGGGCGTCACGGTGGTCTTTGAATTGCCGGACGAATGCGATGTACCGATCGAGAAGGGCGCCCTGCTTGAATTGCTCGGTAACCTGCTGGAAAACGCCTATCGGCTGTGCCTGAGTGAAGTGCGCATCAGCCTGGTGGAAAATCCTGAAGGTATCGAGTTGTGCATCGAAGATGACGGCCCCGGAGTGCCGCCGGACCAGCGTGCACGGATTCTGCAACGGGGCGAGCGCTTGGACCGACAGCATCCGGGGCAGGGGATCGGGTTGGCGGTGGTCAAGGACATCATTCAAAGCTACGGCGCGCGACTGACCCTGGGGGATTCGCCGCTGGGGGGCGCGGCGTTCAAGATTCACTTTCCGGCTGTGTGATCTTTAGTGGCTGGGCTGGCCCTATCGGGGGCAAGCCCCCTCCCACATCTTGAATTTATTCGCACATCAAACTTTGTAAACACCGTCAAAGGTGGGAGGGGGCTTGCCCCCGATGAGGCCCTCACAAACGACGCAGCGCTAACTCTGCTGCGCCCGATAGGCCCCGGGTGTCAGCCCCGTCCACTTCTTGAACGCCCGATGAAACGCTGACGGTTCGGAGAACCCCAATTGCTCGGCGATCTCCAGCAAGGACAAATCCGCCCGCCCCAGGTGGTAGATGGCGATGTCCCGCCGCAACTCATCCTTGAGTGCCTGAAAGCTGGTGCCTTCTTCGCGCAAATGTCGGCGCAGGGTTTGCGGGCTGACGTGCAAGTGCTGGGCGACGGCTTCCAGGTCTGGCCAAGGTGTGCGGTCGCGGCTTAACAAGCGTCGCAACTGGCTGCTCAAACTGTCGCCTTCATCCGGGCGTGACAGCAGGTCGGCGGGGGAACGCTCAAGGAAATGCTTGAGGGTGCGCTCGTCCTGCAACAGCGGCAGGCTCAGGTAGCGGGCGGGAAACACCAGGCTGCTGTTCGGCGCACCGAACACCTGGGCACAGGGAAACAGCAGGTCATATTCAGCGGCGTGGGCCGGCATCGGGTAACTGAACGTGGCCTGGTGCAAACGAATGCGCTGGCCGATCAGCCAACTGCCCAGGCGGTGCCAGATCACCAGCAGGCATTCGCTGAGGAAGTGATCCGGGTCCCACAGTTGAGAATCATCCAGGCTCAAGCGGGCCATTTCGCCTTCCCGTGTCAGCTGCCAGCGCGGACCTTGTGGGAATAGGCTATAAAATAATAAGCCGCGTTCCAGAGCCTTCTCCAGGGTGCGGCAGTGGATCAGCGCATGGCACATCATGGCGAAGGTGCCGCGTTTGCTCGGGCCGTCGGCGAACCCCAGGTACTCATCGTCCAGAGCCAGCCAGAGCAGTTGCAGCAGCCGGGTAAATTGCTCGGGTGCAATGCGTGCGCGGGGTTCGGTCAACAGTTCCGGGGTGATGCCCAGCTGTTGCAATAAGCCCGAATAGTCGTATCCGGCTCGACGCGCACCGCCGAGGGCCGCCCGGGCGTAGTGACTGGCGATGGTACGTTCACGCATGCGGGGCCCTCGTCCATGGAATGGCGGATGGTAGTCATCACCTGGCAGGGCGACAAGGCGGATATCCGCCAAATTGTAGGACGGGATTGGGCAGTGCGGCGGAAATCCGCCAGTGGGCTCGGCACTTTGGAGGATGCTTTAAAATCCGCAGCCCTGATGTCTTAAGGCCTTCAGGGGTTTTCAGCAAAGTGGCACGGCGTTTGCGATAAGGATTACAGCGCAGGCCTGGTCCTACAGGCTTCGCAAACAACAAATCCCTCCAGTGCAGGAGGGTTCGCAATTCAAGTGCCGTGGGCAATGGCGGATATTTGCCACACGGGACGATTGAGGAATTTTGCAATGACGACTCGTCAGCCAATCTACAAATCCCTGTATTTCCAGGTGATCGTTGCAATCGTTATCGGTATTTTGCTCGGTCACTTCTACCCGCAGACCGGTGTGGCGCTCAAGCCACTGGGTGACGGCTTCATCAAGCTGATCAAAATGGTCATCGCCCCGATCATCTTCTGCACCGTTGTCAGCGGCATCGCCGGCATGCAAAGCATGAAATCGGTCGGCAAAACCGGCGGCTACGCGCTGCTGTACTTCGAAATTGTGTCCACCATCGCCCTGCTGATCGGCCTGGTCGTGGTCAACGTTGTGCAACCGGGTGCCGGCATGCACATCGACGTAGCGACCCTGGACGCCTCCAAAGTGGCAGCCTACGTCACTGCCGGTAAAGACCAGAGCATTGTCGGCTTTATCCTCAACGTCATTCCGAACACCATCGTCGGCGCCTTCGCCAACGGCGACATCCTGCAAGTGCTGATGTTCTCGGTGATCTTCGGTTTCGCCCTGCATCGCCTGGGTGCCTACGGCAAGCCGGTGCTGGACTTCATCGATCGCTTCGCCCACGTGATGTTCAACATCATCAACATGATCATGAAGCTCGCGCCAATCGGCGCCCTGGGTGCCATGGCGTTCACCATCGGTGCCTACGGTGTGGGCTCGCTGGTGCAACTGGGCCAGCTGATGATCTGTTTCTACATCACCTGCGTCCTGTTCGTGGTCGTGGTGCTCGGCGCCATCTGCCGCGCTCACGGTTTCAGCGTGCTGAAACTGATCCGCTACATCCGTGAAGAGCTGCTGATCGTTCTGGGTACGTCCTCCTCCGAATCCGCACTGCCACGCATGCTGATCAAGATGGAGCGTCTGGGCGCGAAGAAATCCGTAGTAGGCCTGGTGATCCCGACCGGTTACTCCTTCAACCTCGACGGTACCTCGATCTACCTGACCATGGCTGCCGTGTTCATCGCCCAGGCGACTGACACCCACATGGACATCACCCACCAGATCACCCTGCTGCTGGTGCTGCTGCTGTCCTCCAAAGGCGCTGCCGGCGTGACCGGCAGTGGCTTCATCGTACTGGCTGCGACCCTGTCGGCCGTAGGCCACCTGCCGGTTGCCGGCCTGGCGCTGATCCTGGGTATCGACCGTTTCATGTCCGAAGCCCGTGCGCTGACCAACCTGGTGGGTAACGCCGTTGCCACCCTCGTTGTGGCCAAGTGGGTCAAGGAACTGGACACTGACCAGTTGGCCAGCGAGCTGGCATCCGGTGGTCGCGGTATCTCCGACACCCGTGAAGAAGATGATCTGGGCGTGGCCGAAGGCCCGGCACCCGTGATCAAGTAAGCCGCTGATGGCGTGACCCCACGCTGACAGCTATCCGCAAACGCCCCGACTGGTTCGGGGCGTTTGCGTTTCTGTGGGATTACTTTTTTCGAATATTTTGACTTACAGTCAGTGACTCGATGAAATTCGCGTCACGCAGTACGTTCCAAGCGCAGACGTGCAGGAGGATTTATGGACAGTGTTGATTTGAATGTCCTGCGCAGCGTGCTCGAATGGCGCCGTGCGGGGCAGCAGGTGGTGTTGTATAGCGTTGTCCAGACGTGGGGCAGTGCGCCGCGTCCACCGGGTGCCATGTTGGCGTTGCGGGGGGATGGCGTGGTGATTGGTTCTGTGTCCGGCGGCTGCATCGAGGACGACTTGATCGCCCGCTTGCAGGATGGCCGCCTGATGCATGATGGGCCGCCGGTGCAGTTGGTGACCTACGGCGTGACTCGCGATGAGGCGGCGCGTTTCGGCTTGCCGTGCGGCGGCACGCTGCGCTTGACCGAGGAGCGTGTAGACGACTGGGCCTGGGTGGCGCAGTTGCTGGAGCGTTGCGAGGCGCATGAAATTGTCGCGCGGGAGCTGGACCTGGTCTCCGGCGAAGTCACGTTGAGCAGTGCGAACAAGGCCGATGTAGTCACTTTCGATGGCGAACGCCTGCGGGCTATCTACGGCCCGCGCTGGCGCCTGCTGTTGATCGGTGCCGGGCAATTGTCGCGCTACGTGGCGGAAATGGCGCGCTTGCTGGATTTCGAAGTGTTGATATGCGATCCGCGCAGCGAGTTTGTCTACGGCTGGGAAGAACAGCACGGCCGCTTCGTGCCGGGTATGCCTGATGAGGCGGTGCTGAATATCCAGACCGACGAGCGCACGGCCATTGTCTGCCTGACCCATGATCCGCGCCTTGACGACATGGCGTTGCTGACGGCGCTGAACTCCAGCGCCTTCTACATCGGCGCGCTGGGGTCGCGGGTCAATAGCCAGAAGCGTCGCGAGAATCTGGCGGCGCTGGGTTTGTCGACGGACGCGATTGCGCGTTTACATGGGCCGATTGGCCTGCATATCGGGAGTCATACGCCGTCGGAGATTGCCTTGTCGTTGATGGCGGAGATTGTCGCGATCAAGAACGGCGTGGCGCCGATGCAGAAAAAGCCCCTGCCAGTGGTCGCCGAGTAATGCCGGCGGCGATTGTCTTGGCAGCAGGGCGGGGTAGCCGGTTCAGAGCCGAGGCGGGGGCTGACCAGGATAAGTTGCTCGCCGATTGCGTGGGCCGTGATGGCGTGATGCGTCCGGTGATCGAGCAGGTGTTGGTGAATTTGCCGGATAGCCTGGTGGAACGCTGGCTGGTGACCTCGCCGGATCGCACGGAGGTCATTCGGTTGGCCGATGCACACGGCTGCCAGGTCTTGCTGCTGCAGTCGGCCGGCATGGGGGAAAGTATCGCCGCAGCCGTCGCGGCCAGTGCGTCGGCGGATGGCTGGCTGGTGGTCTTGGGGGATATGCCGTTTATCCAAACATCCAGCATTGAGCGGGTGGTTGAAGCGCTGGAGGACGGGGGCATCAGCGTGCCGGTGCAGGCGGGTGAATATGGGCATCCGGTGGCCTTTGGTCGTGCTTTTGGTCCACGCTTGATGGCGCTGACCGGTGACCGTGGAGGCAAGTCATTGTTCACATGCGCCACGGTGCGGGAAGTGCAGGTAGAAGATGCGGGTGTTCTGTGGGATGTAGATCTGCCGAAACAGTTAAGTTTTAGCGCGGACTCAATTTGATCTTCGCTGTTTTCGAGATCGGTATAAAAAAGCCCCGCCTGATCACTCAGGCGGGGCTTTTTAGTGGCTGATGGAATCAGGCGAGGGGTTTAGGCTCGTGTTCTGCTTCCAGGGCCTTGTGCTCTACCACGTCTTCAGCAGCAGTGTGCTCAACCACGGTTTCAGCAGCCGGGGCTGGTGCCTCGACAGCTTCGACTACGGCTGGAGCGGCAGCAGCAGCGGCGGCGGCTGCCTCAGCTTCCTTGCGACGACGACGCACTTCACGTGGGTCGTTCGGCGCACGGCCGTTTTCGGTCAGGGCGCTGGCCGGTGCGGCTTCTACCACTGGTGCTTCGGCTTCGGCAACAACCGGTGCTTCAACAGCCACGGGTGCAGCTTCGACGGCTGGCGCAGGCTCGGCAACCACGACTTCGGCAACCGGCGCAGGTGCTTCTTCTACCACCGGTGCAGGCGCAGGAGCTTCAACCGGGGCGGCAGGTTCGGCAGCCCACTGGAAGGCGGTCTGTTCTTCGCGAACTTCACGCACTACCGGGGCAGCTTCTTCGACCACCGGGGCTTCAACGGCCGCTTCAACCACGGGTTGAGGCTCAACAACCGGAGCGGGTTCAACCGCAACCACTTCGGTTTCTGGCTGGGCGTCACGAACCGGTGCCACTTCCACTTCCACTTCCGGAACCGCTGGGGCTTCGATAGGGGTAGTTGCTTCAACGACCGGCGCTTCAACCACTGGGGTTTCGGCAACTGGCGTTTCTACAGCAGCGGTTTCTTCGACAGCGGCAGTCGCGCGTTCAGCCTGTTCGTGAGCCTGGGCTTCAGCAGGTGCGCTGATCACAGAGCTGGCAACCGCTGCGGTAACGGCCAGGCCGGCAGCCAGTTCGGCACCGGTCGGTTCGTTGGTGGCGCTTTCTGCGTTCTCGCCGGTCTCTTCCGAGCCCTCGATCACATTGCCGTTGGCATCACGCTGACGCTCACGACGGTTGCTGCGGCGACGCTGGCCACGGGAGCGGCGGCGTGGACGATCGCCTTCGGCGTTGTCCTGGCCGTCTTCCTGCAGTTGCTCTTCGCCGGTCAGCACTTCTTCTTCGCTGGTGGCAGCGGCTTGCTCGGCACGTGGCTGACGCTCTTCACGCGGTGGGCGCGGCTGGCGCTCTTCACGTGGTGGGCGAGCTGGGCGCTCTTCAGCGGTAGTGGCTGCAACCGCTGCAGCACCTGCAACAGCAGGGGCGGCGTCCAGTGGCTCGCGCAGTTCACGCACACGTTCTTCACGCTCGCCACGCGGCTTGCGATCTTCACGCGGAGCGCGTGGGGTACGTGGTGCGCGCTCTTCACGCGGTGCACGTTCTTCACGGGCTACGGCCGGAGTTTCTTCACGCGCTTCGCGAGGTGCACGCTCTTCACGTGGTGCGCGCTCTTCGCGAGGCGCACGTTCCTCACGCGGCTTGCGCTCTTCGTCACGGCGACCGTTGCGGTTACGGCTCTGCTGGCGACCGTTACGACGCTCTTCGTTGCGCGCCGGGCGTTCGGTCGCAGGTTTTTCAACCACAACCGGTGCCGCAGGCTCTTCCTTGGTGGCGAACAGGCTGACCAGCGACTTCACCAGGCCCTTGAACAGGCTCGGCTCAGGCAGGGCGGCCGGGGCGGCAACCGGAGCGGCAGCTTCAACCGGCACCGGTGCGTTGGCACGCGCTGGTGCGGTCTTCACGGCAGCTTCCTGGCGAACCAGGGTGCGGGTCGCGGCGGCTGGCTGGACTTCTTCCACTTCGGCGGCGGCAGCAGCGATTTCGTAGCTGGACTGGCCGCTGTGGGCTTCCGGGCTGTCATCACGCAGGCGCTGCACTTCGAAGTGCGGCGTCTCGAGGTGATCGTTCGGCAGGATCACGATACGGGCACGGGTGCGCAGTTCGATCTTGGTGATCGAGTTGCGTTTTTCGTTGAGCAGGAAGGCTGCGACCGGGATCGGCACTTGCGCGCGGACTTCGGCGGTGCGGTCTTTCAGGGCCTCTTCTTCGATCAGGCGCAGGATCGCCAGGGACAGCGATTCAACGTCACGGATGATGCCGGTGCCGTTGCAGCGCGGGCAGACGATGCCGCTGCTCTCGCCCAGGGATGGACGCAGGCGCTGACGGGACATTTCCAGCAGGCCGAAGCGCGAGATGCGGCCGACCTGTACGCGGGCACGGTCAGCTTCCAGGCATTCGCGGACTTTCTCTTCCACGGCGCGCTGGTTCTTGGCTGGGGTCATGTCGATGAAGTCGATCACGATCAGGCCGCCGATGTCACGCAGGCGCAGCTGGCGGGCGATTTCTTCAGCCGCTTCCAGGTTGGTCTGCAGGGCGGTTTCTTCGATGTCGCTACCCTTCGTGGCGCGCGCCGAGTTGATGTCGATGGACACCAGGGCTTCGGTCGGGTCGATCACGATGGAGCCGCCGGAAGGCAGTTCGACTACACGCTGGAAAGCGGTCTCGATCTGGCTTTCGATCTGGAAACGGTTGAACAGCGGAACGCTGTCTTCGTACAGCTTGATCTTGCTGGCGTACTGCGGCATCACCTGGCGAATGAAAGTCAGGGCTTCGTCCTGGGCTTCAACGCTGTCGATCAGCACTTCGCCGATGTCCTGGCGCAGGTAGTCGCGGATGGCGCGGATGATCACGTTGCTTTCCTGGTAGATCAGGAACGGCGCGGAACGATCCAGGGACGCTTCTTTGATGGCGGTCCACAGTTGCAGCAGGTAGTCGAGGTCCCACTGCATTTCTTCGCTGCTGCGGCCCAGGCCGGCAGTACGAACGATCAGGCCCATGTCGGCGGGGGCGATCAGGCCGTTCAGCGCTTCACGCAGTTCGTTGCGCTCTTCGCCTTCAATGCGACGGGAAATGCCGCCGGCACGTGGGTTGTTCGGCATCAGCACGAGGTAACGGCCGGCCAGGCTGATGAAGGTGGTCAGGGCTGCGCCCTTGTTGCCACGTTCTTCTTTTTCGACCTGAACGATGACTTCCTGGCCTTCGCTCAGGACGTCCTTGATGTTCACGCGGCCTTCGGGGGCTTTCTTGAAGTATTCGCGGGAGATTTCTTTGAGGGGCAGGAAGCCGTGGCGCTCGGAGCCGAAATCGACAAAGGCAGCCTCAAGGCTTGGTTCGATGCGAGTAATACGGCCTTTATAGATGTTGGCCTTCTTTTGCTCGCGTGCACCGGATTCGATGTCCAGGTCGTAGAGGCGTTGGCCATCTACCAGTGCAACACGCAACTCTTCGGGTTGAGTTGCGTTAATCAGCATTCTTTTCATGTTGTACCGTCGGTTTCCGGGCTGCCGGAAACGGCGTTCGGCACACACGACTTCTCACGGTCGGTGTCAGGTGCGTCAAGAGTGGTTGGCCACTCCAGTGTCCAGCAAAATCGGCCAATTGGGCCGGTATCGCGACGGACGCGTCCTGCTTGTTAGCGGTGGTGACAAAGGCACCACTTCAACAAAAGCTAAGGTCAGGAGGAGGAATCAACCGGCGACTGTGGACGAGATGAAGCGTCTAAATATAAGCCTAGTGCTACACGGTCCGACGGTTGTGCATCTCCACCCTACACGTATCCCTGATAATTCGGGTGCTGCCGCGCGCAGAATCCGCAGCGGGTTGGCATTTACCGTGTTCTCCAATGGGGAGTCCACGCTCATGGCTAAACAAGACTGAATGTGGGCGACTGCGCTCACACTCAGCTCTTAACAGGCGTTGTTTCCGAAGCATTCGCCGTGGTCCGGCTCAAGACTGACTGCACTTTGTGAACTGGCCGTAAATATCGGCGCAGAACGCGAGTATTCACTCTGCTTTCTGCACTCGCTTCAGGCCTCATGTCACCTGCGCTTGTTACAATCTCGAGCCTTCCAGGGTGGCGAAAGCCCCGTAGGACGGCCTCGCGTCCTGATGAATTGCGATGGTCAGGGCCGGCAGTTTGCCGCTAGTCCTCTGTCCCGGCCGCTTTTGGCGGCGTTCGCGACTATAGCAGCAATGATTAAGTGCTTCAATTCCATAAAAAATTGTTATCATCGCCGCCATGACGACTACCGCCCCCCAGACCCCCAGCGTCCAGCTGCTCGAGGTCTCGCCGGAATATGCCGGCCAACGCATCGATAATTTTCTCCTGGCCAGGCTCAAGGGTGTGCCCAAGACCTTGATCTACCGCATCTTGCGCAAAGGCGAAGTGCGCGTGAACAAGGGGCGCATCAAGCCTGAGTACAAGTTGCAGGCGGGCGATATTGTCCGTGTGCCTCCAGTGCGCGTACCTGAGCGTGATGAGCCCGTGCCATTGGCCCAGGGCCTGTTGCAACGCCTTGAGGCGTCGATTGTCTTCGAGGACAACAAGCTGATCGTGATCAACAAGCCGTGCGGTATTGCGGTTCACGGTGGCAGCGGCCTGAATTTCGGCGTGATCGAAGCCTTCCGTCAGTTGCGTCCGGATTGCAAGGAGCTGGAGCTGGTCCACCGCCTGGACCGCGACACCTCCGGCCTGTTGATGATCGCCAAGAAGCGCAGCATGTTGCGCCACCTGCACACCGCCCTGCGCGGCGATGGCGTGGACAAGCGCTACATGGCGCTGGTGCGTGGCAACTGGGCCAGTTCGATCAAGAGCGTCCGCGCGCCCTTGCAGAAGAGCAACCTGCGCTCCGGCGAGCGCATGGTCGAAGTGGACGAGGAGGGCAAGGAAGCCCTGACCCTGTTCAAGGTGCTGCGCCGCTTCGGCGATTTCGCCACCATGGTCGAGGCCAAGCCGGTGACTGGTCGTACCCACCAGATTCGTGTGCACACCCTGCATGCCGGCCACTGCATCGCCGGCGATACCAAGTACGGCGACGAGGGTTTCTCCAAGGAAATCCGCGATCTGGGCGGTAAGCGCCTGTTCCTGCACGCCTACATGCTTACTGTGCCGCTGCCTGACGGCGGTGAGCTGAAGCTGCAGGCGCCGGTCGATGAGATGTGGGCCAAGACCGTGGAGCGTTTGAGTGTCGCATCTTGACTACAAGCTGCTGATTTTCGATTGGGACGGCACCCTGTGTAATTCCATTGGTCGGATTGTCGAGTCGATGCACAGGGCTTCGACCCGCTCGGGCTTTGAGTTGTGCACTGACCTGGCGGTCAAAGGCATTATCG
Source organism: Pseudomonas sp. SB113 (assembly GCF_040754745.1). Classification (NCBI taxonomy): domain Bacteria; kingdom Pseudomonadati; phylum Pseudomonadota; class Gammaproteobacteria; order Pseudomonadales; family Pseudomonadaceae; genus Pseudomonas; species Pseudomonas sp. SB113. The sequence continues at coordinate 387,799 of NZ_JBFMHW010000003.1, forward strand.
GCCTGGGCTTGCCCGAGGCGATCCGTACCTTGTATCCCCAGATCAGTGACGCTGAACTGGTGACGTTCCGCGACCATTACGCTGATCACTACATTGCGCTGGAGGCCACACCTTCGCCGTTGTTCGAGGGTGTGGCGCAGTCGCTGGAGGCGTTTCGCGCCGACGGCTATCACCTGGCCGTCGCCACCGGCAAGGCCCGCCGCGGGCTGGACCGGGTGCTCAGCGCCCATGGCTGGGAAGATTATTTCGACATCACCCGTGCCGCGGATGAAACCGCCAGCAAACCTCACCCTCTGATGCTGGAGCAGATCCTCGCCCATTGCGGCGTGTCGCCGCGCGAGGCGTTGATGGTGGGTGATGCCTCCTTCGACCTGATGATGGCGCGCAACGCCGGCATGGACAGCGTGGCCGTCAGCTATGGCGCCCAGTCCGCCGAGGCGTTGCAGCAATACGAGCCGAGGGTCACGATTGATCATTTTTCTGAATTGCAGGCCTGGCTCGGCCGGGCCCAATAAGTCTTTGCTGGGGTTGATGGCATGAGTGACGAGTGGAAAGCGCCTGAAAAGGCTGAAAGCGGTGACGACAAGAGCTGGAAACTGCTGGAGAAGACGCTTCTGGCTGGCGTCCAGGAGCAGCGCCGTGCGCGGCGTTGGGGGATTTTCTTCAAGTTGCTGACCTTCACTTACCTGTTGCTTATGCTGGCGTTGTTCAGCCCGCTGATGGACATGGAAAAAAGCGCCACCCGTGGTGCCAGCTACACCGCCCTGATCGAAGTGCGCGGTGTGATTGCCGACAAGGAGCCCGCCAGCGCCGACAATATCGTCAGCAGCCTGCGAGCTGCGTTTGAAGACCCCAAGGTCAAGGGCGTGATCCTGCGCATCAACAGCCCAGGTGGCAGCCCGGTGCAATCGGGCTATGTATATGACGAGATTCGCCGTCTGCGTGGCCTGCATCCGGATATCAAGCTGTACGCGGTTATTTCCGACCTGGGTGCCTCGGGCGCCTATTACATCGCCAGTGCCGCTGACCAGATCTACGCCGACAAGGCCAGTCTGGTGGGCTCCATCGGTGTGACGGCGGCCGGTTATGGGTTTGTTGGCACTATGGAGAAGCTGGGTGTTGAGCGTCGCACCTACACCTCGGGCGAGCACAAGTCGTTCCTTGATCCGTTCCAGCCGCAAAAGGCCGATGAAACCCAGTTTTGGCAGGGGGTGCTCGATACGACCCATCGCCAGTTCATTGCCAGCGTGAAGCAGGGGCGTGGGGATCGACTGAAGGATAAAGAGCATCCGGAGCTGTTCTCCGGATTGGTGTGGTCGGGCGAGCAAGCGTTGCCGCTGGGGCTGATCGATGGTTTGGGCAGTGCCAGCCTGGTGGCACGGGACGTGATCGGCGAGAAAGAACTGGTGGACTTCACCGTTGAGGAATCGCCGTTTGATCGTTTCTCCAAGAAACTCGGTGCCAGCGTGGCGGAGAAGCTGGCGCTGTACATGGGGTTCCAGGGCCCGACGCTGCGCTGAGATTTCAAGTCTGTCGTAGATCACAATGTGGGAGGGAGCTTGCCCCCTCCCACATTTGGTTTTGCAGTGTTCTTAAGGGATTTGCACGCCTTCGCTGAGCAGCATGTCCACCAGCCGAATCAGTGGTAAGCCGACAAGACTGGTCGCGTCCGGCCCTTCGGTGCTTTGGAACAGGCTCACGCCCAGCCCTTCAGCCTTGAAGCTTCCCGCGCAGTCATACGGTTGCTCGATACGCAGGTAGCGCTCGATGCGTGCTGCATCCAGCTCGCGCATGTGCACGGTAAAGGGTATGCAGTCGACCTGGCAGTGCCCCGTCTGGCTGTTAAGCAGGGCCAGGCCGGTGAGGAAGCTGACACGCTTGCCGCTGGCAGCCAATAACTGCGCGCGCGCATTTTCGAAAGTGTGGGGCTTGCCGATGATGCGGCCTTCCAATGCGGCAACCTGGTCTGAGCCGATGATCAGGTGTCCAGGGTGGCTGGCGGCGAGGGCGCGGGCTTTCTGTTCGGCCAGGCGTTTGACCAGATCCACGGCGGACTCATTTGCAGCGTGGCTTTCGTCGATATCCGGCGAGCTGCAGATGAACGGCAGGTGCAGGCGGCTGAGCAATTCCCGGCGATAAACCGAGCTGGAAGCGAGTAATAAAGGCAGCATCTACGTCTCCTCAAGGCAGCCGCCGATTCTAGCGGGGCGACCGGCCGACGCACAGGGCTGAATTTCCTTTGACATGGCTGGGTGCATCCCTATAATGCTGCGCCTATGTTGAATGACCCGATTCCACCTCACGTTGACCCGCGCAAATTGGCTGATCGTGGCACTTCCCTTCAAGGTGAGTTGCTGCTGGCCGATTTGGAGAGACTCTGCGACCCGCTTTCCGACACTGTCGGTACGGTGCAGGCCAAATTCGTTTTTGAACGAGATGAACGTAAATCTGTGGTAATTCACAGCTTTATCGACACCGAGGTCAAAATGGTTTGCCAGCGTTGTCTTGAGCTGGTCACCCTGCCGATTCACAGCGAGTGCAGTTATGCTGTGGTAAAGGAGGGTGCGAATACCCAGTCGTTGCCGAAAGGTTATGACGTGCTGGAACTGGGCGAAGATCCTTTGGATCTGCATGCACTGATCGAGGAGGAGCTTCTGCTCGCCTTGCCCATTGTGCCTGCTCATCATCCGGAAGAATGCCAGCAGCCGGCGGGTCTCGATGACGAGTCCGAACCGAGCGAGGACGAGGTAACGCGGTCCAACCCGTTCAGTGTATTGGCGCAGTTAAAGCGTGACCCAAACGTTTAGGAGTTAATCAATTATGGCTGTTCAGCAGAACAAAAAATCCCGCTCTGCCCGTGACATGCGTCGTTCGCACGATGCCCTGACGGCAAGCACTCTGTCTGTAGAAAAAACCACCGGTGAAATTCACCTGCGTCACCACGTATCGCCAGAAGGCGTATACCGTGGCCGTAAAGTGATCGACAAGGGCGCTGACGAGTAATCACTTGTCTGCTCAAGTCATCGCGATTGACGCAATGGGCGGGGACTTCGGTCCCCGCAGCATTGTTCAGGCCTGCATTGCCAGCCTGTCTGCTACGCCCTCGCTGCACCTGACCCTCGTCGGTCAACCCTCCCTCCTTGAAGAACTGATTGCCAGCCATCCGGTGGTGGATCGCGCGCGCCTGACTGTTACGCCCGCCAGCGAAACCATCGCGATGGATGAAAAGCCGGCCACTGCCCTGCGCGGCAAGCCTGACTCTTCGATGCGAGTGGCCCTGGAGCTGCTGCGTGATGGCAAGGTGCAAGCCTGTGTCAGTGCCGGCAACACGGGTGCGCTGATGGCGTTGTCGCGGCATGTGCTCAAGACACTGCCGGGAATTGACCGTCCGGCGATGGTGGCGGCGATTCCGACGCAGAAAGGTTATTGCCAGTTGCTGGACCTGGGCGCGAACGTCGATTGCAGTGCCGAACACTTATTCCAGTTTGCCGTGATGGGCTCGGTGGCCGCCGAAGCGCTGGGGGTGGCCCGGCCGCGGGTGGCCTTGCTGAATATAGGCACCGAGGACATCAAGGGTAACCAGCAGGTCAAGCTTGCCGCTGCCTTGCTGCAGGGCGCGCGGGGCTTGAACTACATCGGCTTTGTCGAAGGCGATGGTTTATACCGTGGCGAAGCGGATGTGGTGGTGTGTGATGGGTTTGTCGGCAATATCCTGCTTAAATCCAGCGAAGGCCTGGCGACCATGATCGCCACGCGTATCGAGGCCTTGTTCAGGCAAAACCTGGCGTCGCGCCTGGTGGGTGCGTTGGCGCTGCCATTGATGCGCCGGTTGCAGGCTGACCTGGCGCCGGCGCGGCACAACGGTGCGAGTTTTCTCGGTTTGCAGGGCATAGTGGTGAAGAGCCATGGTTCGGCAGGCGTGGAGGGCTTTCAAAGTGCGATCGCGCGGGCCGTGATCGAGATTCAGGAGAACCTGCCGCAACGCTTGCACGGCCGTCTTGAGGACCTGTTGCCTTAGGCGAATTGGCCTGGGAATGCTTAAATGTGACCGGCCAGTTCAATTGACCATCCAATCTGTCAGTTTCGTGCGCTCCCACCGAGGAGCGACCATTTCCGACGACCAGATCATTAGGGGCTTGTTACATGTCTACATCCCTCGCATTCGTCTTTCCAGGGCAGGGCTCGCAGTCCCTCGGCATGTTGGCCGAGCTGGGCGCGCAATACCCGCTGATCCTGGACACGTTCAAGGAAGCTTCCGAGGCCCTGGGTTACGACCTGTGGGCGCTGACCCAGCAAGGGCCGGAAGAGCAGCTCAATCAAACCGATAAAACCCAGCCAGCCATCCTGACCGCTTCGATCGCCCTGTGGCGCTTGTGGCTGGCCGAAGGCGGTGCGCGTCCGGCATTCGTGGCCGGCCATAGCCTGGGCGAATACAGCGCCCTGGTCGCGGCGGGTAGCCTGACCCTTGCTGAGGCGGTCAAGCTGGTCGAGCGTCGCGGACAGCTGATGCAGGAAGCCGTTCCGGCCGGGCAGGGCGGCATGGCCGCTATCCTGGGGCTGGACGATGCCGTCGTAATCGAAGCCTGCGCCGAAGCGGCCCAGGGCGAAGTGGTCAGCGCGGTAAACTTCAACTCCCCAGGCCAGGTGGTGATCGCCGGCGCCAAGGCGGCGGTCGAGCGTGCCATCGAAGGTTGCAAGGCGCGTGGTGCCAAGCGTGCATTGCCGTTGCCGGTGAGCGTGCCGTCGCACTGCGAGCTGATGCGCCCGGCGGCCGAGCGTTTTGCCGAGTCCATCGCTGCCATCAACTGGCAGGCGCCACAGATCCCGCTGGTGCAGAACGTCAGCGCGGCCGTGGCCGCCGACCTCGACACCCTCAAGCGCGACCTGTTGGAGCAACTCTACAAGCCTGTGCGCTGGGTCGAGTCGGTCCAGACCCTGGCTGCCAATGGCGCCACCGAACTGGTCGAGTGCGGCCCGGGCAAAGTCCTGGCTGGCCTGAACAAGCGCTGCGCCGACGGCGTGTCGACTGCCAACCTCAATACCCCGGATGCCTTCGCTGCCGCTCGTGCGGCGCTGGCCTGATCCCCGAACTTAGGAGAAGCCTGCATGAGTCTGCAAGGTAAAGTTGCACTGGTTACCGGCGCGAGCCGTGGCATTGGTCAGGCGATCGCCCTGGAACTGGGGCGTCAGGGCGCCGTTGTGATCGGCACCGCCACTTCCGCTTCGGGCGCCGAGCGTATTGCCGCGACCCTGAAGGAAAACGGCGTTCAGGGCACCGGCCTTGAGCTGAACGTGACCAGTGATGAGTCCGTGGCTGCCGTACTGGCCGAGATCACTGCGCAGTTCGGTGCGCCGGCAATCCTGGTGAATAACGCGGGTATCACCCGCGATAACCTGATGATGCGCATGAAAGACGACGAGTGGTACGACGTGGTCGATACCAACTTGAACAGTCTGTTTCGCCTGTCCAAGGGCGTTTTGCGCGGCATGACCAAGGCGCGTTGGGGCCGAATTATCAATATTGGCTCCGTAGTGGGTGCCATGGGCAACGCAGGCCAAGTAAACTATGCAGCCGCCAAGGCCGGCCTGGAAGGTTTCAGCCGTGCACTGGCGCGTGAAGTCGGCTCGCGGTCGATTACGGTCAACTCGGTGGCCCCAGGGTTCATCGACACCGATATGACCCGCGAACTGCCGGAAGCACAGCGTGAAGCCTTGCTGACGCAGATTCCGCTGGGCCGTCTGGGTCAGGCTCAAGAGATCGCGAATGTGGTCACTTTCCTGGCATCCGACGGTGCGGCATACGTGACTGGGGCTACAATCCCGGTTAACGGCGGGATGTACATGAGTTAAATTGTGACGGATCGCTTCAAAAAAATGTCATACGAGCTGTCTAAAATCCGTTATAAAGCTGCAACTTAATTTATAGGCAGGTGGCCGACCGGGTACTGGGTGAAGCTTTCAGTTGAAAAGCTGAAATGGCTTTCTATACACTTACCCACTGGCCAGCTGCCTGAATTTGTCCATTAGGAGTTAAACAAGGTATGAGCACCATCGAAGAGCGCGTCAAGAAAATCGTTGCCGAGCAACTGGGCGTCAAAGAAGAAGAAGTGGTCAACACTGCTTCCTTCGTAGAAGACCTGGGTGCCGATTCCCTTGACACCGTTGAGCTGGTGATGGCTCTGGAAGAGGAATTCGAGACCGAAATCCCGGACGAAGAAGCTGAAAAAATCACTACTGTTCAAGCTGCTATCGACTACGTTACGAACCACCAGGCGTAATAGTTTGTAGTCGTCGCTTGCTGTTAGGGAAAAACCGCACTGCTGTAACGGCGTGCGGTTTTTTCTTTAGCTCAGATGAAAAATGAGCGCTGAAGCGAAGTGTCGTCATCAAGAAAAAGGAGAGTGCTGTGTCGCGTAGACGCGTCGTAGTCACCGGTATGGGTATGTTGTCGCCACTGGGTACGGATGTGCCGAGCAGTTGGCAGGGCATTCTGGCTGGCCGCAGTGGTATTGGTCTGATCGAACACACGGACCTTTCTGCCTATTCCACCCGTTTTGGCGGCTCGGTAAAGGGTTTCAATGTCGAGGAATATCTCTCGATCAAAGAATCCCGCAAGCTCGACCTGTTCATTCAATACGGCCTGGCAGCCGGTTTTCAGGCGGTGCGTAACGCCGGCCTGGAAGTTACCGACGCCAACCGTGAGTGCATCGGCGTGGCCATGGGGTCGGGTATTGGTGGTTTGACCAATATCGAAGAGACCAGCCGCACGCTGCACGATTCCGGTCCCCGTCGAATTTCACCGTTCTTCGTGCCGGGCTCGATCATCAATATGATTTCCGGGTTCCTGTCGATCCACTTGGGCGCACAGGGGCCTAACTACGCCATTGCTACGGCGTGCACCACCGGCACGCACTGCATCGGCATGGCGGCGCGTAACATCGCCTATGACGAAGCTGACGTGATGATCGCCGGTGGTGCTGAAATGGCGGCCTGCGGCCTGGGGATGGGCGGCTTCGGCGCGTCCCGTGCACTGTCGACCCGCAATGACGAACCGACCCGTGCCAGCCGTCCGTGGGACAGGGGCCGTGACGGCTTTGTACTGGCCGATGGCGCTGGTGCCCTGGTGCTTGAAGAGTTGGAGCACGCCAAGGCGCGCGGCGCCACCATCTATGCCGAGCTGATCGGGTTTGGCATGAGCGGCGACGCCTATCACATGACCTCGCCACCGTCCGACGGTGCCGGCGCTGCGCGCTGCATCACCAACGCCTTGCGCGATGCCAAGGTCAATGCGGACCAGGTGCAGTACATCAACGCCCATGGCACCTCGACTCCGACGGGCGACCTGGCGGAAGCCGAAGCCATCAAGTCGGTGTTCGGCGAGCACGCCTACAAGCTGGCGGTCAGTTCCACCAAGTCCATGACCGGCCACCTGTTGGGTGCGGCGGGCGCGGTAGAGGCGATCTTCAGCGTGATGGCCATCAAGGACCAGGTCGCTCCGCCGACCATCAACCTCGATGAGCCGGACGAAGGCTGCGACCTGAACTTCGTGCCGCATGAGCCGCAACAGATGCCGATCGACGTTGCGATCTCCAACTCGTTCGGTTTTGGCGGCACCAACGGTTCCCTGGTGTTCCGCCGGTTCGCCGAGTAATGCACAGCTGGGTCGACGGTCAGCCAGCGGACAGCGTGCCCCTGAAAGATCGCGGCCTGGCGTACGGTGATGGCCTGTTCGAGACCATCGCCGTCAAGGCCGGGCAGCCCGTGCTGCTTGACCGTCACCTGCAGCGCCTTGATGAGGGCTGCAGGCGCCTCGCTTTCGTTGCGGACCCGCACTTGGTCCGTAGCGAAGTGCAGGCCTATGCCGCCGCTCTCGGCGACGGTGTCCTCAAGTTGATCCTCACCCGCGGTGACAGCCTGCGCGGTTATGGCATCAACCCCGAGGCCCCTGTGCGCCGTATCTTGCAGGGCAATCCACCTGCTACCTATCCCCAGGCCCATGGAACCGACGGTATTCGTCTGTTTGCGTGTGCCACCCGCTTGGCTGAGCAGCCTTTGCTGGCCGGTCTCAAGCACCTCAATCGCCTCGAGCAGGTGATCGCCCGCGCTGAATGGCAAGATGCCGAACATGCCGAAGGTTTGATGCTGGATATGTCCGGGCGCGTCATCGAAGGTGTCTTCAGCAATCTGTTCCTGGTGCGTAATGGCTTGTTACTAACCGCTGATCTGACTCGTTGCGGCGTTGCGGGCGTCATGCGCGCTGAGATTCTGGCGCAGGCGCAAGCCCTGGGCGTCCCGGTGGCCGTGGCCGACATCAGTCTCGAGCAACTGCAAGAGGCTGACGAAGTCTTTGTGTGCAACAGCGTTTATGGCATTTGGCCGGTGCGTGGCTGCGCTGCGATGAGCTGGTCGGTTGGCCCGCTCACCCGTAAACTGCAGGGCATTGTTCGCGCACTATTGGATATTTGAGTTGATACGAAAACTGGTTGTACTGCTGCTGGTCGGTCTGTTCTCGGCGGCCTTGCTGTTGGGCCTTGGAGCCTGGAAATACGATGCTGCCTTGAAGCAGCCGTTGAATCTGACCCAGGAGCAATTGCTCGATGTGCCGGCAGGGGCGACCCCCACCGGCACTTTCAATCGCCTGGAAGCCGATGGTGTGCTCGACGGCGCGTTCTGGTTGCGCCTGTATTGGCGTTTCAACCTCGACGGCCAGCCACTGCACAGTGGTGAATACCGCATGACCCCTGGCATGACCGCCGAAGGCCTGATCGGCCTGTGGCAGCGGGGCGAAGTGGTGCAGTACAGCCTGACGCTGGTGGAAGGCTGGAATTTCCGTCAGGTGCGTTCGGCCCTGGCCAAGCATGAAAAGATCGTGCAGACCCTGTCGGGGCTGAGTGACAGTGAAGTGATGGACAAGCTCGGTCATCCCGGCGTGTTCCCCGAAGGCCGGTTCTTCCCGGATACCTACCGCTTCGTGCGCGGCATGAGCGATGTCGAGTTCCTGAAAAAAGCCTACAACCGCCTGGATGATGTACTCGCCCAGGAGTGGAGCAAGCGCGCTGCCGATGCGCCTTATACCGACCCCTATCAAGCCTTGATCATGGCCTCCCTGGTGGAGAAAGAAACCGGTGTGCCGGAAGAACGTGGGCAGATTGCCGGTGTGTTCGTACGCCGCCTGAAAATCGGCATGCTGCTGCAGACCGACCCCACCGTGATCTACGGCCTGGGCGAGCGCTACAACGGCAAGTTGACCCGTGCGCACCTCAAGGAAGCCAACCCCTACAACACCTACATGATTGCCGGCCTGCCGCCGACGCCAATCGCCATGGTCGGTCGCGAGGCGATCCATGCCGCGTTGAACCCGGTGCCCGGCAGCAGCCTGTATTTCGTCGCCCGTGGCGACGGCAGCCATATTTTCTCCGATGACCTGGGTGCGCATAATGCTGCCGTGCGTGAGTTCCAGCTCAAGCGCCGGGCCGACTACCGCTCAAGCCCTGCACCGGTGGCAAAGCCGCCGGAAGACGTAACGCCGCCCGCTGATGTACCCGCCGAGCCCGCGCCGGATACCGCCGCGCCGCAAAGCCCGCAATGACTCTGACTAAGGACTGCCTGTGACTGGCTTGTTTATTACCCTGGAAGGCCCCGAAGGCGCCGGCAAAAGCACCAACCGCGATTACCTGGCCGAGCGCTTGCGCGCTGAAGGTGTCGAGGTGGTGTTGACCCGTGAGCCCGGCGGTACGCCCCTGGCCGAGCGCATCCGTGAAGTGTTGCTGGCCCCAGGCGAAGAACAGATGAACCCGGACACCGAGCTGCTGCTGGTGTTCGCTGCCCGTGCCCAGCACCTGGCGGAAGTGATTCGTCCGGCCCTGGCCCGCGGTGCGGTGGTGATTTGCGACCGTTTTACCGATTCCACTTATGCCTACCAGGGCGGTGGCCGGGGTTTGTCCCTGGCGCGTATCGCCACCTTGGAAACCTTTGTGCAGGGTGATTTACGTCCCGACCTGACCCTGCTGTTCGACCTGCCGGTGGAAGTAGGCATGGCCCGCGCCAGCGCCCGTGGGCGTCTCGACCGTTTCGAGCTGGAAGGCCAGGTTTTTTTCGATGCTGTGCGCACCGCGTTTCTTGAGCGTGCCCAGGCCGAACCGGCGCGCTACCACCTGCTCGACGCGGCACAGCCGTTGACGCAGGTTCAGCAGGCCATCGACACCCTGTTACCTCAGCTGTTGGAGCGCGCCCGTGGCTGAAGCCTACCCATGGCAGGACAGTCTCTGGCAACAGTTGGCCGGCCGTGCCCAGCACGCCCACGCCTATCTGCTGCACGGGCCGATCGGTATTGGTAAGCGCGACCTGGCTGAGCGACTCATGGCCAGCTTGCTGTGCCAGCGCCCGGTCAACCTTGAAGCCTGCGGCGAGTGCAAATCCTGCCTGTTGCTCAAGGCCGGCAGCCACCCGGACAACTACCTGCTCGAACCCGAGGAAGCCGACAAGGCGATCAAGGTCGACCAGGTGCGTGACCTCGTCAGTTTCGTGGTGCAGACCGCGCAGATGGGCGGGCGCAAGGTGGTGCTGATCGAGCCGGTGGAGGCGATGAACATCAACGCCGCCAATGCCTTGCTCAAGAGCCTCGAAGAACCCTCCGGCGACACGGTGCTGTTGCTGGTGAGTCACCAGTCCAGCCGCTTGTTGCCGACCATTCGCAGCCGTTGCGTGCAGCAGGCCTGCCCGTTGCCGAGCGAGGCCATGAGCCTGAAATGGCTGGCGAAGGCGCTGCCGGATTGCTCCGAAGAGGAACGGGTCGAATTGTTGACCCTGGCGGCCGGTTCCCCGCTGGCGGCCGTCAAGCTGCAAGCCCAAGGCGTGCGTGAGCAACGCGCCCTTGTTGTGGATGGGGTGAAAAAACTGCTCAAGCAAGAGCTGTCCGCCACCCAGTTGGCTGAAAGCGCCTGGAAAGATATTCCCCTGCTGCTGCTGTTCGACTGGTTTTGTGATTGGTCGAGCCTGATCCTGCGCTACCAGTTGACCCAGGACGAAAACGGCCTGGGCCTGCCGGATATGCGCAAGGTGGTGCAGTACCTCGCGCAGAAAAGTGCGCAGGACAAGGTACTGAATATTCAGGACTGGATCCTTGCCCAGCGCCAGAAGGTGCTCGGCAAGGCTAACCTCAACCGCGTGCTATTGCTCGAAGCGCTGCTGGTGCAGTGGGTTGGCTTGCTCGGCCGGCGTTAATTTCCGTGGCCGACGGGTGTATTGTTGGCCAGACACTTTCCGTGACTCAAGTTGTAACTTCCTATGCTCGTAGATTCCCATTGCCACCTTGATCGCCTTGACCTCGCCCAGCACGGCGGCTCCCTTGATGCTGCCCTCGACGCTGCACGTCAGCGTGGGGTAGGGCATTTCCTGTGCATTGGCGTCAGCGCCGAAAATGCTGCCGACGTCAAAGCCCTGGCCGAGCGTTATGCCGATGTGGATTGCTCGGTAGGTATCCACCCGCTGGACCTCAAGCCCGGCGAAGCCCCGGCCCTCGACTGGCTGCTGGGCGAACTCAATCACCCGCGCGTGGTGGCCATTGGTGAAACCGGCCTGGACTACCATTACGAGCCGGAAGCCGCCGAGTTGCAGCAGGCCTCGTTTCGCCTGCATTTGCAGGCCGCCCGGCAAACCGGCAAACCGGTGATTGTCCACACTCGCGGCGCGCGTGCCGACACCCTGGCCTTGCTGCGCGAAGCCGCATTGCCCCAGGCCGGCGTGTTGCATTGCTTTACCGAAGATTGGGACATGGCCAAGGCCGCCCTGGACCTGGGCTTCTATATTTCACTGTCGGGCATTGTCACTTTCCGCAATGCCGATGCCCTGCGCGACGTAGCGCGTCAGGTGCCGGCCGACCGCCTGCTGGTGGAAACCGACTCGCCGTACCTGGCGCCCATTCCCCATCGTGGCAAACCGAACCTGCCTGAATATGTGCGGGATGTGGCGGACTACCTGGCGATGCTGCGCGGTGAGTCCTATGAGCGCTTTGCCGAGCAGACCACCGAGAACTTCAAGCGCCTGTTCCCGCTGGCCCATGTAGTTGCATGACACGACTAAATCGCAGGCAAAAAAAACCCGGGTTCTGGGGGGGGGAATCCGGGTTAAGACCATTAGGAGTAAAACAAGGGCACACAGTCCGTCGGTACCCAGGTCGGCGCTTCACTTGGGGGAGATGTCACGCCGACAGTTCAAGTATTGATCAGTATCTGATTCAGTCCAGTCGCGACTGATCGTTTTTTAAACAGATTTGGAATACATGCGCTTCGCTTGAGTTCTCATTAGGCAGGTGCACGGGCGCAGTTGTTGCGTGTTATTTCTGACTGATAGGCATGAAATCGTTGGCGCTCTGAAAGTAAAGTGCGTGGCGGGTTCACATAGACGTTGCCCAACGACCGTTCAGTCGGGATAATCCCTCGCACTGGGTAAATCGTATCGCCATGTATTCGTGGCCCTGCGCAACCCTCCCTATTCCGACCTTTGCAGACCTCTTCCTCATGCACAAAGAACCCCGTAAGGTCCGTGAGTTTCGCCGCCGTGAGCAGGAAATTCTCGACACCGCACTCAAGTTGTTCCTCGAACAAGGCGAAGACAGCGTCACCGTCGAGATGATCGCGGATGCCGTGGGTATCGGCAAAGGCACGATCTACAAGCACTTCAAGTCCAAGGCCGAGATCTACCTGCGCCTGATGCTCGACTACGAGCGCGACTTGAACGAGCTGCTGCATTCGGCCGATGTCGACAAGGACAAGGAGGCCCTGTCGCGGGCCTACTTCGAGTTCCGCATGCGCGACCCGCAGCGCTACCGCCTGTTCGACCGCCTCGAAGAGAAGGTGGTCAAGGGTCATCAAGTACCGGAGATGGTCGAGGAACTGCACAAGATCCGCGCCTCGAACTTCGAGCGCCTGACCCTGTTGATCAAGGGCCGCATCAGCGAAGGCAAGCTAGAAGACGTACCGCCGTATTTCCACTACTGCGCTGCCTGGGCCCTGGTGCACGGCGCCGTGGCGCTGTACCACTCGCCGTTTTGGAGCAATGTGCTGGAAGACCAGGAAGGCTTCTTCCAGTTCCTCATGGACATCGGTGTGCGCATGGGCAACAAGCGCAAGCACAGCTCCGAGCCAGCACTGGTTGAAGCGGCCCCCGTCGAAACCCCTGCCACGTAATGATTTGCTGCCAGGCGCAGTAACCCAGGAATATACTCAGGCAAGGATCTTGCTAAAAGCTGATTTATCAGTCAGTTTTTAGCGCGCCCGAATCATCCTCTGCCGGAGTGATCCATGATCGTTGATCGTCAAGGCAGGCGTTTTCGCAATTTGCGGATCAGCCTGACCTCAGCCTGCAATTATGCGTGTACCTATTGCGTGCCGAACGGCAAGCGGCTGGTGGCAGCGCAGGACGAACTCTCGGCCGAGGCCATGGCCCGTGGCGTGGCCTACCTGATCGAGGCCGCGGGTATTGAACGCTTGCGCATCACTGGCGGCGAACCGTTGGTCAGCCCCAAGCTTGAAGCCTTCATGGGCGCAGTGGGTGGCATGGGCCTCAGCGACATCAGCCTGACCACCAACGGCCAGCTGCTGGCGCGCAAACTGCCGCTGCTGGTGGACGCCGGGATTCGTCGTATCAACGTCTCCCTCGACACCCTGGACGCCGATGCCTTCCGCAGCATCGCCCGTGGTGGCGACCTGGCTACCGTGCTCGATGGCATGGACCAGGCGCGCGCCGCCGGGATCAAGATCAAGGTCAACATGGTGCCGTTGCGCGGCCAGAACCTCGACCAGGTGATGCCGCTTCTCGACTACTGCCTGGAGCGTGGCTACGAGCTGCGTTTTATCGAGTTGATGCGCATGGGCCACCTTGCAAAGGACTCCAACGCGTTCCTGCAGCAGTTCGTCAGCCTGCAACAATTGCTCGGCCTGATCGGCGAGCACCACGAATACCTGCAAGCCAACGCTCCGGTGGACGCCACGGCGGTGCGCTACGAAGTGCCGGGCAAAGGCTTCTTTGGCGTGATCGCCAACGAAAGCGTGCCGTTCTGCCGCACCTGTTCACGGCTGCGGTTGTCGTCCACCGGCTGGCTGCATGGCTGCCTGTCGTCGAGCAACCGTCACTACGTCGGCGACCTGCTGGACAAGCCGCGCCACCAGGCGCTGCCGGCCCTGCAAGGCCTGCTGATGAAGGCCCTGGGCGACAAACAGGAAGTGGCGTTCTCCGGCGGCGCGACGATCATGAAGATCATCGGCGGCTAACTCTTTTCCAAGATTAAACATCATCCAATGTGGGAGGGGGCTTGCTCCCGATAGCGGAGTGTCTGTCACAGATGAGCTGACTGACACTCCGCTATCGGGAGCAAGCCCCCTCCCACATTTAGTTCTGCGTTGTTTCCAAATGGCGCGGATTCTGCATCTTATGCTCATTCGCCGGTTTTCCGTCACCGGCTTCTGGAGGATTAGGATGCGTAGTCTGGTTTTGTTGCTGGCGTCGTTGACGCTGAGTGGTTGCATGACCGTCAGCGATATGGCCGAAGGCACCCGCTATCAGATGAGCGACGCTGGGTTGCTGGACCACAGCGATACTCGTCGTAGCGCCTCGGTGCGCGTACAGCCGGACTCCTTTGTCTTTATCGCCCAGGGCGCCTTCGTACCGCCCGGCAGCGCCTACCCGCGACCGAATGTGGTGGCCGAGGAAGCCTTCAACGGTTTCGTCGAATACTTTCCCATGGTGCGCCGCGCTCGTCAGCCGGAAGGCCTGGAACAGGCGATGGCCGAAGCCCGTGCGGCGGGTGCCCACTACCTGCTGTACTGCCGTTTCGCCAAGGCAGATGACCGCATCGGCAACGCCGACGAATGGGCTGATCAAGAGGCGCTGGACCGGCTTGGCCTGGACAATGGGGTGATACAGATCATGTTGATCGAGACCAGCACCCAGTATTTGATTGATACTGCACGTATTCGCAGTCGTGGCGGTTTACTGACGTTTCACGACAACAAGCCTGAAGATCTGATTGCCCGCCCGCTGGCGCAGTACGCCCGGGGCCTGCTGGGCATGAGTGATCAGTAAGCCCAGCACGTAAAAAGGGAGAGCCCCATGACCGATTCCGCCAAGGCCAACGATCTGCTGGCCCAACTGCCCAAAGGCAAGGGACCGGCGCCGGTGCACCTGTGGAACCCGGATTTCTGCGGCAACATCGACATGCGCATCGCCCGCGACGGCACCTGGTTCTACCAGGGCACGCCGATCGGGCGTAAGCCGATGGTCAAGTTGTTCTCTAATATCATTCGCCGCGATGGTGATGATTACTTTCTGATTACCCCCGTGGAAAAAGTCGGCATCACCGTCGATGATGCACCCTTTGTCGCGATTACCCTCGAAGTCGAAGGGCAGGGCGAAAGCCAGGTGCTGCGTTTCACCACCAACGTCGACGAGCAGATCGAAGCCGATATTGAGCATCCACTGCGGGTGGTGATCGACCCCGTCACCCAGGAGCCCTCGCCTTATTTGCGGGTGCGCACCAACCTGGAAGCCCTTGTGCATCGCAACGTTTTCTACCAATTGGTGGAGTTGGCGGTGAGCCGTCCGATCAACGGTCAGAACTGGCTTGGCGTCTGGAGCGGCGGCGAGTTTTTCCGCATCGGCCTGGAGCCTTGAGGGCGGTTTTTTTCGTCTCCCTGAAATAATTCGCTTGCTGCAAATGGCCGCTTTCGGTTATCAATTTGTACATGATTAGACATGTTCGATTTGATAAGAAAAAACGCGTCGTCGACGAGCTCATCCGCCGTATCGAGGGCGGGGTGATGGCCGACGGTTTCCTGTTGCCGGGCGAGCATCAACTGGCTGAAGAGTTTGCGGTCAGTCGCGGCACGCTACGTGAAGCCCTCGCCGAACTCAAAAGGCGCAATTACATCGCGACCCAGAGCGGCGTCGGCTCCATCGTCACGTTTGATGGCATGGCGCTCGATCAAACCAGCGGTTGGGCCCAGGCTTTGGCGGACACCGGGGCATTGGTGACCACCGACATCCTGCGCCTCGAAGCGGTGACGCGCCCCGATCTGTTCAGTCGGTTCGGCACCGACCAATTTATCGCCCTCGACCGCCGCCGACGGACGACCGATGGCACGGCCGTTTCCCTCGAGCGCTCGCTGATGCCCGCGTCCGGTGGCCTGGAAAGCCTGCCGCGCGTTGGCCTGATCGACAACTCCCTGACCATCACCCTGGCAGCCTACGGTTACGTCGGTGCTGAAGGTGACCAATGGATCGGGGCCGAGCCCCTCAGCGATGAAGACGCCGAGCTGCTTGGCCGACCTGCAGGTGCCGTGTTTCTCAAGGCCTCGCGCACCACCTACGATCGCCGCGAGCGCTTCATGGAGTACGTCGAAAGCCTGCTCGACCCTCTGCACTTTCGCCTGCACCTGCAGTTTGGATCTTCGAAATGACCCCGAATACCCGCGCCCTTGGCGCTTTCTACGGCCTGGCGTTGGGCGATGCCCTGGGCATGCCCACCCAGTCCCTGAGCCGTGAGCAAGTGCAACAGCGCTTCGGTGCCATTACCGGCCTGGAAGATGCTGACGCCGACCAACCCATCGCGCCCAATATGCCGGCAGGCTCCATTACCGATGACACTGAGCAAGCGATCCTGGTCGGTGAGTTGCTGGTCGAGGGCAAAGGCAGGATCGAACCCACCGTGCTCGCCCAGCGCCTGATCGATTGGGAAGCGGTGATGCGCGCCAAGGGCTCCCAGGATCTGCTCGGTCCATCGACCAAGCGTGCAATCGACATGATCCTCAGCGGCCATACCCCGGAAGAATCCGGGCGCTACGGCACCACCAATGGCGCCGCCATGCGCATCACTCCAGTGGGGATCGCCGCCGATGTCGGCGACCCGGCGCGATTTATCCAGGCGGTGATCCAGGCCTGCCAGGTCACCCACAACACCACCCTGGGCATCTCCAGCGCAGCGGCAGTGGCGGCGGTGGTGTCTGCGGGCATCAACGGTGTGGACTTGGGTGAAGCCTTGAATATCGGCACTCAGGTGGCTCAACAGGCGGAAGGCCATGGTCATTGGATTGCCGGCGGGCGCATGTCCACCCGTATCAGCTGGGCGCGCACCTTGAGCGTCGACAGTGGCGACAAGGCCCTGTTCGCCGATCTGCTGTACGAATTGATCGGCACCTCCGTCGCCTCCCAGGAGTCGGTGGTGGTGTCGTTTGCCCTCGCCCAGCAGGTGGCGGTGGGTGCCATGAACGCGTTCGAAGCCCTGTGCCTGGCCGCGAGCCTGGGCGGCGATACCGACACGATTGCCGCGATTCTCGGCGCGATGCTGGGTGCCTGTCTCGGCCTGCAGTGCTGGCCCGAATCAATGATTGAACAGGTCAAGCAGGTCAATGGCCTGGATCTACAGCCGCTGGTCCAAGGGTTGCTCCAATTGCGCTGAGTCAGGAAGACCGCGATACCGATTCAACTTGCATATCTGCCACAACCACAACAATACAGGCATCAGGAGTACCCCCTCATGAGCACCCCCTCTGCCGGCCAAAGCGCCGGACAATTGGAAACACGTGGTATCGAACCGGTCCCTGAAGGCGAGTGCAACGGCCATCCGCTGCAACTGTTCTGGGTGTGGTTCGCCGCTAACATCAGCATCCTCGGCTTGCCCCTCGGCGCTACGCTCGTGGCGTTTCGCGGCCTGGCCATCTGGCAGGCGATCATCGTCGCGATCCTCGGTGCTGCCGGCTCGTTCGCCGTGGTGGGCATCATCTCCATCGCCGGTCGCCGCGGCCGTGCGCCGAGCCTGACCTTGTCTCGCGCCATCTTCGGCGTGCGCGGCAATATCGGCCCGACGCTGGTGTCATTGATGTCGCGCCTGGGCTGGGAAACCGTCAACACCACCACGGCTGCGTTCGTGTTGTTGTCGTTGTGCTCGATCCTGTTTGGCTCTGCGGTCGAGGCGAAAAGCGCACCGCTCCTCACCCTGATCTTCATCGGTATTTTCGTGCTGCTGACCTTGGCGGTCTCGGGGCTGGGCCACGCCACGTTGCTGGTGATCCAGAAGTGGGCCACCTACGTGTTCGGTGCGTTGAACATCCTGGTAGGTGGTTTCCTTTGCGCCACCATCGATTGGAGCGCGGTGTTCAACGCCACCCCGGCACCGCTGAGCGCGATGATCATCGGCGTCGGCACCATGGCCGCCGGTACCGGGATTGGCTGGGCCAACGCCGGTGCCGACATGTCGCGCTACCAGCACCGCAGCGTCACTGCGGTGCGCCTGGTGGCGTCGGCCGCATTTGGCGCGGGGATTCCGCTGGTGTTGCTGATCACCCTCGGCGGCCTGTTGTCGGTGGGCAACAATGACCTGGCCTCGGCCACTGACCCGATCATTGCGATCCGCGACATGCTGCCGACCTGGATGGCAGTGCCGTACCTGATTACCGCGTTTGGCGGGCTGTTGCTGTCGAACAACCTGTCGGTGTATTCGGCCGGCCTGACCACCTTGACCCTTGGCCTGAAGGTCAAACGCGTGCATGCGGTGATCGTCGATATCGTGGCGATCTTCGCCGGTTCCATCTACTTCATGCTGATCGCCGACAGTTTCTACGGCCCATTCATCACCTTCATCTCGTTGCTGGCGGTGCCGATCACCGCGTGGGTCGGGATCTTCGTGGTCGACCTGATCCATCGTCACTACTACAGCCCCAAGGACCTGCTGGACGTGAGCCCAAGCAGCGCCTACTGGTATCGCGGCGGTGTGGAATGGCGTGCATTCGGCGCCTGGGCCGTGGCCATCGTGCTGGGTTTCAGCTTCACCACCATCGGCACCACCGCCGAGAACATCTGGTTCGCCGGGCCGTTGTCCGACTCCTGGCTCGGCCATAACGGCCTGGGCTGGATCGTCACCTTCCTGGTCGCCGGTGGGATATATGCGCTACTGGGCGGCGCGGCTGACCGTCGTCCGGCGTTAGTCGAGAATCCCAATGTCTAGATTGCTGCACACCGGCCAGGTCATCGTCGACCTGGTCATGGCCCTCGACACCTTGCCCGCGACTGGCGGCGACGTGCTGGCCAAGTCCGCCAGCTTCGAAGCCGGCGGGGGCTTCAATGTGATGGCGGCGGCGCGGCGCAATGGGTTGCCGGTGGTCTATCTGGGCCGTCACGGCAATGGCCGCTTCGGCGACCTGGCCCGCGCGGCGATGCAGGCCGAGGGCATTGAAATGGCCCTGGCCGCCAGCGACGGCAAGGACACCGGCCTATGTGTGTCCCTGACCGAGGCCACCACCGAGCGCACGTTTATTTCCCATATCGGCGCCGAGGGTGAACTGAGTGCCGAGGACCTCGCCAACGTTGTGCCGCATCCGGATGACTACGTGTATGTCAGTGGCTACAGCCTGCTCCTGGAGGGCAAGGCCCAGCCGCTGATCGACTGGCTGCTGGCACTGCCACGGCAAATCGTGGTGGTGTTCGACCCCGGTCCGTTGGTCAAGGCGCCGGAATCGGCCTTGATGCGTGCGCTGTTACCACGTATCGACATCTGGACCAGCAATGGCCCTGAAGCGTTGGCGTTCACCGGCGCGGCGAACATCGCCGCCGCATTGCCCGCGCTCAATCAGTACCTGCCCGCCGAGACGTTGCTGGTGGTGCGCGACGGGCCGAATGGCTGCTGGGTGGGGCGTGCGGGGCAGATCGAGCATGTACCCGGCTTCAAGGTGCAGGCGGTGGACAGTAATGGCGCGGGGGATGCGCATGCGGGAGTGTTTATCGCGGGGTTGGCGGCTGGTTTGAAACCAGCTGCGGCAGCACAGCGGGCGAACGCCGCGGCAGCCCTGGCGGTGACACGTTGGGGGCCGGCAACTTCCCCAGGCACCGCCGAGGTCGACGCATTACTTACTGAATAAACGCGGACAAAAATGCAGGAGGGGCGGTCACACCGCCCCTCCCACATGTGGTTTTGCATGAGGGCTACTGGCGCGTCTCACCTTCGAGCTTGCGCGCCTCGTCCACACCCGACGCCGTCAACTTGATCGGCAAATTCAGCGAGTATTCACCGGCGTCGTCGGTGGTCACATGCCCATCCTTGATGAGCCCGCGATCCTGTAGAAACGCCAACACACTGGCGACCTCCTTTTCACCACGGTAGTTGTCCAGCACTTCCTTGCCCAAGCCTTGCGGGTGGGCGTGCAACAGGCGGGTGAGGACTTCTTTCTCAAGGTTTCTATCGACGTTCATGCGTACCTCTTCACTGGGAAATGGTCGGGTGTCGGTCTTGCTATCTACGGCTCAAGGGGCAGGCTGTTTCGGCGCGCCAGGGACGTTCGAGTCGTCGCCCTTGTTGATGTTGGGTTGATTGATCGCCGGGCCCATTTTGCCGTTGCCGACGGCAGCCGGAGCCTGGCGTTGGGTGTCATTGCCCTGGGTGCGAGGGTCGGCACCGGGTTGGATAATCGCGCCGCCATTGGTGTCGAGGCCGGTGCCCATGGATTTCTGGGACTCGGTGGTGGCGTCAGGTGTTGGATCGGTCGGTCCGGTGGACGAGCTGGCAGCAAAGACGCTCAGCGACGCGGCAGACAACAGACCGGTGAGGGCGAGGGCAGCAAACTTGGAATGCTTCATGAGGGTGTCTCCCTGGGATTAATGTCCTTACCCTCTATTGGTCAGCCGCCGTTTGCCGATCGTGCCTTGATGACGACGAACGGTATCAGCGCACCTGTAAGATTTTGTGTGACGCCGCTCGACGCCAAGCCAGGCGCGCCAGGCTGATCAACCAATTGCCCAAGGCCACGGCCAGTACGCTCAGCATCAGCGCCGGCAGGCCGAACTCGACGATGATCCAGCCCGCCAGCCAGGGAAAGCCGAATACCCCGACAAAATACGCCAGGCTGAACAACAGCAGCGCCTGGGACGTAGTGCCGGCGGGCGCCTCGTTGGCCACCAGCCCGTTGATCACCGAATACGTCAGGCCATAACCGATGCCCAAGGTCACGGCCGCCAACAGGTAGCTGGCGCTGCCGCTGACCCCAAAGGCAAACAGCAGGATCGACCCCAGCATCACCCCGGACAGCACACAGGCGGCCACATAGGCATCACGCTTGACCACGTAGCCAGCGATCAGCAGGCGACTGGTAATGGCCGCACTCACGAACCCGGCGAAGAACAGCGAATAATCCAGGCCGTGGGCCGCGGCGTAGCTGGTCTGGAACGAAGACAAACCACCAAACACGCACCCGCCGAGGCCCACCATGACAATCGCAAACACCGCTCGTGAGGACAGCACGCGGCGACAGGCTCCCCAGGATATTTTCGACACCGGCGCCGTCGCGTGGCGCTTGAGCGCCGTACCCAAGTGCCAGAACACCAGCACCCCGACCAGGCTGGCCAGCGCGGCAATGTAGAAGGCGCTGGTCAGGGGCAGGCCCAGCGTATTGGCGGCCCGTCCCAGTAACGGCCCTGCACCGATGCCGCTCATCATGCTGCCCGACAGCAACGCAAAATATTTGGCCCGTTGTCGGGGCTCCACCAGCATGGCCACGATAATCGGGCCCAAGGTATAGAACACGCCCCAGCCAAGTCCCAGGGACAATCCGAACAGCATCAGGCCCTCGCCAAATCCCGGCATCAATGCAAAGCCCAGGCATGCCACCACCAGCAATACACCCATCCCCGCAACGGCCCGCGCCGCCCCCAACGCATCGGCCAAATGACCGGAAAGCAACACCGCGACAAAAGTGCTGAGCATTGCGGTGGAGATCACACTGCCGGCGTCGTGTTCGTTGCCACCCCGTGCATGAATCAGCAATGACAACAAAAAGGTCGAGCCGTAAGACAGCGACAGCAGGAAGCTGGCAAGACAGAACAAGGCAAACAACGGATTGCTCACCGGGGATTTGGAGTGCATGGGGCCGCCTGGAGGTGGTTGGATTTATGGCCCTTTGTTTACCATGCACGCTGATTGAGTTTGTTCTATGGTTGCTGGTGCTTGCATTACTGCTGGCCGGAGTAAGGTGGCAGCCCACGAAATTGCACTGCAATCAGTCATCAAAGCGCCTTAGTATGTGTGTTTTGAAATTGCCCAAGGCTCGCCCATGACCATCGAGATTCGCCCCGCCGTGCCCAGCGATGCTGCGCAGATCCTGACTTTCATCACCGAACTCGCCGAATACGAGAAAGCCCGGCATGAAGTGATCGCCAGCGTGGCGGACATTCAGCGCAGCCTGTTCAGCGAGGGCGCCACCGCCCATGGCCTGATCTGCTTGCGGGATGGTTTGCCGATTGGTTTTGCGGTGTTCTTTTTCAGCTATTCCACTTGGCTGGGCAGCAACTGCCTGTACTTGGAAGACCTGTATATCAACCCTGAACAACGTGGCGGCGGAGCGGGCAAGAAGTTGTTGCGCCACTTGGCGAAGATTGCCTTTGATAACGGTTGCGCCCGCTTCGAATGGAGCGTGCTGGACTGGAACGAGCCGGCGATTGCCTTTTACAAATCCATCGGTGCCCAGCCTCAGGAAGAGTGGGTGCGCTATCGCATGGAAGGTGATTCGCTGCGGGACTTCGCCCTCGGCTGAAGCCCTCTTTTTGACAGCACTGTAGATCAAATGTGGGAGGGGGCTTGCTCCCGATAGCGGTGAATCAGTCAGCCTATTTGTAGCTGACGTGCCGCTATCGGGAGCAAGCCCCCTCCCACATTATTTTTTGATTTTGCTCACTATATGGGATGCAAATTTATATATTGAGATATTTCAAATGATGGGTTTATAGTCGTCTGCATCAGCACTCACTACCAAAAATAAAACAGGTGAAGCGATGCAGGCCCAACCGTTGTCATTACCCGCCGTGCCCGAGCCAACCTACGGCGAGCGGCTGAAGAACAAGGTGGTGATCATCACCGGCGCCGCACAAGGCATTGGTGAGGCGATCGTCGCGTGTTTCCAGGCCCAGCAGGCGCGCCTGGTGATCGCCGATATACAGGGTGAAAAGGTCGAGAAAGTCGCCGCCCACTGGCGCGAACGCGGCGCCGAGATCTACGCCCAACCCGTCGACATCACCTCCAAGGAGCAATGGCTGGCGTTGGTCAATGTGGCTGTTGAGCGCTTCGGCCGGGTGGATGTGCTGGTCAACTGCGCTGGGGTCAATGTGTTCCGCGACCCGCTGGCGATGAGCGACGAAGACTGGCGCCGTTGCTTCGCCATCGACCTCGACGGCGCCTGGTACGGCTGCCGCACGGTGTTGCCGCACATGATCGAGCAGGGCATCGGCAACATCATCAACATCGCCTCCACCCATTCCAGCCACATCGTTCCCGGCTGCTTCCCTTACCCCGTGGCCAAGCACGGCCTGCTCGGCCTTACCCGCGCCCTTGGCATCGAATACGCGCCCAAGGGCATCCGCGTGAATGCCATCGCCCCGGGCTATATCGAAACCCAGCTCAACGTCGACTACTGGAACGGTTTCCCCGATCCCCACGCCGAGCGTCAGCGCGCGTTCGACCTGCACCCGCCCAAGCGCATCGGCCAGCCGGTCGAGGTGGCAATGACGGCGCTGTTCCTGGCGACCGACGAAGCGCCCTTTATCAATGCCACCTGCCTGATGATCGATGGCGGGCGGTCGGTGATGTACCACGACTAGAACTTGCCACTCCCAATAACAACAAGAGGTGCCGTTCATGAAAAAAGGAATACGCGTTCTCGCCGCTGCCATCGCATTAAGCGGCCTCAGCACACTGGCCAGCGCCGAAGAAGTGAAGATCGGTTTCCTGGTCAAGCAGGCCGAAGAGCCCTGGTTCCAGACCGAGTGGGCCTTCGCGGAAAAAGCCGGCAAGGAGCATGGCTTTACCGTGATCAAGATCGCCGTGCCCGATGGCGAGAAAACCCTCTCGGCCATCGACAGCCTGGCCGCCAACGGCGCCAAGGGCTTTGTGATCTGCCCGCCGGACGTGTCCCTGGGCCCGGCCATCGTCGCCAAGGCCAAGGCCAACGGCTTGAAAGTGATTGCCGTGGATGACCGCTTTGTCGACGCCAAAGGCAACTTCATGGAGGACGTGCCGTACCTGGGCATGGCCGCGTTTGAAGTGGGCCAGAAACAGGGCGCGGCCATGGCTGCCGAAGCAAAAAAACGCGGTTGGGACTGGAAGGACACCTACGCGGTGATCAACACCTTCAATGAACTCGACACCGGTAAGAAACGCACCGACGGCTCGATCAAATCCCTGGAAGAAGCCGGCATTCCCAAGGACCACATTCTGACGGCGGCGCTGAAAACCCTCGACGTTCCCGGCAGCATGGACGCCACCAACTCGGCCCTGGTCAAGCTGCCCAGCGGCGCGAAAAACCTGATCATCGGCGGCATGAATGACAACACCGTGCTCGGCGGCGTGCGCGCCACCGAAAGCGCCGGTTTCGCCGCCGCCAATGTGATCGGCATCGGCATCAATGGCACCGACGCCATCGGCGAATTGAAAAAAGCCAACAGCGGCTTCTTCGGCTCGATGCTGCCGAGCCCGCACATCGAGGGCTACAACACTGCACTGATGATGTACGAGTGGGTCACCAAGGGCACTGAGCCGCCTAAATACACGGCCATGGACGAAGTGACCCTGATCACCCGCGCCAACTTCCAGGAAGAACTGACCAAGATCGGGCTGTGGAAATGACCGGCGCGGCCCTGCGTTTCAATGGCATCGGCAAGGAGTTTCCCGGGGTCAAGGCCCTGGCGCAGATCAGCTTTGAAGCGCGGCCGCATTCGGTACACGCGCTGATGGGCGAGAACGGCGCCGGTAAGTCGACGCTGCTGAAAATTCTCGGCGGCGCCTACATCCCCAGCAGCGGCACGGTGCACATCGGCGAGCAGACCATGGCATTCAAATCCGCCGCCGACAGCATCGCCAGCGGTGTCGCGGTGATTCACCAGGAGCTGCATCTGGTGCCGGAAATGACCGTGGCAGAAAACCTGTTCCTCGGGCATCTGCCGACGCGCTTTGGCGTGGTCAACCGTGGCCTGCTGCGCAAGCAGGCGCTGGCATGCCTCAAGGGCCTGGCCGATGAAATAGATCCGGACGAGAAGCTCGGGCGCCTGTCCCTGGGCCAGCGCCAACTGGTGGAAATCGCCAAGGCGCTGTCCCGTGGCGCCCATGTGATTGCCTTCGACGAACCGACCAGCAGCCTCTCGGCGCGGGAGATCGACCGCTTGATGGCGATCATCACGCGCCTGCGCGACGAGGGCAAAGTGGTGCTCTACGTCTCGCACCGCATGGAAGAGGTGTTCCGCATCTGCAACGCGGTCACGGTGTTCAAGGACGGCCGCTATGTGCGCACCTTCGACGACATGAGTGCGTTGACCCACGACCAGTTGGTGACCTGCATGGTCGGTCGCGACATCCAGGACATCTACGACTACCGCCCGCGCGAGCACGGCGAGGTGGCGCTCAAGGTCGATGGTTTGTTGGGGCCGGGTTTGCGTGAGCCGGTCAGTTTTGACGTGCGCAAAGGCGAAATCCTCGGCCTGTTCGGCTTGGTGGGGGCAGGGCGCACGGAGTTGTTCCGTTTGCTCAGCGGTTTGGAGCGCGCCAGTGCCGGCAGCCTTGAGTTATGCGGGGAGGCCCTGCAACTGCGCTCACCTCGCGACGCCATCGCCGCCGGTGTACTGCTGTGCCCGGAAGACCGCAAGAAGGAAGGCATCATTCCGCTCTCAAGCGTCGCCGAGAACATCAATATCAGCGCGCGTGGAGCCCACTCTTCGTTCGGCTGGTTGCTGCGCGATGGCTGGGAGAAGGGCAATGCCGACCAGCAGATCAAGGCAATGAAAGTCAAAACGCCCAACGCTGAACAGAAAATCATGTACCTGTCCGGCGGCAATCAGCAGAAAGCCATTCTTGGCCGCTGGCTGTCGATGCCGATGAAGGTGTTGCTGCTCGACGAACCGACTCGCGGCATCGACATCGGCGCCAAGTCGGAGATCTACCAGATCATTCATAACCTGGCCGCCAGCGGCATTGCGGTGATCGTGGTGTCCAGCGACCTGATGGAAGTGATGGGCATCTCCGATCGTATCCTGGTGATGAGCGAAGGCGCCCTGACCGGCGAACTGAGCCGCGATCAAGCGGATGAAGCACGCCTGCTGCAACTGGCACTCCCGCGTTCGCGGGCTTGAAGAATAAGAGGGTGTAGGCATGTCTCAGGTAAAAACTGCAAAGGGCTTCTGGCCGGGTTTCAACCAGCGCAAGTTTCTCGATGACTGGGTGATGCTGTTGGCGGCATTGGGCATCTTTGTGCTCAGCGCGCTGTTTATCGACAACTTCCTCTCGCCGTTGAACATGCGTGGCCTGGGCCTGGCGATTTCCACCGTGGGCATCGCCGCGTGCACCATGTTGTTCTGCCTGGCGTCGGGGCACTTCGACTTGTCGGTGGGCTCGGTGATCGCCTGCGCCGGTGTGGTGGCGGGGATCGTGATTCGCGACACCGACAGCGTGGTGTTGGGTGTATCGGCCGCATTGGCCATGGGCTTGGTGGTAGGGCTGATCAACGGCATTGTCATTGCCAAGCTGCGAATCAATGCGTTGATCGCGACGTTGGCGACCATGCAGATCGTGCGCGGCCTGGCCTACATCTTCTCCAACGGCAAAGCGGTGGGGGTGATGAACGAGGATTTCTTTGTGTTCGGTAACGGCCAACTGCTGGGCGTGCCGGTGCCGATCATCATCACTGTGTTGTGCTTTGTGTTTTTTGGCTGGCTGCTGAACTACACCACCTATGGGCGCAACACCATGGCGATCGGGGGGAACCAGGAAGCGGCGTTGCTGGCGGGGGTGAACGTTGATCGCACCAAGATCATCATCTTTGCCGTGCACGGCTTGATCGGCGCGTTGGCCGGGGTGATCCTCGCTTCGCGCATGACCTCGGGCCAGCCGATGATCGGCCAGGGGTTCGAGCTGACAGTGATTTCCGCCTGCGTGCTGGGTGGCGTATCGCTGAGCGGCGGCATCGGCATGATCCGCCATGTGATTGCCGGGGTGTTGATCCTGGCGATCATCGAGAACGCGATGAACCTGAAGAATATCGATACCTTCTACCAGTACGTGATCCGCGGCTCGATCCTGTTGCTGGCGGTCATCATCGACCGCATGAAGCAACGCTAGACCGAACACCTCCCACATTTGGATCTCCACTGTATTGAGGGGCGGTATTTGCCATAATGCCCCGCTTTCATACCTATAGGCCCGATATGCAGGAAAACGCCCACACCCCCGTCAAAGACGCAGCCCCGACCGGCACCCAGACCCTGCTGCGTGGCCTGGGCGTCGTGCAGGCGGTGGCGGCCGGTGCGCGGGATCTGAAAGAGATCGCCAGGCGCATCGGCACCACCCGCAGCACTACTCACCGTCTTGCCAGCTGCCTGGTGGAAGAGCGTTACCTGCGCGTGGTGCCGCAAGTCGGTTACCTGTTGGGGCCGAAGTTGATCGAGCTGGGGTTTCAGGCCCGCGAAGAGCTGCCATTGGTGACCTTGGCGGTGCCGTACCTGGATGAGTTGTCGGCATTGACCGGCGACACTATCCACCTGGCCATTCGCGAATACGACGACGTGCTTTACCTGCACAAGAACCCTGGCCGCAACGGTCCGGAAATGCGCTCGCGGGTCGGCCATCGCATGCCGTTGGCGCGCACGGGCGTGGGCAAGGCGATGCTGCTGGATGACTCGGTGCAAGAGTGGCAGCGTTTGTACGAGACCAGCCTGCCGGCGGGTGGGAAAAACCTGCAATGGCCGCAGCATCCAGAACAATCCTGGGCGCAGTTCGAGCAGCGCATGCGTGAGTATGTGGTGGGCGGTTATGCGTTCGACCTGGAAGACAACGAACCGTCGATCCGTTGCGTGGCGGCACCGGTGCGCGATGCCAGCCGGCGAATCGTCGCCGGCATCAGCATCGCCAGTACCGTGCCCTATATGCCGCTGGAGAAAATGGCCGAGCTGATCCCTGTGATCAAGCAGGTCGCAGCACGGCTGTCGGCGGAGTTGGGCGCGAAGGCCCTCCCACCCATGGCATGAAGCCCCCCGTAGCAGCTGCCGAGCGCAAGCGAGGCTGCGTCAGCGGTGTATCTGACACACCGCAACGCAGCCTCGCTTGCGCTCGGCAGC